>JBCBMN010000013.1:0-30559 GCA_039822745.1 Pseudomonadota bacterium | reverse complement strand
GGTCTCGAACACTTCGTCGACCAGACCGAATTCCTTGGCTTCCTCGGCTTCGAGGAAGGTGTCACGGTCCATCGCCTTTTCGATTTCCTCGAGGCTACGGCCGGTGAACTGCACGTAAAGATCGTTCATGCGGGTGCGAATGCGCAGGATCTCGCGAGCCTGAATCTCGATATCGGAAGCCATGCCGCGCGCGCCGCCAGATGGCTGGTGGACCATGACGCGGGCATTGGGAAGCGCGACTCGCATGCCCGGCTCACCGGCTGCCAGCAAGAAACTGCCCATCGAAGCGGCCTGTCCCATCACCACGGTCGAAACGCGGGGGCGAATATAGCGCATGGTGTCATAGATTTGCAGACCCGCCGTCACCACGCCGCCCGGCGAGTTGATATACATGCTGATCGGCTTGGACGGGTTTTCGCTTTCAAGGAACAACAACTGAGCGGTGATGAGCGACGCCATCCCGTCTTCGATCTGGCCGGTGACGAAAACGATCCGCTCACGCAGCAAGCGCGAGAAGATGTCAAAGCTGCGCTCACCCCGGCTGGTCTGCTCGACGACGACAGGCACCAGAGCGCCAGTAAGAGGGTCGCGTGTAAACTGGCCTTGTTCGCCGAAGGTTTCACCGGAATTGCCGAGCAGATCGATCATGTGTTTGGAATCCTTTTCCGAGCTGGATTGGCTATTTCGGTTCCCAGCGCAGATAGTTCAAGGGCCTTAACCATTGTGACTGTTCGTCACTTGGGAAAAGCGCTCGCTCCGAAGGGGTCACTTTGGGGTCTTGTTTGATCTCGACCCCGGGTTCGGTTCGTGAACGCCTCGACCAGACCGGGCTGTTTGCGCACCTCTTCGATGTCTGTTTTGCCGTTAAACAGGAGGCGAATGGGGCCAAAACGGCGCACCAACCCTTCATGGATCGCAATCACGGTCCCGGCAGAAAGCAGCGTCAGGATGGTGAATTCCAGGGCAATAGGCCACTCAACGCCCACCAGCACTCTGCCGTAAATGTACACGAGGCAGTGATGGAACAGGTACATCGAAAGCGCACAGTCCGCGAGTCATTGCGTGCGTGGGCCACCTTCGCTGAAATAGCGATGGAAGAATTGCAGGATGAACAGCACGATGGTCCACATCACCAGTTGGTTCGCGAACAGCATCGCCATCCCCATGACAAAGCCCTGATCGGGATTTGAGTAGGGCTGGAGCAAAAGAGCAACACCAGCCGCATAGGGCATCCGCGCGCGCCATTCGAACAGACTGGCCAGGAAGCGCGGGCTGAGCGAGCGTTCCAGTCATGGGGGTCTGACCTTTGAAGCTTATCGGGTCGGGGATTTTCGGTGTCGCTTGGGTGGGCATCAAGACAAGATTGCTTGCGAGAGGCGTTCTCATATGAGGCACCATCCACCAAGTCGTTAATCCCGCGCCAGCAGTGCCCAGTGTAACCTCGCAACGGACAGATCCAATCCGCTAGGGTGACGCCCCAAGATGGTTAATCCGCCTTAACTGTGTTACGCGTTGAGCGGCAAAGAGACTTTGCCGACGCTTTAGATGGCTCACAGGAACACTCGAGATGGATTCAACCAGCCCAATCAAGAGTTCTGACCCTCGGCTGGACAGGCTTCCCTTTTGGGCTGAGGATCGCAAGCCGTATAAGCGTGACTTACGCAAAGCCTGGTACCATTTCTTCCAGTTCAAGAAAGACAAGGAAGACACCTCTGAAGTCTTCCGATTTTTCGATCACCTGCCCTGGGTCAGCGTAGACAAGACAGTCTCCGCATTCCTGGCCTCAGACGAGGGCAAACGAGTGTTCGAAACAGAGCCCTTCCTGCCCGACATTCTCGATGATCACGAGGCATTGCGGCGCGACTACCCGGAAGGATCGCTTGCCCATGCCTATTGCGACTACATGGAGACCGAGGGACTAAGCGCTGCCGGACTCGTCGCAGAATTTGAGGAGTTCAGGCTTGAGGGCGGTCGACCTGATGACCAGATTGAATGGTATAATGATCGCCTGCGCGACACGCATGATCTTTTGCATCTGCTTTCAGGCATAGGCCGCGACACTTTGGGTGAAGCGACCTTGGGAGCCTATGTCTTCGGTCAACGGCCAAGCCACGGGCACCTGATCCTAGGCATTGCGGCTTCTCTGGTGATGAGAGCCAATGTCACTACCAAGGCCCCGGTCATGAAGGCGATCTGGAACGCAAAGGCGGCAGGCAAAAGCTGCGTGCCGATTGCCGAACAATCGATCCGCGACTTGCTGGCGATGACACCAGACGAGGCACGCGCAAAGCTCAATATGAAACCCGCTCGGGTGTATGAAGAATGCATCGCCATTTGGGAGCGCGAGGGGATCGACCCTCTGGCCATCCTTGCCAAAGAAGACCCCAGCGCTGGCACACGACCCTTACAAAGCGCCGCTCAGCAAGCCTAATTCGCTTGCACCGCGCCGTATGAGCGGCAAGAGTTGCTCGCATGACCCGTATCACTCGCGCCTCGCATCTCGCCCCTGTCAGCATCCTTGCTCTTGTATTGGCAGGCGGTTCAATCGCCCTTGCGCAAAGCGCGGATGAACTCTCTTTTGACGCCGAAGCCGACATGGCAAATCGGATCGCTCAGATCAAAAAGTACAATGACGGCCCGACCGGTCTGAACGCAGTCATCACCCATTCTCTGACCGCAGGCTTCAAGGCTCGCGAAGCTTCCGGTACAGGTCCGCTCGACGGGCGAAGTGTTCTGGTGAAGGACAATATCGAAACCGAGGAATGGGCGACAACGGGCGGCAGTCTTGCGCTCCAATACAATTTCACTCGCCGTGACGCTCCGCTGATCGCAAATCTTCGCAAGGCAGGCGGTGTGGTTCTGGGCAAGACCAACCTCTCCGAATGGGCCAATATCCGTTCCGACAATTCGACCAGCGGGTGGAGTGCGGTCGGCGGGCTGACCCGCAACCCCCATGCGACGGACCGCAATTCGTGCGGATCATCGTCCGGCAGCGGATCAGCGGTTGCAGCAGGCATGGCATGGGGTGCAATCGGCACTGAGACAAATGGTTCGATCACCTGCCCAGCCTCGATCAATGGGATCGTCGGCTTCAAACCAAGCGTTGGGATAGTCAGCCGCACCCATGTCATCCCAATCAGCTCCACCCAGGACACGGCCGGGCCGATGACACAAACGGTCTATGACGCTGCGCTGTTGCTGAGTGCGATTGCGGGAGAGGACCAAGCCGATGCCGCAACCATCGGCGTCCCGCGCGTGGCCGATTACACTGCCGGTCTCGACACGTTCTCCCTCGAAGGCGTGCGGATCGGCGTGATGGTCAACCAATTGGGCAATCGCGAAGACGTCCGCGCAGTGTTCGGCAAGGCGCGCGCTGACCTCGAAGCAGCAGGCGCTGTGCTGATTGATATCGAGTTCGAGCCCAATCGCGAGATGTACCGCGACAGTTTCACCGTCCTCAAATTCGAACTGCGCGAGGAGATGGGCAAATATCTGCGCTCCATCCCGAAGATCGAAGGCATGGATACGCCGCGCAGCCTTGCTGACCTGATCGCCTTTAACAAGGCCAATGCAGAGCGCGAAATGCGTTGGTTCGGGCAGGAAATATTCATTGACGCCGAAGCGACGACTGACCGCGAAGCTTATGAAACTGCGCGCGAGAATGCCGTTCGGATTGCAGGCAAAGAAACGCTCGACGTTCTTTTGGCAGACAATGATGTGCAGTTTCTGATGGCGCCAACGCGCGGCCCGGCTTGGGTGAGCGACCTTGTCAATGGTGACAGTTTCAACGGATCCATCGGGTTTGGTTCACCGGCGGCCATTGCGGGCTATCCGCATTTGACCGTCCCAATGGGCGCAGTGGAAGACCTGCCCGTCGGTATCAGCTTCTTCGGCGCCAAATGGGCGGATCACGACGTGCTCAAACTGGGCGCCGCATACGAAAAGGCGCGGACAGCTGAGCTGCCCACGCCTTCCTTTGAACGGTGGAAGCCGGCCGAATAACCTCGACCGACCTTTAATGGAGTTAGGCGGCGTCGTCAGCCTTCTTGGCCGGTGCCTTCTTGGCTGCTGGTTTCTTGGCGGGAGCCTTCTTCGCAGCCGGCTTTTCCTCGCCTGCGTCAGCATCCTTTTTGGTAGCTGCTTTCTTTGCCGGAGCCTTCTTCTTGGCGGGCGCTTTCTTCTTCGGTGCAGCCTTGGCCTTTTCGGCTTCGGCATCATCCTCTGCTTCAATCGCCGCCTGAAGCTCTTCCGTAGTCACTTCACGCTCGGTCACTTCAGCCTTGTCAAACAGGAAGTCGACTACCTTGTCTTCGTAAAGCGGAGCGCGAAGCTGCGCGGCTGCCATTGGCTCTGACTGCACGTACTCAACGAAGCGCTCGCGGTCTTCTTCGCGATATTGCTGCGCTGCCTGCTGGATCAGCATCGACATTTCCTGCGCAGTAACTTCCACGCCATTAGCCTGACCGATTTCGGAAAGCAGAAGGCCCAGACGCACGCGGCGTTCGGCGATCGACTTGTAGTCGTCCTTTTCGTCTTCGATCTGCTTCAGCGCGTCCTCAGGCTCTTCTTCCTTGGCTGCTTCCTGCTGAAGCTGAGTCCAGATCTGCTCGAACTCAGCGTCCACCATGCCCTCTGGCACGGCAAAATCATGACCCTCGGCCAGATGATCGAGCAACTGCCGCTTCATCTGCGTGCGCGTGAGGCCAGCGGTCTGCTGCTCAAGCTGGCCTTTCATGATCTCTTTGAGCTTGTCGAGGCTGTCGAGCCCCAGATTGGTCGCGAACTCATCGTCGATAACGGTGTCGGTTTCGACCTTCACCTGCTTCACGGTGACGTCGAATGTGGCTTCCTTGCCCGCCAGGTTTTCAGCCTGATATTCTTCCGGGAAGGTAACTGTGATCGTCTTTTCGTCACCGGTCTTCACGCCGGTGAGCTGTTCTTCAAAGCCCGGAATGAACGCACCCGAACCAATCACCAGCGCAGCATCTTCGGCCTTGCCGCCTTCGAACTCTTCACCGTCCAGCTTGCCAACGAAATCGATGATCAGCTGATCGCCTTCAGCCGCCTTCTTGGTCTTGGCGGCATCCTTGTAGCTCTTGTTCTGGCCAGCGATGCCTTCAATCGCTTCCATGATCTGCTCATCACTCACCGGGACGACCAGTTTTTCGAGCTTCAGACCTTCCGTGCTTGGCGCCTCGACCACTGGCAGAACTTCAAGTTCTACCGTGACAACCGCGTCCTTGCCCTCTTCATAGTCTTCGTTGAGCGTGACCGCTGGCTGCATCGCCGGGCGCAATTCTTCGTTCTTGGTCAGTTCATCGACCGAATCGCGGATCGTGTCATTCAGCGTCTGTGCGTGCAGCTGTTCGCCGTGCATTTTCTTTACGAGATTCGCAGGCACCTTGCCGGGGCGAAAACCGGGCATCCGCACTTGCGGCGCCACTTTCTTGATCTCGGCATCGATCTTCGCAGCCAGTTCATCAGCTGTGATGGTGATGGTGTAGGCGCGCTTGAGGCCTTCGTTGACGGTCTGCTGGGTCTGCATGGGGTTGGTACTTTAAAGCCTTTGTGAGCGATTAGTATAACGGGCTTTGCGCCCTGATTGTGGCTGCGTCGCAACGGTACTGGTGCGGGCGAAGGGACTCGAACCCCCACATCTTTCGATACCAGAACCTAAATCTGGCGCGTCTACCAGTTTCGCCACGCCCGCATGCCCGAACGAAGCCGCGCGGGAAACCCTCTGGTCCCCCGCGCGATTTAGCGAGCGCCTCTATCGGGTGCAGAGCAAAAGGGCAAGCACTCTGCGCTTGTGACATGCGCAAAGCGCAGATAAGGGCGCGCGCATGTCTGATGAAAACACAAATGATGTTCCGCCCGATCACCTCGCGGTGAGCCCCGCCAGCCCGCATTTCGACGCTGACGCGCTCCAGCGCGGCGTGGGCATACGGTTCAAGGGGCGCGTGCGCACGGATATTGAGGAATATTCGATCTCGGGAGGCTGGGTGAAAGTGCAAGCGGGCAAGACCGTTGACCGCAAGGGCCGTCCCTTACTGCTCAAGCTTTCCGGCGAAGTCGAAGCCTGGTTTGAGGACCTCGGCGAGAATCCGCCTGTGGCGAAGAAGGGCTAAGCTGCCCGCGCTGCTTGCCATAACGGCTCGCAGAGGGCACGTTTCGGACGTGATCAAGGCGAGCTGAATATGAAACCGACTGTCGTCATTATCGGACGCCCGAATGTGGGCAAATCGACCTTGTTCAACCGGCTGGTGGGCAAGAAGCTCGCGCTGGTCGACGATCAGCCGGGTGTTACGCGCGACCGTCGTATGGGCGATGCTGATGTGGCGGGCCTTGAATTCACCATCGTAGACACGGCCGGTTGGGAAGATGAAGACGCCCAGACGCTGCCTGGCCGGATGCGAAAGCAGACAGAGGCGAGCTTGGAGGGGGCTGACGTAGCTCTGTTCGTTGTTGACGCGCGCGCTGGCCTGACCCCGCTTGACAACGAAATCGCTCGCTATCTGCGTGAGCATGACGTTCCTATCGTGCTTGTTGCCAACAAGGCAGAAGGCTCTGCAGGGGAGAGCGGAGTTCTTGAAGCCTACTCGCTGGGCTTTGGTGAACCTGTGGCGCTTTCCGCAGAGCATGGCGAAGGCGTGGCTGACCTGTTTGGTGGACTCTGGCCCATCATCGGCGACAAGGCTGAGGTGTGGGAAGCTGAGGTCGAACAGGCCAAGCTTGAGATCGAGGACGAAGAAGCGCCGCTTGGCCCTCTGAAGCTCGCTATCGTCGGGCGCCCAAATGCGGGCAAATCCACACTCATCAACCGCTTGCTGGACGAAGACCGGCTTCTGACGGGTCCGGAAGCAGGTATCACCCGCGACTCTATCGCAATCGACTGGGAGTGGCGTGATCCGCGCGTGCCCGCTGACGATGAGGACGATGACGGTCTTCGCCAAATCCGTCTGATCGACACCGCTGGCATGCGCAAAAAGCGCAATGTGACCGAAAAGCTTGAAAAGCTCTCAGTCGCCGATGCACGCCGCGCCGTGGACTTTGCCGAGGTTGTCGTGCTGCTGCTTGATGCGACGCAGGGGCTTGAACATCAGGACCTCAAGATTGCCAGCATGGTGCTTGAAGAAGGCCGCGCGCTGATGATCGCGATCAACAAGTGGGATATTGCGGGCAAGAACACCGCTGAGACGCCCTCAGGCATCTTCAACGGGATCAAGGCCGCTCTGGACGATGGTTTGGCGCAGGTGCGCGGGGTGCCGCTTTTCGCGGTCAGCGCCAAGACCGGCAAGGGCCTCGACACCATGCTGGGCGCGGCGTTTGAAATCCGCGAAAGCTGGTCAAAGCGCGTGCCGACCGCAGCGCTTAACCGCTGGTTTGATGATGCGCTCGAAGCCAATCCTCCACCCGCGCCGGGAGGCCGACGCATCAAGCTGCGTTACATCACCCAAGCAGGCACCCGCCCGCCACGCTTTGTGGTGTTCGGCACCCGCCTGGATGCGCTGCCCAAGAGTTATGAGCGTTATCTGGTCAACGGCATCCGCGCCAAGCTTGGTTTTGGGGCCGTGCCTGTCCGAGTGGTGTTGAAAAGCCCGAAGAACCCTTACAATGCCAATCGCGGTGGTGGCGGGAACTACTCGACCGGGTCGGACAAGGCATAATGCTGGACCTGCTCGCTAGCGCTGCGGAACCGGTCGCTTTTGAGGCACTAAGAGGGCCCAACTCCACAGCCAGCGTTCAAAAGGCCGTAGAACTCAGCCTCGCGCCCGCCTTCCTACTAGTTGGCATTGGCAGCTTGATGAATGTCATGATGGCACGGCTTATCTGGCTGGCGGGGCGGATAGAGCGCTTGTCCAACCCCTCAGAGGCTACCAACCAGAGCAACCATGACCGGGAGCTAGAATGGCTGCGCCAGCGCCGGGATTTTGCGCGCATCGCGATCAAGCTGTCGACCGGGGCAGCAGCGGTCATCAGTGTGGTGATCGCTGTGCTTTTCGTGTCGGCGTTTGTCAAAGCCGCGATCGGTGGTTTCGTCGCGTTGCTCTGGGTGCTTACTATCGGGCTCCTGATCGCCGGCCTTGGATATTTCCTGCGAGAAACACTGTTGGCGGCAAACGGGCCTGAGGGGCCTGAACCGCGCTAAGTCTTCCCACAAAAAAAGAAGGGGCGGAGCATCGGCCCCGCCCTTCCCAAGAATACTCCAGAGCGCCTATATCAGTCGCCTTCGCCAGCCGCCTTGCTTTGCAGCTGGACGTAGTTTGGCAGGCCCATCTGCTCGATCATGTCGAACTGGGTCTCGAGAAAGTCGACATGCTCTTCCTCGTTGTCGAGGATGTAGGCGAACAGGTCGCGGCTGACATAGTCACGCACGCTTTCGCAATACTCGACTGCATCGCGCAGCAGCGGGATCGCGTCTTCCTCCAGCGCCATATCGGCCTTAAGGATTTCTTCGACCGTCTCACCCACCCGCAGATTGTGGATCGCCTGAAAGTTCGGAAGTCCATTCAGGAAAAGCACGCGCGCTGCGAGCTTGTCGGCGTGCTCCATTTCCTCGATCGATTCCTTGCGCTCATAGGCGGCAAGTTTGGTCACACCCCAATCGTCCAGCACGCGGTAGTGCAACCAGTACTGATTGATCGCGGTCAGCTCGTTGGTGAGTGCCTTGTTAAGAAACTCGATGACTTTTGGATCGCCCTTCATGGCGGCTTGCTCCTGTCGGTTTTAAATCCCATTGCGCAGGACCAAGGGCCTGCGACGTAAAGATCTATATTACGCCCACAAGAAACCGTTCGGCAAGAGGGTGGTTCCAGATTTTTTGTTTAAAAACAGACGCTTGCGATCCGCTCGCAATAGCGCAATAGCACTTTATACTGCGAAATTCTCGCAAGAAGCGTCGCTGCGTTGCTGCTCAATAATTTGCTCAGCTTTAACAAGGCATTGGCCGCAATTCGGTCGCTTACCCAGTTTTGCATAGGTTGCTTCCGCATCGCCGGAACCACCAAGCGCCGCTGCGCGGAGCTCGGTTTCTCGGATTGCGTTGCAAATGCAAATATACATGAGGCGTCGAATCTTTCCTGCGAGGCGTTTGCAGGAAGCAATTTATGCGAACTATTCTTAATTGCAAGCCCTATTGCAGCACTTTCCAGCAAAGCCCCCCAATTCCTTGCGAAAGTGGGCTACCTGGTCACTTCCGGATCGGAAACACAGTGCGGTAGGTCAGGCATCGCCAAAGCCATTCAAGCGGCCCATAGCGGAAGCGATCCAGCCAGGGCTTTGACCACAAGAGCATCAGCGCCCACACGCCCAAAGTGAGCAGATAGAGTTCGGGCCGGTTCAATTGGCCAAACAAGCCTAAGGCCCATCCATGGAACACAAACAGCATCAGGATCGACGTGCCCAGATAATTGGTAAAGGCTACGCGCCCGGCTGCGCGAACCCGCTCGGCAAACCACCCCGTCCACGAAGGTGAATAGACAACCAGCAGCGCAGCAAGCCCAAGGACCATCGCGAGCCTTGGCAGCATGCTCCAGCCGATGAAAGCGACATTCGCCGCATAGTATGAGAAACCCGATTGCTTCACGAACAGACCAAGCGCGACATGCGCTGCTCCGCCGCCGAGCACGCCTAACCAGCCCCAAAGCTTCATCTTGCTCGGCGTGTAAGCACCGCTGAAAAACCCGAACCGGTAGAGCGCCATCCCCATCAGCATCAGCGACAAGGTCTCAAAAATGAAGAACACCGGATTGAGGAAGGGGAAGTACCATTGGCGCTCGAACCTTTCGGCGATCAGAGCGGGATAATTGCCTGCTTGCTTCAGTTCAGCGAACAGCGCGTCATCCGCGCTCTGCTGTTGCAGTCCGGCCAGCATTTCAGCCCGAACTTCGGCCAGCCCTTCCGCCTGCCCGAAAGACGTCTCGACTATCAGATAGGGGAAGGTCAGCAGTCCTGATAGAATGATGCAGCCTAAGGCGTAGGCGAACAATCCCATCCGCATTTTCATACCGGCTTTAAGGTGCATAAACGCAAGCGCGACGAGGCCAATCAAAGCATATCCGGCAAGGATGTCACCGAACCAGATCAAGTAGAAATGAATCAGACCAAAGCCGAGCAGCAGCACCAGCCGCCAAGCCTGTAAAGCGCGCGTGGCGCCTCTTTCCCATGCCCGCTCCATGAACAGATACATGCCCGCGCCGAAAAGGAGCGTGAACAGGCCTCGCATCTTGCCGTCGATCAGCACGAATTGGGTGATCCACTGCCAGCCCTCGGGATCGCCTGCATCAACCAGAAACGCAGACGGCGCAAAATAGGCCATCATCGGTTGGCCAAAGGCGACGATATTGGCGGCAAGAATGCCCATCACTGCCAGGCCGCGAATAAAATCGAGGCTATCGATCCGTTCTGCTGCCGTTACCGGCGCTGTCGGAACGGTTTGCTCGACCGATACAGAATCATTTCCAGCTGGATTGGCACTTGTTGTCACTGCGTATCCCCCCTTGCAGAGAGATAAGCGTAGCACGCCCTGCGCTGAGGGGAAGCGATTATGTAACTGGCTAAACCTTGTTGGCGGCCGCCCTTATGCGTTCGGTTTGGCCACCATGCATGCCTGGCCCTGGGCCTTCAACTGCTCACAAGCGCGCGAGGCATCTGCACGATTGTAAAAGCCCACAGCGCGAAGGCGCGTTACTCCGCCTCCTGGAACCAGTGCTTTCTTGGTCCCGGCGAGCGCAGGATTGGTCGCAAGCTGGCCCCAAAGTCGGTCAGCATTGCTGGCAACTCCGAACGCGCCCAGTTGGACGCCCCAAGCGCCTGAGCGTGACACAGCAGGCGCTTGCGGCGCGGGACGGGCACTTGCAGGCACCCGGACAGGTTGGGAGGCCGGCTGGGGAACGGATTGAGGGGCCGATTGCGCGACGCGAACCGGTTCTGCGAGCTTTGCATTAGGCTGGGGTTGGGGTTGTGGCGCGGCACTGGCGCTTCCCAAATCTGCAGCGGCGAGTTCGGCTGCACGCCTCTTGCCCGCTTCGACTTCCATTTCGCGCGCAAGCAATTGCGCTTTCTGGCGCATTTCCATTGGCACATACTTGTCCATCTGTTGCAAAGCGCCGGTCGCCTGCGGCAGCCCAGACCCTTGCGCCAGAGTCAGAAGAGCATAGGCCCGCACCCAATCCTTTTTCGCATAGTCTGCGTTGAAGTGGGTGAGCCCCAGAACATATTGCGCGCGCGGGTCCCCTCGCTCCGCTGCAGCCCGGATCAGAGGCATGGCCGATTGCTGCTCGCCCTGCTGGAAAAGCAAAAGGCCGTAATTGTCCGCGGCCTTCACATGGCCTTTTTGCGCGGCTTCAGCGTAGAGTTCGCGAGCGCGCGTGATATCGGCTGTGACGCCGCGGCCCAAGCGATAAGCTTGCGCAAGATTAAATAGAGCGTCTGCATCTCCATTCTGCGCAGGCAGCCGCCATTCATTGACGGCGCTGTCAAAATCGCCTGAGGTCCAGGCATCAACGCCGCGCTTTACATCAGCGGCAAGCGGAGAGGCGGGCAGCGCCACAAGAGCTGCGACGGCAATAGTCTGAATGCGATAAGCCATGGATCTTCACGCTCCTTGCTTCGTGCCAAGAGGCTCCCGCTCAGAAACCCCTCGGGGGCTGCTAAATCGCGCTAACGACAAAAACAGCCAAATGATTGCTTCAACCCTTCGCTTCATAGTGAATAAACGGTTAGCAAATCGTTGAGATGGCGATCGGCCTGACACCGCAAGGACGGTTTTCGGCCACTCAAAGGCCTGCATCTGCGTCAGAAGTAAGGGCGCAAAATCCCGCTTCCCGCATCACCGGAGCTTCTGCGTTAACTCTAAATTAGGGGTAGTCTGCGATCCCGTCTGACATCTGGCCGCATAGAGGCGGCGCAAATTGGGCTAACCCAGGGGGACTAAGGCGTTGCGTGTACTCGCTTTGGCATCGCAAAAAGGCGGATCGGGCAAGACGACCCTTTCCGGACACCTTGCCGTCCAGGCTCAGCGCGCTGGCGCTGGACCGGTCGTGCTTATTGACATTGACCCTCAGGGATCGCTTGCCGACTGGTGGAATGAGCGTGAGGCGGAATATCCCGCCTTTGCGCAAACCACCGTTTCGCGCCTCGCCAACGATCTTCAGGTTCTGCGCCAGCAAGGCTTCAAGCTTGCTGTCATTGATACACCGCCTGCGATCACGATGGCGATCCAGTCGGTGATCAGCGTGGCTGAGCTGATTGTCGTTCCCACCCGCCCCAGCCCGCATGATCTGCGCGCTGTTGGCGCCACGGTCGACCTGTGCGAACGCGCGGGCAAGCCGCTGGTTTTCGTGGTCAACGCCGCGACGCCCAAGGCCAAGATCACTTCGGAAGCCGCTGTCGCGCTGTCACAACACGGCACAGTTGCACCGATAACTCTGCACCACCGCACGGACTTCGCTGCCTCGATGATCGATGGCCGCACCGTTATGGAAGTCGATCCGGAAAGCCGCTCGGCCGCAGAGATGACCGCGCTTTGGAAATATATCTCCGACCGGCTCGAAAAGAACTTCCGTCGCACTGTGTTTGCCGCGCCTAAGGGTCAGGCAGCCAATGCTGGCGGTGTCCATCGTCCCGCAGGTGGCTTTGGCCGCCGGGTGGCACAGTAAGAGCGCCAGATGATGATGTCCGAAGCCAGCTTTGCCTCGCTTGGGCCAACACTCCTCGCTCGCAAGGGTGGGGCGAAGCCTGCCATGCGCCCACAGCTGACGCCGCTGCCCGACAATATCTCAGAGCTTGCCGCGCTCGCCGAAGAGCAATTGGAAGATCTCGGCTGGAACGACATGGGCAGCGAAGAGCCCGCAAACGACGCTGAAGACGGCCCGCTTTTGTCTTCCAAACGGGGGCACACGCCCTCTCCGCTTGGAGCTGAAATCGACGAAACCGCCGAATTGCCTGCTGAGGCTGATGCCGAAGAGAACACCGCCGAAGAGAACACCGCCGAAGATCAAGGGATCGTCGATCCACTCGCTGATGCAGACGTCGTTTCAATCTCAACGCATCCTTCGGTGACGCCGCCCGCGAATGAAGACTCATTTGCTGGCGAAAGCCCGCTTGTGATGAGCCATCAAAAGCGCCTTGCCCGCCGCGTCTTGGACGACGCAGAGGTTTCGGTGGTCTCGAAAAAGCCGAACAAAACCAAGGCAAAGTTAGAGTCCAGCGCCAAAGCCGCAAACGCACGAAGAGCCGCATTTACGCTGCGCCTCGATACCGAGCGTCACTTAAAGCTGCGTCTTGCGGCAACCATGCAAGGTGTGAGCGCGCAATCGCTGGTTACCGAGGCTTTGGATGCCTTGCTTGAAGACATTGAAGAATTGGACACGCTGATCGATCGCATGAAGCGCGACTGATCAACGAGACTGAACACAAATGCCAACCCGAACCGCAAACACAGATATTAAGATCAGGGGATACGACATGGACCGCATCATCACCAGCCGCCGCAGCGGTTCGGACTTTGGGCCAAAGCTCGCATTGCTCGCCACGGCTGCAGTCGCGACAGCGACCCTTACGGGCTGTGCCACGGCATCCGCTCCGCGTGCCGAGGTGTCTTTCGACAAAGCGCAGAGTGCACTTGAAAAAGGCAAGACGTCCCAGGCGATCGTGCATGCCGAAGCGGCGGTTCTTGCTGATCCGCGCAATGGTTCATACCGCGCACTGCTTGGCGCGGCCTATCTCGAAGCGGGTCGTTATGCGGCTGCATCACAGAGCTTTGCCGATGCGCTTGAACTGGGCGACACCGATTCTCGCACTGTGCTGAGCTATGCGCTGACGACCACGGCAATTGGCGAAAACAAGAAGGCGCTTAACGAATTGCTTGAGTGGGAAACTGCGCTTGACCCGGCTGATGCCGGTCTTGCTCTGGCTCTCGCGGGGAACCCCAAGCGCGGCGTCTTTGTGCTGACCAATGCGCTCCGCGCCGGACAGAACACGCCGAAGGTCCGCCAGAACCTCGCCTACACCTATGCGCTTGACGGCAATTGGCGCGCGGCGCGCGTTATGGCGGCGGAAGATGTCCCTGCCGACAAGCTTGATGCGCGCCTGTCCGACTGGGCGATGAAAGCGCGTCCGGAAGACCACATGCTGCGGGTTTCTTCGTTGCTGGGTATTGCACCTGTCGGCGACAATGGCGTCCCAGCTGGCCTTGCTCTGGCAAACTTCCCGAGCACACAGGAAATGGTTGCCGATGCCAAGGCGCAAATGCCGACCGACAAAGCCCCCGCACAAATTGCAGCGGCCCCAGGCAAGCCGTCGCAAGCCGAAGCTATGAGCTTTGAAAGCATGGCAGAGGATATTGCAGTAAAGACTGTGGACCCCAGTCCGAAGCGAGTTGCTGTCGCACCCGTCACTCCGGCGCCCAAGCCGTCACCCTCGCCCGCCCCGCGCGCGAGTTCGAAACCAGCTGCGCCCGCTGCGCCTCGTTTCGTTTCCCGTCCCGTTTCACAAAATATCCAAGCCAGCTCTGCTCAAGAGCGTACTGCACCAAAACCAGCGCCCAAGCGCGTTGCTTCCACACCCGCTCCCGCTGGCGACTCACACATGGTGCAACTCGGCAGCTATGTGAGCAAGGAAGAAGCCAAGCGTGGCTGGACCAGCCTGAAGCGCAAGTTCCCGCAGCTGGCCTCGCACGACGTTGTGATCACCAAGGCTGAGGTCAAAGGCAAAACCTATTACCGCGTCGCTGCGGCAGGGTTTGGTCGCCAGGGCGCTGCGCAGTTGTGCTCGACCGTGAAATCTGCCGGTCGCGGTTGCTTTGCCTATTCCAAGACCAACCCGCCCAAGGGTGCGGTCGAGAAAGGCACACGGATCGCGGCCGCTCGTTAAACACGCAATGGCCGCGCAAATCTGCGCGGCCGCTCTTTTTCGCCGCCACTTAGCGCGCGATTTCGATACCGCCCTTGATAAGGGCGCGGACGCGGCCTTGAGCGCCTTGCCGGTCAAACGGCGTGTTATCAGCGGTAGCCTCCATCTTGCGACGGTCAACGATCCAAGGCGCGTCAGGTTCGATGATGGCCACATCGGCCTCCAGCCCTTCAGACAAAGAACCAGCAGGAACGCCAAGAATTTTGGCAGGGTTTGTTGCCAGCAACTCTATGGCGCGCGTCATATCAATCACGCCATCGCGAACCAGGTTGAGCGTCATCGCCAGCAAGGTTTCAGCTCCCGCCATGCCCGGCTCTGCATCAGCGAAAGGCAAGCGTTTGTCTTCAGGACCACGCGGATCATGACCACTGGCAATCACATCGACGACACCCTCGCCCAGTGCCGCGCGGGCTGCCTCCCGATCCGCCTCGCCTCGAAGCGGAGGAGATAGCCGGGTAAAGGTGCGGAAATCTGCGGTGGCGAGATCGCTCAGCATAAAGTGCGCAGGCGTTATACCGCAGGTGATGTTGACCCCGCGTGCCTTGGCCTCACTCACCAGCTTGAACCCCGCTGCGGTCGTGACCTGGCGGAAATGGACGCGCGCACCGCTCATCTCGGCAAGCGCGATGTCGCGGGCCAGCGCCAGCGTCTCAGCTTCGGCAGGCGCGCTGGGCAGGCCAAGCCGTGTGGCGACCTCTCCTGCTGTTGCCGCCGCTTCTCCAGCCAGCCCGCCGTCTTCTGGGTGTGCCACCACTACCAGATTGAGCATGGCGGCATATTGCAGCAGCCGCAGCATCAGGCCGCTATCCGCAATCCAGCGCCGCCCTGTCGCTACACCGCGCGCGCCGGCCTCTTTCATCAGCGCGATCTCAGCCAGGTCCTGACCTTCAAGACCGCGCGTAGCGGCGGCAAGCGGGTGCACCCACAGATCGGGCTTACCGCTCTTCGCGATGTAGTTGACCCGGCTCGGGTAATCGAGCGGCGGGGATTGATCAGGCATCAGGGCTGCTCGAGTGATCCCGCCAAAGTGAAAGGCCGGCTTATCGACCGCGAAGACACCCAGATCCACAAGGCCCGGTACAATCAGCTTGCCGCCAGCATTGATGGTTTTCTCGCCATCACCGGGCCGCACATCCGGCCCGACCTTCGCGATAAGGCCACCCTCCAATCGCAGCCCCCCTTCGATCAGGCCTTGGGGCGTCACCAGCTTTCCACCGTAGATCGTAAGCGGATTTGTCTGCTTCATGACCAGCCTTCCACGCCGCGCGCCTTGCGTGTGAGCACATCCAGGCAAGCCATTCGGATGGCGACCCCCATTTCGACCTGCTGCGTGATGATGGAACGATCGATCATGTCCGCAACTTCGCTGTCGATCTCAACGCCGCGGTTCATCGGCCCCGGATGCATGACCAGAGCATCGGGATTCGCATTGGCAAGGCGCTTTTTGGTCAGGCCATAGAGGTGGTGATATTCGCGCGCCGACGGAATGAACTGGCCCGACATGCGCTCTGATTGAAGCCTCAGCATCATCACCACGTCCACACCTTCCAGCGCGGCATCGAAGTCGCAAAAGGGCTCTACCCCCATCGCTTCAATCCCTGTCGGCATGAGCGAAGGCGGAGCGCACAGGCGAACATCAGCACCCATGGCCTTCAGGCAAAGGACATTGGAACGCGCGACGCGGCTGTGGAGAATGTCACCGCAAATCACGACTGTCAGCCCGGTAAAGTCTTCCATGGCATCCCCCCGGCGCTTCATCGCTTCGCGCAAAGCCAGCGCATCAAGCAGCGCCTGAGTGGGGTGTTCGTGGCTGCCATCGCCTGCATTGAGAACGGGGCAATTGACGTTCTGAGCAATCAGTTGCGGCGCGCCTGAGGACCCATGCCGCATGACAATCGCATCAGGCTGCATGGCATTAAGCGTGATCGCCGTATCAATCAGCGTCTCGCCTTTCTTCAGGCTTGAAGTCGCGGCCTGCATGTTGACAACATCTGCACCCAATCGCTTGCCGGCGATCTCAAAGCTCAACAATGTCCGGGTCGAATTTTCAAAGAACGCATTGATGATGGTGCGTCCGGCAAGCAGCTCTTCTCGCTTCTCGCCCCTCCGGTTCACCTCAACCCAATGCTCTGCTGATGCCAGCAGATAGAGAATTTCGTGCCGCTCCAGATGACCGATCCCTGTCAGATGGTCATGCGGAAAGGCGAGGCGGCCCTGTGGAAAGCGGCCTGGCTCGATCAAAGGTGTCGTCGATGTCATTAAAGCCAGGCCCTTAGTCGAGGCGTGTGAGCTGCTCAACCCACCCTTTTGCGCCTTTCCCATGGTCTTTCTGCGCGCTCATGCGTATCTCTTTGAAGAAAGCGCGCTTCTCTTCGCGCACTAGCAAACGGTACAAGGGCATTTATTCATGAGTTTTGTTGGCAAGGCTTGGAAAATTCTCGTCGGGATCAAGGATGGCTTGGTTCTGCTTTTCATGCTGCTTTTCTTCGTGACCTTGTTCGGTCTCCTGTCAGCGACGCCCAGCCCTGCTCAGGTTCGGGAAGGTGCGCTCTACATCGATCTCACCGGATTCGTGGTCGAGGAAAAGGCCGTCATCGATCCGTTCGCCGCCCTGTTGAACCGCGCCCCACCCCCGACGCAGCATCAGGCCCGCGATATTGTTCGTGCGCTGGACGAAGCAGCCAAAGATGACCGCATCAAAGCTGTTGTCATGGATCTCACGACTTTCGCCGGCGGCGGGCAAGTGCATATGCAGGAAATCGCGGAAGCGATGGATCGGGTGCGCCAGACCGAAAAGCCGGTTTTGACCTATGCGCTGGGCTATGGTGATGACCACATGCATCTCGCCAGCCATGCCAGCGAGGTTTGGCTCGATCCCATGGGCGGCGCTTTGATCAGCGGGCCCGGGGGAAGCTTTCTCTTCTATGCCGAACTTCTGGAGCGGCTGAACGTCAATGCGCGCGTCTATCGGGTGGGCGAGTTCAAGGCTGCGGTTGAGCCCTATCTGCTAAACTCGATGTCGCCCCAAGCGCGCGACAATATCGGCGGACTCTACGCGGCTCTGTGGGATGAGTGGAAGGCCAATGTCTCAAAGGCACGACCGGACCTCGACCTTGATCGCGTTCTGACCAGCCCTGTTGAGTGGGTGCAGGAAAGCAAAGGCGACTTGGCTGAGGCGGCACTTGAAGCAGGCCTCGTCGACAAGCTGGGCGACCGCATCGCCTTTGGTGAGCGCGTCGCCGAGATCGCGGGCGAAGACGAGTTCGACGAAGAGCCCGGCGCCTATGCCAAGACAAACCTGGGACCGTTCCTCGCCGATCATCCAGTCGCCAAGCTTGGCAAAGCCATCGCGGTGGTAACGGTTGCAGGGGGCATTGTAGATGGCGGAGCCGGCCCCGGCACTGCCGGAGGAACGCGGATTGCCAAGCTGCTTGATAAAGCCCTCAACGACGATATCGCTGGCCTTGTCGTTCGAGTGGACTCGCCCGGTGGATCGGCGCTCGCATCAGAAGAAATCCGCCGCGCAATTCTGCGCTACCGCGACAAGGATTTGCCCGTCGCGATTTCCTTCGCCAATGTCGCAGCAAGCGGCGGCTACTGGGTTGCGACCGGTGGCCAGCGCATTTTCGCTCAGCCAGAAACAATCACCGGCTCCATCGGCGTTTTCGCTGTTTTACCGACATTCGAGAACACCGCGCGCGATTTCGGTGTGAACGCCGACGCGATCCGCACCACCCCGCTTTCAGGCCAGCCGGACATCATTGACGGGCTGACCCCTGAAATGGATGCAATCTTCCAGTCGTCGATCGAGGACACATATAACGACTTTCTTGATATCGTAGCCGAAGCGCGCGGACTTTCGGTCGAGCAAGTTGATGTGATGGCGCAGGGCCAGGTTTGGGATGGCGGCGCTGCGCGCCAGAAGAACCTCGTCGACCAATTTGGCGGGCTGAACGACGCCCTGGCGTGGGTTGCAGGTGAGGCCGAGCTAGACGATGGCGATTGGCATGCCCGCTATCTGGTCGATCCAGTCGACAGCACCGACGCACTGATCCGCCAGCTTCTCACAAGCGCCACTGCGCCAGAGCCGGGACAAAGGGCCGGCGACCTGTTCGCACTCGCGGCGCAGAACCGCGAGCAGACCCTGAACCGCATCATGGCCGACGCTGACCGGTTGAGCGGGAAGGCCGGCATTCAGGCCTATTGTCTAGCTTGCCCGACCGAAAGCCAGATCGACCGTGGAGAGGTTTCTCTCAGTTCGTACGATCTATGGCAGCGCTTGCTGGTGGAGTGACGGACAAAGGCTTGCCAGACGCGGCCGCACACCGTAGAGGCGCGCTCCTGCCTGAGGCAAGCAAGCCTTAGCAACCGGGCGGGCGCGTAGCTCAGTGGTAGAGCACACCCTTCACACGGGTGGGGTCGCAAGTTCAATCCTTGCCGCGCCCACCATAAAATCAATGACTTAGCGACCGTGAAACATTGGCGTGTCTAATTTGTGTCTAATTTGCCGGTTTCGCGAATCCAAGAATCCGAGGCGATAATCGCGCTTTTGGAGGCTTGGCAGACGAGCGATAGGCCATCAAAACAGATGGCCGAAATGCCCTTCACATAGCTAAGCTCCGCAATGACCTCTTCCACTCCATCGTCTCAGCCATCAGCGCCAGGCACAGGTCTTCAAGATCAGCCAGACTTTTATGGCGCGGTTGACTCGGGCTTCGCGGTGTTCTGTCGTGAACCAGCACCAACTGGGCCACTCGAACTCCTTGGACCTGAAGTTGTCGATGCGATCCAGAATGGCTTTAACCGTTCAAGTCTGCGCGCTCCATTCGGAGCTCGTCAGCAGATTGCGGCAGGGATGATCGCTGCCGCGATCGTCTCCTCGTTCATATTGCCATTCGGCTCAGGTTACGCGTTCATACCAATCATTCTGGCCGTAGTGGGTCTTTGGCGGTTGCTCCCATGGTTGAACTCGGTGTTCGTTTGGCACGGCGCTCGCCGCGAACCATCAATGGACGAACTACAGACCCTTGCGCCTAGTGAGCAGCAACGCGCGAATGTTCGTGCACTTGAAGAGTATCGTCAGCTTCTCTCGGAAGATCCGACCAGATTGTCGTGCGAAACCCGAGACGCTGGTGACTCTAGTCTCACGCCTAATGAGCTTCGCGGCCTGAAGGCCGATCATGGCCGCCAGCTCTTGATCTCGAGCGATCGGAGAGGCTGGGTGCTTGTTCGCCCTCCCCTGCCCAGAGGCCGACTTATGGTGCGCCTTAATGGTGCGCGCGCGAAGTGCCTGCTTTCCTCCAGGCTGTTGATGCTCGAGGGCGATGACGCACTCTTTGAGACACGCATGCAATGGATCATCAGACAGACAAACGCGCTCGAGAAAGGTTCAAAGGCGCTCATCAACGGGATCGCTCATATCCGCTATCTGAGACAGCAGCGTCTCGCAGGCTTGGCGTTGAAGGATGTAATCGACGAGCTCGACACTGAGATGGGCCTCAAGGGCGAAATGGCTCAGAAGCTCTGGTCGGGCAATCACGCAGACTTCGAAAAAGCGCTTAAAAAATTGCCATTGGAATCAATGCCCTGACGCAATCTGAAATTTCCTGAACGCTGCAGGAATGGCCTCACAAAGATTTATCCACAAGCATCGTTGACCTCAGCTAAAGGAGGTGAGTCGATGCAATATGAAGAACCCAGTGGTCTCATGACGACCGCTGATCTCGTTACCCACTTGCGTATGAGCCGGATTACGATCTGGCGCAAACGTCGCGAGGGGGATTTCCCACAGCCCTGCCAAACCGGTCACAGCGGCCCACGTTGGAGCCGCCAGGACATAGACGATTGGCTCGACAATCTGCCTCGTTTCGACCCGCTTGCCGCCGCTTCACGCGACCGTTGCGGCCAAAGACCGGGAGCGCAGCAATGAGGTACCTAACACAAGTCTTAGCCGCGCGGCCGATGCTCGCTCACCAAGCGTCTACGAGCATTCATGGCAACTCGATCTCTCTGCACATCTGGTGTCCGACCCAAGCTAGTTGCCCAGCGCTTTGCCAGGGCGGCCTCCTGGTCCTTGGCGACGTTTCGGTTCCGCTAAGCTGCGAACACGCGAAAAACCTCGCTGATCGCGCCCGGGAAGCCATCGATGCGACCGTGCTGGGCAGTCTTCCACCCGCGTGCGGCTGCCGCTTACAATGAAGCGGCATCCGCCCATCCAATGCCAAGCATGGGACTGCGGTAGCCAGCGCATAAGGCTTGTCGCCCGCTTGGCTGACCTCTTCCGATTGACTTTGCGTCATTCGGTTCGACACCGTCGACCGAGCATTAGACATGTTCACACGTCCACCCGCGCAGCTGTGCACACGTCCCGCTGTGCACATGAGGACATCTGCGCTCCCACACATGTTGAGCCGCTCAGATGTCCACAAATGGACAATCGTAGGCTCTCACATCCCAACATGTTGTGGCGAAGACATGGCGACAGCTTGACAGACCCACACCCGCATACCCGCGCATGTGGACATGAGGGCAGGTCAATGCGCCCACCTCTTCACCGTCGCACACGCCTACATGTTAACATGAGGAGATATTGATATGTCCACCGAGACCAAAACCATCGCGATCGTTAGCCAGAAAGGCGGGGTCGGGAAGACAACGCTAGCCATTCACCTGGCCGCAGAGGCTGAGCAACGGGGTGAAGTCGCCCTTATCATTGACGCTGACCCTCAGGCGAGCGCCTGCGAATGGTCGTCATGGCGGGACGGCGCTGCTCCCGAAGTAATTGACAGCGCGCCCGCGCGGATAGCCGCGAAGGTCGACTTGGCTCGCAAGCAAGGCGCGACCTTTATTACCATCGACACGCCGCCCCATTCTGACAGCACCGCTGCCGCAGCGGTCGAGGTCAGTGATCTGGTCCTGATCCCGTGCCGTCCAAGCGCCTTCGACCTGGCCGCGATGAGAACGAGCCTGAGGCTCGTCGAGCTTCTCAATCGCGAGGCCTGGGTAATACTTACAGCAGGGCCGCCAAATGCTCCGCGCATCTGCGAGGACGCTCGCGAACTCATCGGCAAGCTTGGTGGTCGTATCTGCCCGATCACGTTGCCCGAGCGAGCCGTTCATCGACATGCAAGCGCTGCTGGGCAGACGGTTTGCGAGATTGAGCCCGATGGCAAAGCCGCGCTCGAAGTCTCACAATTGTACAATTGGACATGTGAACACCTGGACATTTTCACTCCCGAACATGTGGGGATGCTTGCATGAGCCGGTTCGCCAATCTCTCCGATCGCGCGCCGCCACCGCTGAAGGTCGAAGCCAAAGCCTCGAGTCCCGAACCAGAAGGGAAGCCACCTAGCCGTGTCGGACGTAAAGCAATCGCCGGCTACTTCTCGCCCGAAATGTCACTTGCGATGCACACCTGTGCGCGACGAAATGGCATGAGTCTCCAGGATCTGATGGCGGAGGCGTTTGATGATGTGTTGCGCAAGTACGGTGAAAGCCCAGTTGGGAAGTGAGCCAGTCTACGTTTTGCACGTCAAAGCTTGGATTCTGGGTCCTTTCCTCAACTATTCATCGTTAGGCTCAACGTTATGAGTATGATTGCAGCAGCAGCTTTCATCTGCACGCCGATCGCGGTTTGGGACGGTGATGGTCCGGTATGGTGTGCAGAAGGGCCGAAGATCCGAATTGCCAAGATCTCTGCGCGCGAACTTGATGGCACCTGTAGGCGTGGTCATCCATGCCCCAAAGCTAGTGGCGTTTCCGCCCGCGATGCTCTGGTGAGCCTATTTGGCGGCGCAACTGGGCGGTGGGATACCGGGCATATCGAAGTTCGAGGACAAGCGATGCGGTGCTCGGCGCTTGGCGAAAGCTATGGTCGAACCGTCGCAACCTGCACCCTCGCCGACGGCCGCGATCTTGGTCGAGCGATGATTGCAACCGGCACGGTCGCTCGCTGGTGAGGTCTGCAATGCGCCCCAGTAACGGACGTAGCCGTAAGAGATATTAGTTCCCAAAAGCCGACGTTCTCAAAGGCCATGCAGGCCAAGGACAAAGAAAATGACTTTCTCATACTTCGACCTAACGGCGCTGGCTATCGTGCCTTGGAATTGCAATAATAAGACTGGTCCCAAGCGCCCTTCCGTCACAAATAGATTTGGGCGCTCCGATGCTTTAGTGATCGCGAAGGCGGTCAGGATCTAGCGCTGTCCAATTTGGCCATCGACAGAAAGCTACGAGGCTGTGATTTTCCCGGGCCAAAGACTGGTGGTTTGTTCAATTGGCCAGAAATTAAGGCGCGAGCGACAGTCACGAAGGTCGAGGCGATCGGCCAGCGATCACTAAGGGATCGAACTACGGCGGACTTGCAAGCAGGCGGTACCCACACGATCTCAATTTGTGACCAGTCGTACACCAACGTTATCGATGGCATTGCGATTGGTAATAAGGCTCAAATGGTTGGCACCGCCGCCGTTTCAGCAGGACGCAATTTACTGGCGATCGCCATCAGGCCTATTGGTAACTTAGGATAAATCGGCTTCACAAGCGCACAACAATCAACGATCATTAACCATGTGATCATGTTGCGCGAACATATGCGAGCAAAAGGTGTCGATTGATATTTACTGACCTGCTGATGCGTTTTGCAACCGTCGGTTTGCTCGTCGGTCTCGCCATCCTGACCCTGCGCGATGCGAGGGACAAGACTAGCGGCAGATTGCTCATTGCCCTTTGCATTTCACTCATTGGAATGATGATCGCCCGGGCGCCAAGCATCGTAGAAATACCCCAGGCAGTAAAAGCCACCGCCGCGGCTGTGGAGCTACCCAACACCGTGCTCGCTTGGCTGTTCATCAAGTCAATCATGGATGACCGCTTCAAATTAGACTGGAAGCACATCATCGCGGCGGGCATCTTTGTGACAGGCTACGCCTTTCTGCAGATTGGTAGTCAGGAGGCGTCGCCTTTGGCCGATCAAAAGTTATGGACGCTGCTAAATATCTACGCACTTGGTCTGTTCATTCATCTTGCGTTCTTGATTGTTCTGGATTGGCGCGGCGATCTGATCATGCAACGCAGGCGAGCGCGAATTGTATTCGTCGGTCTTGCAATTGGACTTGTGAGTTTTCTCATCGTCACGGAGTTGTTGCTCACGGATTTGGGCAGACCTGCACTCAATGCAATGAAAGTGGGCGTAACCCTGCTGCTTGTCATGTTCGGCTATCTTTGGTTTCTGAACGTACGGCCGGGGCATCTTGCATTCCGCGGTGACCCAGAACCGGCAGAGCAGCTTGAGCTTTCCGACCGCGAGTGCCGAGTTGCAGACAAACTGAATACCGCGATGCAGGTACAACAGATGTGGCGGTCAGCGGAGTTGACCATCAGTGACGTCGCCCGAGAAATCGGGATTGGCGAGCACGCCCTTCGAAAGTTCATCAACACTCGTTTGGGCTATGCGAATTTCCCCCGATACCTTCAAACGTTTCGCTTGGCCGAAGCGAAGGCTAGGCTGCGTGATCAATTTCAGCGCGACGTGACCATCACAGCTATCGCGTTCGAGAGCGGTTTCAACTCGATTTCTACGTTCAACCGCGTCTTCAAAGAAAATGAGGGTGTATCGCCGAAGGCATTCCGCGAGCGCGAGTTGGACTAAGCGGTGCCAAAGATACCAGAACAAAGCGCACTTTTGAGAAGGATTAGCGTGCTTCTGAGAGGCCCGCCGATCTGAATTATGCTGTCTGTGGGTTCTCAATGCGTCAACAGGCGAAGCGAAGATCGAAAAGATGACAACAACTTGGGGAAGCTCTTGGCTAGTGCTGTTTACGTTTGGGCTAACGAGCTGCGCAAGCACGTCTTGGGAAGCCCTGCCGAGTATGGCGGCATACAAGATGAACGTCAGGCTGGAATCGCAAACGGGTTCTATCGCAGTAGCCGGGACGTACGACGTAAGCATCGAAGATGGAGCAGCGTTAGACCTTCTTCTCCACGCAGACCTTGAGTTGGATCGACTCAGCGTCCCAGAGGGATTCTCCGCCCGTTGGAACCCCAGCGCGGCGCTCCGCGAAAATCAATTGTCGAAGACAGGGCGCATTACGGAGCGGGCGTTAGAAGGGTTCGACGCCTTCGACGCCTTCGACGCAGTACCGCAGCGTGTTTCATTTGCCTATCATGGTCAGCTGGCGAAGGAAAACTTCGTTAATGGCCGCTCCACCATGTCTCCTGAGTGGACGGAATTGTCCCTTGGAGCGCTTTGGTATCCGGTAAATCTTTCGAACGCGGCCGCTACCGGTCACATCAATGGCAATGTGCCCAAAGGGTAAGATGTTGTTGGCGCAAGTGAGACAAAGCGGATCGATACCACACTCTTTGAAGTCCGATCTTGTGTATCGCTACGCCAGACGGTGATGGCCTCGACGCAGTGGAGAATTGATACCGTTACTTCCTCGGATGCGCGGCGTCTTATTACTTACACCATTGGACAGAACGAAACGATCAAGGCACTCGGCCCCCTTTGCATCGACATCTACGACCCCTTGCGCCGACAATACGGCGTAATCGCATCACATGCGTTGGTGGGACATATTTTCCTTGCACCGACGGATCAGAACATTCCAAATGATGAAGATTCCTACGCCACAGCCAAGAACGTCACCATCCTAAGTAGTCGTGAGCCTCCATTGGAGCGGCGCCACAGCTTGGCCCATGAGATAGCGCATTTCTGGTGGGCGAAGGATCGGCCGGGGACCGCCGATGAATTGTCATCTCAAAGTTTGGCTGAATATGCCGCACTTCGGCTTTTGTCCGCTGGAAAGGGTGAGGTCTGGCGAAACAAGACTGTCGAACGGTTTGAGAGCCACATGGCTGGTTTCTCAAAAGACCTCTCAGACATTTCTGGTTTTAGTCCCGACCGGCGGCGAATTTTATCTAACTTCGGTCCCTCGAAGCTCTTTCGTTTCGAAGATCGGATCGGCCCGCGAGCCATGACAAGGATCCTCAAGACCCCCGCTCATCGAAACGTCCATTCCCTCGGCGCCTGGTTCGAGGTTGTTGATGCCGAAACTCGCAAAAAGGACCGCCAATGGATTGAAGAGGCTCCTTTGGGTGAAAAAGCACTCTGTGGATTCAAGAGCGAAATGGCCGAGCGTGTCTCAGTTCGACACGCTGTCGCCAATGATGAAAGGGAATAGAGCATTGGATACGCTAGGCCGCCGTTTAATTTATGTTGGTGCCCTCGCACCTTTAGCAATGGCCGCGCCGGTCATTGCTAGTTTCTTCGCATCAGACTATGATTGGGTGTCACAACACATGAGCGAGTTGCAGCTGCGTGGTGATGCGTTCTCGGTCATTGTCCACGTGAGTGCGCTATTAGCCGGAGTCGCGCTGCTCAGCTTTGCTCTTGGGGTCCTTTTAAAGGGCGGTCCTTTCACGGCATTCTCAGCGATGGCCTTTGGCATAGGAATGGTGACCAATGGAGTCTTTCCGATGGGATCGCCACTGCACGGTTTTTATGGCATTGCGATGTTCTCGGTGCTTACACCCGCGCTATTCGTCGGCGAGTTTGCCGAAGCCTCCCGCTCGAAATCGTTCCGCGCCTACTCTTATCTTACAGCGGTTGTCTCGCTGGCCTACCTGTGGATGCTGGTCGTAGGTATAGAGCCGGCGGGCACGAGTGGCCTCACTCAGCGGTTAGGAACGCTGGTCGGCTTCGTGTGGTATGCAGTTGCGGCAAGGCGCATCGCGAAGGCAGAAGATGGGCCGGAGTGTCGATCGTCGTTCCAATGAGTGACTGATTGGTTGATTATGTTTCCGTTAGTTGCAGACGACAGTCTGTGGAGTTCATTATCAAAAACCTCAGATCTGGGCAGCAATTGCATGAATATGACCAGCTCGTTTGGGCATTTCACCGATAAAGAACCAATAGCCCTGAGCAGGCGATGTAGTCCGCGCCTGTGTCCTAGAACCCTACTGTCGGAGGTTTTGAAAGATGCACCGAGTTCAATCTAGACTCTTTGGGTCGCTGATCTGCGTGATGATATCTCTGTGCGGTGTTCGAGATGCGCCGTATCCGGCTAGCGTTGAGAAAGCGGATATTGAAGCGGTGCTGCAGAAGTACATCGACGGGACCTCAAAGGGAAAACCGGATCTACTGCGCGAGGCGTTCCATCCAGAATTTAACCTCTATGCTCGGAACGCGGACGACACACTCCGTATTTGGGATGGCAATGAATACATCTCACTGTTTGAGTCAGGCAAGCCGCGGAACCGGATTGGCCGTGTCGTTTACGTAGATCAAGAAGGCGACACCGCCGTTGCGCGTGTCGAAATCGAGATCCCGCAAGACCGACTGTTCACGGATTACTTTTTGCTTGTGAAGTATGGTGGGCAGTGGAAGATCATACACAAATCCTTCACGTCACGACCGTTGGACGACTAGGGAGATATTGACAAAAGACTGGTAGGTGCTCCCAACGAAGCTACGCCTAGCTTTACAACTGGCTTTTGCGAGGGCAGCTTTAGTCCGATGTTTTTCAGGGATGAAGATTGGGCACTGGTTTGTCTTTCGCAGCTTAATTCTTGCTCGGTTAATCAAGCCGGGTGGTATCCGGCTCCCTCAACACCAAATTGGTGCCTTGTATCTCTGCACCGAACTGCGCTTTCGGACCAGCTTCGACAAGCCCGAGCTTATTAGGAACTCATACAGAAGCAACAGTGTCGTGTTTGTGTCCAGCTTGGACTTTACTATCCGCTCGCCTCTGTTTCAAGTCTGCAGCCCCAGTCGATACAATTGGTCCAATAACCAGTCTTCTGGGAGGCGCCACAGCGAGTAACTCCATATCCTACTACGAGCAGATATCGTGTCGGATACTTCTCGAAGATGGGATAGCGAGACAATCCGCGCCGGCAGGTCGTTTCTCCATTTTAGCCCAGCTGATCGGCGCACCAGGTCCATTCCTTCGCCATGATGCGCCGCGCAAGTGATGATATTTCAAAATCTGCCCATTAGGTTCTTGATATTCTCTTTGCGGCGATTGATTGAACGAAGCCGATACCTCCAAAAAAGGCCGAAGCGGCGACGCAGCTGATTAGCTTCAAGAGACTTCCTGTCATTTTCATTACCCGAGTTCCTCGACATGGCTTTCAAGGATGGTCAGGATCTCAGCGGTGAAAGGCGTGATCGTGCGCCAGCCGCTAGCGTTCGACATAACCGCAATCGAGGCATCGTATTCGGGCAGATAAAGCAATAGCGTTGTTGTCCCGGATTGCCGCCCACTATGGCCAAGCGAACCCGGAAAATCGCTCATGAAGTCGACCCCGTGGCCATATCCCGATGGGATTTCTTCGCCATTGGGGCCTTTAGGCTGAGATCCCATGATTTTGCGCGAACTTGGCGTTAAAACCTCACCGTTGGCAAAAGCCAGCGTATAGCGGATCAGGTCGCTTGCGGTGGATAAATGACCGCCAGCTGGAAGATTCGCGCTAACATCTCGCACAGGCGCGAGCTTGAGTTTCCCCTTGCGGCTAAGGTCATAGAGTGTGGCGCGGCTTGGAAGCGTGGCGGCGCTGTCATCGGGTTGCGTGCTATCCATCCTTAAAGGTTCGAATAACGAGGCGCGCAGAAAATCTCTGTAAGGCTCACCTGCCGCGCCCGCGATCACGCAGCCCAACACGCGAAAGCCAAAAGAGCTGTAGGCGTAACCACGACCGGGTGGGAAGATCAGCGGATCATCTTTGAAAAAGGCAATCGGCGCAATCGTATCGGTGAATCGGATCGCGTTAGACTTCTCGTCGCGCTCTCTTTGCGATCGAATGAGCTCGCGCTGCGCCTTCGATGCGCTCCTGTCCCGCTCCAATCGACGATCGGGGTAGTGGCGGACACCAGCCGTGTGCGACAAGAGTTGGCGTGTCGTGATTGGAGCGGATTTGGCAGGATAGGCTGGGCAGTAGCGTTGGATCGGCTGATCAAGCGCGATCTTACCTTCGTCGACAAGCTTGAAGGTCGCCGCCCCAGTCAACCATTTTGAAATCGACGCGGTGCGGTATTGCGTGGCGATTGTGGCGCGGGTTCGCGAGGCGATGTCGCTGTAGCCGAACGCGTTCTCGTAAATAAGCTTGCCGCGGAACCCTACCGCAAGTTGTATCGAGGGCAAGTTATGGAGGTCGATCTCTTCCATAGTGCGAGCGGCGATTTTTTCATGCCAGCTAGCCTCGACCGCTACCAGGCCATCATTGGCTGCCGCTTCCTCAGCTTGCGCGGGCTGCGAAAAAGCGATCGAGGCGCCAGAGGCGATGATCACCGCGAGCGAGCACGCGATCCGCAGAGCGAATGGGAAGGACACTGCCATATTTACTCCTCGTGTAGTTCTCATTTTTCTGAACGCAGATAATAGGAGAGGGAATAGGGGGCTTCCCAAAACCGCGCGCATTTTGCCCAGAACCGCGCGCCATTTCCAAATTATGCAGGCAGTTTTATCAAGCTCGGTCCGGCGCAGAACGCCTCGTGATCGGACAGCAGGTCACCTGCATCGAACGGTTCAGGATTGGAGAGGTGACATTCGACTAACAGCGCAAACTTTGCTGCCGAGGTTAAGAATTCCCGGTTAGTCACGCGGTCAAGAGTATTCTTTTAATCTGATCCTTGTTCGGCGCCGACCCACGGCCGGTCACGTACATCAGCGCCATCGCGTCCAAGATGCTTACACACGTTTCGATCTGAGCGTCGCTCAAACCATCGGAGACAAGATTGACGAAAAACGCGGTGAGCTCTTTAGAGGCTTGATCCAATCGATTTGATATCGGGCGCAACTCTTGGTCTCTTGCACCAACCAAGACGAGCTCAAATCTTGCAAGCATCCATTCGCGCTTCTTCTCGGCGAACTCGACAATGTCGTTTGTGACATACTCGATCGCCTCGTCCTTCTGACCTGTTGCCACCAGATCAGCAAAACGAAGCTTCACATGCGCGCAGTCGGCCTCCATCAGCTCGGCTAAGTGCAGAGCCGTTGCTTCAACTAGAGCGATTTTCTTCGAAAAGTAATAGGTGGTTGAGCCGGGCGACAGGTCCGCCTGTGCGTCGACAGCGCGGTGACTGAGGCCAGCATACCCCCTGCTTGCAAGGAGGCTGACGGCAGCATCCAGGATTTGAGTCTTTCTGTCTTGCATCGTCTACATATACATCTCTACAAATGTAGAGAATCACTCGTCGTTGGGAGATCTGATATGCCAAACATCGTTCAAAAAATAAATCCTCCTACATTGCCCGATGCGCCGAGCATGGGTTATTCTCAAATCTCGGTATGCGAGCCAGGAAAGCTGGTTTTCATTTCGGGTCAGGTCGCGTGGCAACCTGACGGGTCTCCAGTTCCCGATGATCTGATTGACCAAGCGACAATCGCCATGGGCAACGTGATCAAAGCGCTCGAGGCTGTCGAAGCCGGCCCCGAGAATATCACTTCCATCCGGATGTACATCGTAAACCCTGCTCTTGATGATTTCATGCGCGTTGCTCCCGCGCTTTCAAGCTACATGGGTGAAACTATTCCAACATTCACTGCGCTCGGCGTTACGAACCTTGGAGGTGAAGGCCTCAAGATTGAGCTGGAAGCGACTGCGGTGGTCTAAACAAGGTTTTAGTACCCGGGGTCCCAAAACC
>JBCBMN010000012.1:0-32003 GCA_039822745.1 Pseudomonadota bacterium | reverse complement strand
GATATAACAGCTTCGAGCAGCTCAGCGCGCTGGATCAGACCGTTAGTGACTTGTTCCCATTCCTCGGCGGCGATCAAAATGGGCATCGGGCCAAGCGGCCACGGGCGCTCTTGTTCGTCACCGGTGATGCGAAAGGCGAGTCCCAAATCCTCCACATGCCGATCGAGATGATCCTGCATAAGGCTGAGATTGCCGTCACACTGACCCGCAAATCCCTTGGCCAGATTGTGCCACGCTTTGCGAATGTCGGGCTGCGATTGGGTGTACAGGTCTGCCGATGGGGCTTGCGGTGCGTAATAGGCTAGGCTGTCGCTCTCGGGGTCTGGCCCGAAGAGGTCAGCGTCGCCTGTGCTTGCAAATGATGTGTCGCTCTGCTCGATCATGCTATTTCGGTTTATATCGGGCGGACCGGGCGGCGCAAATCGAGGGTCAGGGGAAACTCGCCATGATCCTCGCTTGACGGGATGGTGACAGTGCCGGGTGAGTGGCCGTGGTCCTGAAAACGGGCTTTGCGACGCGATTCCGCTTCGAAATTGTTGATCGGCAAATCGTCGAAGGAGCGGCCTCCGGGATGCGCGACATGATAAACGCAGCCGCCCAGCGATCGGTTGTTCCAAGTGTCGTACACGTCAAAAGTCAGCGGTGGATCGGCTTTTAAGAGCGGGTGCAGACAGGAAGCCGGAGCCCATGCCTTATAACGCACCCCGCCAATCGCTTCGCCGGGCTGGCCAGTTGGCGTCAAAGGAACACGGCGGCCATTGCAGCCGATGACATGGCGTCCCGGTGTCAGCCCCTTGGCACGCACTTGTAGCCGCTCGGTCGAACTGTCGACGTAGCGCACTGTCCCGCCTATTGCGCCGGTTTCACCCAGCACGTTCCATGGTTCAAGCGCATGGGCAATTTCGAGTTCCACACCGCCCGCCTGCACTGTGCCGTGGACGGGGAAACGGAACTGGCGCTGGGCCTCAAACCAGTTGGGATCAAAGTCATATCCCGCACGGCGCAGATCGCTGAGAACTTCGAGAAAGTCACCCCAGCAGAAATGCGGCAACAGGAACTTGTCATGCAGGCTCGTCCCCCAGCGCACCAGATTGCCATCCTGCGGTTCGCGCCAGAACCACGCCAGCAACGCGCGTAAAAGCAGCTGAGCAGCAACACTCATCTTGGCGTCTGGTGGCATCTCAAAACCGCGAAACTCAATCAGGCCCAGCCGCCCGGTCGGCCCGTCAGGCGAATAGAGTTTGTCGATACAAATCTCTGTCCGGTGGGTGTTACCCGTGACGTCGACGAGCATGTTGCGGAAGAGCAAATCGACGATCCACGGGAAAGGCACCGGATCGTTCGGCCCCGGCACTTGTCCCAAGGCGACTTCGAGTTCGTACAGGCTGTCATGTCGCGCTTCGTCAATGCGCGGGGCCTGACTGGTCGGGCCGATGAACAGTCCGGAGAACAGATAGCTCAATGAAGGATGACGCTGCCAATACAGCACAAAGCTTTTCAGCAGGTCTGGCCGACGGATGAAGGCGCTTTCGGCAAAGCTCGCCCCGCCCATGACGAGGTGATTGCCGCCGCCAGTGCCGACCGAACGGCCATCGACCATGAATTTATCCGCTGTCATGCCCACTTCGCGCGCGGCATCGTACAGGCGGGTGGTGACATCGACCAATTCGTCGAAACTGGCGGTGGGGTGAATGTTGACTTCGACCACGCCGGGGTCGGGCGTGACCTTTAGCAGATTGATGCGCGGATCGGGCGGGGGAAGATAGCCTTCAATCCGCACCGGTATTTGCAGGGTCTCGGCTGTCGCTTCGATCTCAGCAACCAGTTCCAGGAAATCCTCCATGCTCTCAACCGGAGGCACGAAGACTGAAAGATAGCTGCCCTTGGGTTCGACTGTGAGAGCGGTGCGCACTGCGCCGTCAATGATTTCCTGCTCCACCCGCTCTTGCGCATTCGAGCCTGCGGTTTCGACCCTCCGATGCGCCTGCTTCGCCGTGTCTTCAGCGGGTGATGCTTCCTCATGATCCTGTTGCCCGCGCGCGGCGCGCTGCTCGCGAAAGTCGGCGAGGGGTGCCTCGGGATCGGTCTCAACGCGCGGGTGAACGTAAGGGTAAGCGCTTTCTGAAACATGGGGCAGCGAGCCAAGCGGAAGGCGATATCCGAGGGCTGAATCTCCAGGGACCGCAAACAAGGCGCCGCGACGCAGCCGCCATTGCTCGCTCTTCCAGCGCCCCGGCTCGCGCGCCTGCTGCGTCTGCTGCATTTGGTAAGACTGTTGGCGCTGGATCGGCAGGACATAGCCCACCGGCGTTGTCAGGCCGCGGCTGAAGGTTTCGACGATGCGCTGGCGTTCTTCGGGGTCTTCCAGCTTAGGGTCGAGCGGGCTGACATTCACAGGCAATTCGCCTTCGCGCTCGATCCATTTCTCCGGATCTTCATAGACCGGGTGGACGAATTCGTCTTCCACACCTAGCCCGCGTGCGGCGGTTTGGAGGAAGGTGCCAGCGTCAGCCGGGCTCACCGTCGCATCTGCGTCTTCGTCCGGGTCTGTCGCGATCAGATCGGGGTTGTTCCAGAGCGGCTTTCCGTCCTTGCGCCAATAGAGCGAATAGCCCCAGCGCGGCAGGCTCTCGCCCGGATACCATTTGCCCTGACCGTGATGGAGCAATCCTCCGGGGGCATAGATGGCCTTTAGCTCGCGTATCAGCTTGTCGGCATAAAGTGCCTTGGTCGGGCCGACTGCTTCGCCGTTCCATTCGGGAGCCTCGCCGCCATCCTCGGCGACGAATGTTGGCTCACCGCCCATGGTAAGGCGCACGTCTTGGGCTTGCAGATCCTCGTCCACTTTCGCGCCCAGATCGAGCAGCGCGTGCCAGCGATCATCGGTGAAAGGCTTGGTAATGCGCACCGCCTCTTTCACCCGGTCAACCGACATGGCGAAGTTGAAATCGACTTCAGCGGGTTCTGCCATGCCTTCAATCGGGGAGGCAGAGCGGTAATGGGGCGTGGCGGCGAGCGGGATATGCCCTTCGCCCGCAAACATGCCCGATGTCGCGTCCATCGCCACCCATCCGGCACCCGGCACATAGGCCTCAGCCCATGCGTGCAGATCGACCACGTCCTGCGTTACGCCCTTGGGCCCCTCGACCGGCTCAACATCGGCGACCAGCTGGATTGAGTAGCCCGAGACAAAGCGCGATGCGAAACCCAGCCGCCGCAGCAATTGTGCGAGCAACCAGGCGCTATCGCGGCACGATCCGCGTCCCACCTCAAGCGTCTGCTCGGGTGTCTGCGTGCCTTGCTCCATGCGTATGACGTAATCGACCGCCTCGTTTACCGCGCGGTTTACCTCGACAAGAAAGTCAATCGTGCGCCCTTCGAGACCTTTGAACCGCTCAACCATTGCTTCGAATAGCGGCCCTTGCGGTTCGGTATCGAAATAGGCGACCAGATCGCCGTGCAGCTTCTCGTCATAGGCGAAGGGGACTTGCTCGGCGTACTCCTCAATGAAGAAGTCGAAGGGGTTGATCACTGCCATATCCGCGATGAGATCAACCTCGATCTTGAACTCGCGCACCTTCTCCGGAAACACGATGCGCGCCTGCCAATTGCCGTGCGGGTCTTGCTGCCAATTGATGAAGTGGTTTTCCGGCTCGATCTTGAGCGAATAGTTTGGAACGGCCGTGCGGGTGTGCATTGCCGGGCGCAGACGAATAACCTGCGGGCCGACCTCAATGGGGCGCGAATATCTGTAGTGGGTGAGATGGTGCAAGGCTGCGCGTATCATGGCTGATCGTTAGAGGCTTCGCAGCGCTTCAATGCAATGCGAAAATCACCTCATGAGCAAGGCTGCGCGTCTTTGTGCGCCTGCGTAACAATATTGCACTGCAACAAAGCGCTTGGCGAATCCTGTTTCGCGAGTATTGTTACGCGGTGGGCGATATTTCATACCTCACTTTCGCGCTGCCCCTTCTCCTTTTGGCAGGCGCTGCGGCTGGCTTTGCGGGCGGCCTTTTCGGCATCGGCGGCGGGTTTGTTGTGGTTCCGGCGCTGGTTCTCCTGTTTCCTGTTCTGGGATTGGGGAGCGATGAGAGCGCGCATATCGCCGTGGGGACTTCGCTCGCGACGATCATATTCACCTCGCTTCGTTCGACTCAAAGTCACGCGAAACGCAACGCTGTCGATTTCGGAGTGCTAAAGAGCTGGGCGATCTGGGTTGTGCTGGGGACCGCGCTGGGCACGCTGATCGCGGATTGGGCATCGGGCGAGCAGCTGGCACGGATTTTCGGTTTTGGCGTGCTGACTTTTGCCATCTACTTCTTGTTGCCCGCGCGGATGAGTGAGCCGGTTTTCTCCGGCATGCCAACAGGGATGCCGCGCGCGGGGATTGCCGGGACGCTTGGAACCTTTTCGGCCTTGCTGGGCATCGGTGGAGGGACTTTGACAACCCTCACCATGACTGTGTGCGGATCACCCATTCACCGCGCGATTGGCACTGCTTCGGGCATGGGCGCGATCATCGCGATCCCGGCCACCATCGGTTTTATGATCATCGGTCTGGGAGAGCCGTCGCTGCCCTGGGGCTCGATTGGCTATGTCAACTTACCCGCAGCAGCGGCCATTGTTCTAACCTCGGTGCTGTTTGCCCCGCTTGGCGTTGCCGCTGCTCACAAATTGCCACCAGAGATTTTGCGCCGGGTCTTTGGTCTTTACCTTATTACTGTTGGCGTCACGATGATCGCGAAAAGCTGGAACTGAACGAAGGAGCCTTTGCCATGCCTACCAATCGCCGGAACTTCCTTGCAGGAGCAGGCCTCGCGACGGGGCTGAGCGCAGTCCCGATCAATGCGGGTGCTGCGCTTGCTTCAGAAGGCGCCGTTCAGTCCGACTTCGGCCCGATCAATGGTCAAGCGCTGCTGAGCCGTAATGAGAACCCGTATGGGCCATCACCCTCCGCGATCAAGGCGATCAGCGAGAACGCGAAGATGGGCTGTTATTATACCGACCGCGCGCTCAAGCGTCTTCACGAGATGATTGCCGAGCGCCACAATGTCCCCGTTGGCCAAGTGGTTGTCGGCAGCGGATCGACCGAAATCTTGTGCGCGATCTCGCTCGCCTGGGGCCGGAAAGGCGCTATCCTGTGCCCGGATCTCTTCTGGGATACCACGGTTATTTATGGCGAGCGGCAGGGCGTCAAATCGATCCGAGTGCCGCTGGCGAGCGATATGAGCGTCGATCTGGCGGGCCTTGAGGCCGGGCTGAACGATGAGGTTTCGCTGATCCAGATTTGCAACCCGAACAACCCTACTGGCATGCTGATCCCCGCAGCTGATCTGCGCGCTTTTGCGGCAAAGACAGCTCCCAAGGCGACGCTGCTGGTGGACGAAGCCTATAACGAGCTGACCGATACGCCCGACGACAATTCTATGATCGATCTGGTGCGCGGCGGAGCAGACGTGATTGTGTGTCGCACCTTCTCCAAGATTTACGGCATGGCAGGCCTGCGCGTCGGCTATGCGATCACGAGCGAGGAAAACGCGCAGCGCATTCGCAGCCATATGATGAGCTTTGGCGGAAACCTTGGCGGGGTTGCCGGGGCGATTGGTTGCTACAACGATTTTGCCTTCCTCGATAAGTCGCGCGCGATGGTGCTTGAAGGCCGCGAGATGATTATGGACGCGGTGAAGAAAGCGGGCCTGACTGCGCTGCCTTCACAGACAAACTTCGTCTATGTCGAAGTGCCCGACGCCAATGCCGTGCAGGCGGCGATGAAGGAGCGCGGCATCTCGATCCGCGGCGCTTATGGCAAGTGGACGCAATATTCGCGCGTCAGCACGGGCATGATCGCTGACGTTGAACGCTATGCTAAAGCGCTTCCGGAGGTTATCGGTTCTCTCAAAGCATAAGGGAGAGAGCTTGATGATGCGGGTTTGGACAGCTGTGGCGATCGGGAGTGCGCTTTTCTTCCCCGTCGCTGCGCAAGCGGATACCTTGGTTGATGTCACGTCCGAGCACATCAACGAAGATGTGCCGATGCCGCAGTTCAAGGTCGACACCAGTTGGCCCAAACTGCCTGATGACATGATCCTTGGGCAGATACCCGGCCTCTCTATTGCCAAGGATGATACGGTCTGGGTGCTCACCCGGCCCAATTCACTGGGCGCGACCGAGATTGGCCGCGACACGAGCCCGCCGATTACGCAGGCCTGCTGCACCAAACCGGCGCACGTCCTGCAATTCGATCAGGAGGGAAACCTTTTGCGCAATTGGGGAGGGCCGACGCTGGCTCCCGGCGAAAGCACGGTGACAGGCAGCGGGCGTAGCCGCGCCGAAGAGGGCGATGAACAATGGCCCGCAAACGTCCACGGCCTTTATGTCGACGCAAACGACACCGTCTGGATCGGCGGCAACGGCAATGGCGATCACGTCGTCCTGAACTTCACCAAGGATGGCGAATTCATCCGCCAGATCGGTCGCCGCCAATCAACCGATGGCAATGCCTCGCAATCCTTCCTTGGCAATCCGGCGGACATCGCCGCTGATGGCGACAGCGTGCTTGTGGCTGATGGCTATATCAACAAGCGCATTATCGCTTTTGGTCACAACGATCTCGCCTTTGATCAGCTTTGGGGCGCTTATGGTGCCGACCCCGACGGAGGTACGCGCGATCAGCCGTTTGATCAGAGCCAGGCGACAAGCACAGGCGATGGCGGTGCAAACCCGGAAAGCCGAAGCTTTGGCGATATCGTCCATTGCGTGGTGCGCGGGCCTGAAAACACCGTCTATGTCTGCGATCGTCGCAACAACCGACTTCAGGTCTTTCGCGAGACCGACGAAGGGATCGAATTTCTGCGGGACGTAATCATCGCTCCCGAAACCGGAGGCACGCGAACCGCCAGCGACGTCGCGTTCAGCCCGGATGGAACCTATATCTACGTCGCTGACATGATGAACGGGCGGGTCTGGATTTTGCTGCGTGAAAGCCATGAGATCATCGGCTGGTTCGGGCGCAATGGCCGTTATCCGGGGCAGTTCATCTGGTTGCACAGCGTCGACGTCGACAGCGCGGGAAATGTCTACACCACCGAGGTCAATACCGGACGCCGCGTCCAGCGCTTTGTTCTGCAGCCCTAATCCCACTGATCGGAAACACTAACATGAAATCGGCTTACGTTCTTGCGCTGGCCGCGCTGCTCGCTTCCTGCGGACCAGAGGACGTCGGGGGTGAGGCAGACCGGTCGCTTCCTGTTACCACCGAGGACCGCTTTGCGATCCTCGCGCTGGACTGCGTGCATCGCGAATATCCCAACAAGATCAGCCACGTCATGCAATCGGATGACGATGTCGCAAAGCCGAGCGACCTGACCCCCGCCTTTTATGGCTGTTTTGATTGGCACTCCTCGGTCCACGGCCACTGGCTGCTGACGCGCATGCTGACAACGCAAGAAGACGGTGGTCTTTATGCCGACGAAATCCGCAGCAAACTGTCCAAGAGCTTCACTGAGAAAAACCTTGGCGCTGAACTCGCTTATTACACGGCCGAAGGGCGCGGGTCGTTCGAACGACCCTATGGCATTGCATGGTATCTGCAATTGGTCGCTGAACTGGAAGAGAGCGAGGATCCGCAACTAACCGAGTGGCGCGAGGCGCTGCGGCCTCTCGAAGACGCCATAGTCGCTGAAGTTTTGGATTGGCTGCCAAAGCTGGCCTATCCCGTGCGCCTTGGTACGCACAATCAGACTGCTTTCGCTTTTGGGTTGATGCTCGATTACGCTCAGACCGTCGGCAATCAAGAGCTCGCCACCGCATTGGCCGACAAAGCGATGATGTTCCACGGTTTGGACCGTGATTGCCCGCTCGCCTATGAACCATCAGGAGAGGACTTTCTTTCACCCTGCCTGATGGAAGCAGACCTGATGCGACGGGTGCTGTCGGAAGCGGATTATGCGCAATGGCTGGGACGCTTCATGCCGCAAATTCCCACGGATGGCAGCGCTGGCTGGTTGGAACCCGGAGTGGTCCTTGATGCATCCGACGGTAAGCTGGTGCATCTCGATGGGGTTAACCTGTCGCGAGCATGGGCGCTGGAAGGGATTGCGAGTGCCCTGCCGCAGAATGATGCGCGCATACCGGCTTTGCTCGCGGCGGCTGCGGTCCACAAGGACACCGGCATCGCGGCTGTGTCGGATGAGCATTATTCGGGCAGTCACTGGCTGGCGAGCTTTGCAACCTATCTCACCACGAAACGCGGCATCCAAGCGCAATCGGCGAGCGAGGAATGATGTCAATCCAGCGCAAGTCGACCAACGACATGCTTGATCGACGAACTTCGAGTGTTACGCTGGTATGAATACGGCGAGCTTGTGATAGGTTCGCCAACCTTCGGGGCCAAAAAAGGGGCTAAAATGCGGATTCTCAAAATCCTGGTTGGATGTGTTGTCGCTTTGGGGCTGAGCAATTCAGCCATCGCAAAAGACGAGGATAAGAAGGAAGAGAAGCCTGCGCTTTCCAGCCCGACTTTCAAGGCCTTTGAGCTTCGCAATATTGGCCCTGCTTTCATGTCAGGCCGCATCGCAGACATCGCGATTGTGCAGGACGATCCTGCCACGTGGTATGTCGCTGTCGGGTCTGGCGGTGTCTGGAAAACAGAGAATGCCGGCACGACCTGGACTTCCCTTTTCGAAGGCCAAGGTGCCTATTCAATCGGAACCGTGGCGCTTGACCCATCTGACCCAAGCCGCGTCTATGTCGGCACGGGCGAGAATAATGGCGGCCGGCACATCGGGTTTGGCGATGGCATTTATCGCTCCAATGATGGTGGTAAAACCTGGAAGAATCTAGGCCTGAAGAAGTCCGAGCATATCTCTAAAATCATCGTTCATCCCGAAGACCCGGACACAATCTGGGTTGCCTCGCAGGGGCCGCTGTGGTCGCCGGGCGGTGAACGCGGCGTGTTCAAGACAACCGACGGCGGCGAGACCTGGGAAAACGTGCTGGCCAAGGGCGAATACACCGGCGCGACCGATATGTTGATCGATCCGCGCAATCCGGACCGCCTTTATGCTGCGCTTTGGCAACACCATCGCACGGTCGCCGCTTACATTGGTGGTGGCCCCGAGAGCGGTCTCTACAAATCCGAAGATGGCGGTGAAACTTGGGATGAGCTGAAGACCGGCCTGCCACAGGGCAATATGGGCAAGATCGGTATGGCTATCTCGCCGATTAAGCCTGATGTTGTTTACGCAGCTATAGAAACAGACCTTCGCAAGGGCGGAATCTGGCGCTCAACCAATCGCGGTGCGAGCTGGACCAAGATGTCCAACACTGTCGGACAGGGTACGGGCCCGCATTATTATCAAGAGCTCTATGCCAGCCCGCACTTCTTCGACCGCATTTATATGGTGTCAAACACCTCGCAAATCTCGAACGATGGCGGCAAAACCTTTGCCTCACTTAACAACGAGCTGAAGCACGTCGATGATCACGCCATCGCTTTCCGCCCCGATGATCCTGACTATATTCTGTTCGGATCGGATGGCGGCATCTACGAAAGCTACGATCACACCAAGACTTGGCGCTTTATCGACAACCTGCCGATCACGCAGTTCTACAAGGTTGCGGTCGACGATGCAGAACCGTTCTACAACGTCTATGGCGGGACGCAGGACAACAACTCGCAAGGCGGCCCGTCGCGCACGGACAACCGCCACGGCATCCGCAACGATGACTGGTTTGTAACGCTGGGCGGCGATGGCCACCAATCGGCGACTGAACCGGGCAATCCCAACATCATCTACGCGCAATCACAGCAGGGGAACCTGGCGCGGATTGACCGGATTACGGGCGAGTTCGTCCGCATCCAGCCACAACCAGCACCGGGCGATGACATCCCGCGCTTTAACTGGGATTCGCCAATTTGGGTTAGCCAGCACGATCCCAAGCGCATCTACTTCGCCTCGCAGCGTCTGTGGCGATCAGACAATCGCGGCGACACGTGGACGTCCATTTCGGGCGACCTGTCGCGCAACGAAAACCGCATGCGCCTGCCAGTGCAGGGCCGTCAGTGGAGCTGGGAAGCGGGCTGGGACATCTACGCGATGAGCCAGTACAACACGATCACATCAATCGGTGAATCGCCGTTTGATGAGAACCTGCTCTATGTCGGCACCGATGACGGCCTGATCCAGGTCACGCAGGATGGCGGCGCCAGCTGGACGAAGACAGAGGTGGGCTCGCTTCCCGGCGTGCCTGCTACGGCCTTTGTGAATGATATCCGCGCCGATCTTCACGATGTGAACACGGTCTATGTCGCGCTGGATAATCACAAATATGGCGACTACAAACCCTATCTGCTCAAGAGCACAAATAGGGGCCGCACATGGACCAGCATTGTTGGCGACATTCCTGACAAGCACCTGATGTGGCGCATTGTGCAGGATCACGAGAACCCGAACCTGTTGTTCACCGCGACCGAGTTCGGCCTCTATTTCACTCTCGATGGCGGTTCAAAGTGGGTGAAACTGTCCGGCAAGGCGCCGACGATCTCATTCCGCGATGTCACCATCCAGCGGCGCGAGGATGATCTGGTGGCAGCGAGCTTTGGCCGCGGCTTCTTCATCATCGATGACATCTCACCGCTGCGCACCTTGAGCGAGGCGAGCCTTGAAACCGAAGCTATGCTGTTCCCGGGCCGCAACGCCTTGTGGTATCTTGAACAGCACCCGCTCGCGTACTCGCCTGGTGGTTCACAGGGGCACGGCTATTTCCGCGCGCCCAACCCGCCCTTTGGTGCGAATTTCACCTATTATCTGGCGGACGATATTCAGTCGCTCACCGAAGCACGTAAGAAACGCGAGAAGCCGCTGATCAAAGAGGGCGCGGACACGCCTTTCCCAAGCTTTGAGGCGTTGACGGCGGAACTTCAGGAAGAAAAGCCAACCATATGGCTCACCGTGCGGGACAGTGATGGAACCATTGTTCGGCGGATCAAGGGCCCGGCGAAAAAGGGCTTTCACCGCGTCAACTGGAACTTGCGTCACCCGCCGCTTGATGTGGCGCGCGCGCCACGAAGCGATGGCCGATCTGCTTCGGGTTTCCTCGCCTCGCCCGGCGAATACACTGTTGATCTGACGAAGCGTGTGCGCGGTGTTACGACTCAACTGGTTGCGCCGATGCCGTTTACGGTAGAGCCGCTGCGTGCTGAGGGCGCTCTGCCGCGTCAGCCGGATGCGGAGGCTTTCGCGCAAGAGATTGCAACGTTTGATCGCTCTGTCACCGCTCTCGGCTTCAAGCTCCGCGAGGCGCAGCAGAAGGTCAAGCTGCTGGCTGTTGCCGCGCGCAGCGCGCCACTTGGCGATCCCGCGACGCTGGACGGGCGGCTTGACCAAATCCGCGCCGAAGTGAACGCGCTGGATGAAATGCTCAATGGCAACCCTGCGCGCAACGCCATCTATGAACGCACCCAGCCCACGGTCCGCAGCCGGCTTGGCCGAGCGATGGGGGCGCTTTATGGATCGACTTACGGCCCGACACAGACGCAGCGCGATCAGCTGGCCTATGCCAAGGCGGATTACGTCGCGGTCAAGGATCGTATGGTCGCGCTCACTGAGACGACTATCCCGGCCTTCGAGGCTGAGTTGATCGCTGCGGGCGGGCCATGGGTGCCGGGTGGTCAAATCCCCTAAGAGCGCTTGATGAATTGGAAGAAATTGTGGCGCCAGGTTCACTACTGGCTTTCGCTGGCTGTGTTCCTGCCTGCCGGGATCATGTTCATCGCCGGCGGCTTCCTGATGCTCAAGAAAGAGGTCGAGTGGATCCAACCGGGCACTGAGCGAGGCGTAGTTGAGGCTCAACTGCCCCAAGCGAGCCTTGAGCAGATGCTGATTGCGGCCCGAGCGCATCCGAAAGCCGGTATTCAAGAGTGGTCAGACATTGACCGGATTGACCTGCGCGTTGGCAAAGGCATCGCAAAACTGCGCGCCAATTCGGGCTGGGAAGTTCAGGTCGATACCAAGACAGCCGAAGTGCTCAAGGTTGCCTATCGCCGGTCCGATCTGATCGAGAGAATTCATGATGGATCGTTCTTTTCGGATGCGGTGAAGTTTTACATCTTCCTGCCCACAGGCGTTTTGCTGGTCGTGATGTGGGGGACAGGCATTTACCTCTTCCTGCTGCCCCGGATGCGCAAGAAAAAGAAACCACGCGCCGCGACGAGCGTATAATCACAAACCAAAACTCTTGGAGATCCCTTATGCGCCTCGCTTACAGCGCTCTTGCCGCCGCCCTTGCCCTTACCGTCTCACCGCTGGTCGCGCAGGATAGTGAGGAAAAAGCCAAGCCGGTTGAAGAGCAGATCGGCGCAGGCGGGCGTCCGATTGGTGCGAACTGGTCGCGCAGCCCCGTTATCGCGCAAAACGGCATGGCCGCGACCGCGCACCCGCTCGCTACGCAAATTGCGCTCGATATCCTCAAGGATGGCGGCAACGCAGTGGACGCAGCGATTGCGGCGAACGCGGCGCTGGGCCTGATGGAGCCGACCGGCAACGGCATTGGCGGCGATCTTTTCGCGATCATCTACGATCCCAAGACCGATAAGCTCTACGGCATCAACGGATCAGGCCGCAGCCCCTCGGGTCAGACGCTAGAGCAGCTCAAGGAGAAGCTCGGAGATCGCACCAGCCTTCCGCCAGTGGGTCCGTTGCCAATCACTGTTCCTGGCACTGTGGATGCGTGGTTCACGATGCATGGCCGCTTCGGCTCGAAACCCATGAGCGATATCCTTGCGCCGACGGTCAAGTATGCGCGCGAGGGCCATCCGGTAGCGCCGGTAATTGGCATGTATCTAAGCCGTTCGCTGAGCGCCTATGAATGGCGTCTGGAGAATTACGAGTTCGAGTTCGACAATGCCCGCGCAACCTATTTCAAGGATGGCAAAGCTCCTCAGGCTGGTGAGATTTTCAAGAATCCCGATCTTGGCAACACTCTGGAACGGATCGGCCAGAACGGGCGCGACGAGTATTATGCAGGCGAGAGTGCGCGCATCATGGTCGAATATCTTCAGGCCAACGGCTCTGCCTTCACCCTGGAAGACTTTGCCAATCACACCAGCACTTGGGTGGAGCCTGTCTGCGTAGGTTATCGCAAGGGGTTTGAAATGTGCGAGCTGCCGCCCAACGGCCAAGGCTTTGCAGCGCTACAAATGGTCAACATCCTCAAGAACGTTGATCTGGCGCAATGGGAGCGCGGTAGCCCCGAGGTCATCCACTACATCACTGAGGCAAAGCGCCTCGCGCATGCCGATGTCGCGCGTTTCTATGCCGATCCTGACTTCTCGAAATTCCCTGAAGAGCTGCTGACCGATGAATATGGCAAAAAGCGCTTTGGTCTGATCGATCCCGCCAAGGCAACGCCTGAGTTCGAACCCGGCCAGATCGAAATCGCCGACAAGCTCGAAGGCGAGGGCGACACCACGTATATGACAGTGGTCGATGGCGATGGACTGATGGTGAGCCTGATCCAGTCAAACTATCGCGGTATGGGCGGCGGCATGGTGCCCACGGGTCTCGGCTTCATGTTTCAGGATCGCGGCGAGCTGTTCAGCTTGGACCCAGCGCACCCCAACGCTTATGAACCGAACAAGCGGCCCTTCCACACGATCATCCCGGCCTTTGTGAAGAAGGACGAAAAGCCGTTCATGACGCTTGGCCTGATGGGTGGCGGGATGCAGCCGCAGGGCCACGTGCAGGTCCTGATCAACATCGCGGATTACGGCATGAACCTGCAGGAAGCGGGCGACGCGGCGCGGATCAATCACGATGGCGGGCGGCAACCGACCGAGCCACTGACCGGCGATGCGCGCGATCCGCTCGGCACGCTCAATGTAGAAGCTGGCATTCCGGCCGAGACCGTCGCCAAGCTGGAGGCGATGGGACACAAGGTCCGCGTGGTGACCAACGGCATCATGTTCGGCGGCTATCAGGCAATCGCGCGCGACCCGGAAACGGGCGTGCTCACCGGCGCGACCGAGATGCGCAAAGACGGTCAGGCGAGCGGCTTCTGATCTGCAAAAAGAAAGGGGCGATGCTGCGAGCACCGCCCCTTTGCTTTGAGGGTCAGGTCAAGATCAGTTGAGCAGAGCTGTTCGGATCGAGGCCAGTTCCTCGTCCGTCACATCGTACTCTTTCTGAATGTAAGCGAGCACGCTGCCGTGTTCTGCCTCCATCGCATCGAGAGTCGTCTCAATATAGATCGGGTTCGATTCCATCAGCGGTGCAACCATTTCCGGTGGCAGTTTCATCAGGAAGGCATAGGGGCTTTCATCGCCCTCTTCAGCTGCCTTGGCGCGCGCCTCGTCACCCAGGAATTCCGCCATGTAGTCGACATAATCGTCTGACAGCGAATAATCATAGACAACGGTTTCGCGCGGAACGCCGAGCGCGCTCAGCAGGACTGCAGCTGCGGTGCCTGCACGGTCCTTGCCCGCCGAACAGTTGAAGGCGAGCGGGATGTTACCAGCGGCAAGCTGATCAAACATCTTCGTGTAGCCCTCAGCCTCGTTCTTGGCGATACCGGGATAGCCTGCCGCCATAGCAGCGCGAACATCTTCCGGCGTTGCTTCCGGGTTCTGGTAAGCGGCCATGATCGGGCTGTTTTCGCCCTCCACTTCTGGCGGAGGTGGTGCGAAGGTGAGATACTCGATCTCGCCCGCGCGCCAATCGGTTGGCTCGCTCTTGCGCTCATCGGCTTCGCGGAAGTCGCAGACCGTGGTGATGCCGAGATCGCTGAGATACTCGTAATCGCCATCGGTCAGGCCTGCCATGACGCCAGAGCGATAGACCTTGCCCCACTTCACGGTCTTGCCGTCTTCGGTTGTGTAGCCGCCAATGTCGCGGAAGTTGCGACCGCCTTCGAGCGGAAGCAAACGGACCGCCGCGCGAGCTTCAGAACCGTCTTCGCTGGTGAGCAGGAAGTAACGGCGTTCTGCATCGCCTTCTGCGCTCCAAGTGGCTGAGCCGCCTTCGAACGTGCCGATAACGTCACCTTTACCGGCCGCAAAGCCCGGAGTGGTCGACGCTTCGATCGTGACCGGAGCATCACCTTCCCAGGTGAAGGCATAGTCATTGGCAGTTTCGCCATGTTCGGCGGTGACCGAACCGAGGGAAGCCTCGGTTTCGGTCACGCTTTCACTACAGGCCGCCAGACTTAGGGCGAGCGCTGCGCATGAGATCATAAGACGCATAATTTGTCTCCTTTCCGGTATCGGATCAGTAGTCGATGCGGAAACCGAACATCCAGCGAGAGCCGAAGCCCTCATACTGGTTCGGAGTTGCTTTTGAGCCGGTGTAACGCAGATCGCGTTCATCGGTGATGTTGTTTGCATCAGCGAAAAGCGTGATGGCCACATCAGAGATGATCTCAGGCACTGCATAGCGGACCGATGCATCAACCCGGCGGGTCGAACCCCAGAACTCATTGAGCGACTCGTTCTCAGTGGTCGACAGCCAGTCGCCGCGATACTGATAGTTGAGACGCGCAGAGATGCCGAACTTCTCATAGAAGACCGAGGCGTTGAACACCGTGTCCGAAGTGCCGGGCAATGCGAACTGACGGTTGCCGAGGCTTGGGGCGGTGAACTCGCTGCTCAGAACCGTAAGGTTGGCGCTGACGCCAAATCCGTCCAGCGGTCCGGGCAGGAAGGTCGCCTGACCGATGAAGTTGAGTTCGGCACCTGTAAGGCGACCGTCTTCGCCGTTGAAGGTCGTGTTGTAGACCAGCGGAGTGCCCGGATCGATCAGACCAGGAGCAACAACCGAACCGTCCGGCACAGTCGCGCCTGCACTGTAGAGCACGTTATCGATGAAGCGCACGAAGGCACCGGCAGAGATGATCATGCCCGGAGCAAAGTAGTATTCGACGCTGACATCACCGCCATAGCTGAACTCAGCGTCCAGATTGGGGTTACCACCCGAAGCCGTTGGCGGAACATCGGTCGGATCAACAGCAATCGAAGCGCGCAGCTGGCTGTAGGTCGGACGGCTGACACCGGTCGAGAACGAGGTCCGGAATTTCACATCCTCGGCGATGTCGACGTTGAAGTGGACGTTCGGCAGGAAGTGCACGTAATTGTTGTCGACCGTGGTTGGGGTCAACGCGCCGTTTTCATCGATCAGTGAACCGGTGGTTGTGAAGTCCGTAGCTTCGACGCGGGCACCGAAGACTACGCTGCCGTTATCGAACAGCGTTTCGACCGAGACGTAACCGGCATAAATGTTCTCATCGATGCTGATCAGAGAGTCATCATCGAAAGTGATGTCAAAGCCACCCACGGCGGTTTCCCAAGCGTCGATCAGACCCTGGTTGTCAAAGTCACGCGCCTGGATCGTGTTGTCGAAGTCGGAAGACCACGGATTATCGGTCAGGAAGCTGGAGATGTCGACAGTGTCGCTCGGGAAGCCGCCAAACACCAGCGTATCTCCGCCCTCGGCCTGACGTACGTCGACCTGACCACCAAACTTGATGGTGGTGTCGCCGCCGAGGAAATCGATACCCTCACGCTGAAGGTCGAGCTTGAACTTATAGTTTTCCGTATCCAGAGCACTCGCGAAGATCAGACCGAAGTCCACCGGATAGGTGATGTCGTCAGCGGTGATCGGGTTCATCGTGCCGGTCTCGAACAAGAAGACCTGCGGGTTCAGGATGTCGGTGACATCGTATGACAAAGCCGCGGTGCCAGCAGTGCTGAACGGGATTGGCAGATCGGTGTCATTGGTCGTTTCGATGTAGCTTGCGCTTCCCGAGAAGGTCCAGTCGCCGCTCTCAATGTCCGCACCAACAGTGCTGGTCCATGTCGAGTTTGTGTACACACCGTCTTCAAGAAGGCGGGTAACAAACACTACCGGCTGATACCCGGTGACTGCGGTAAACGGAGTGCCGGTTTCTTCGGCACCATCAGAAATGTCGAAGTCGAACTGGTTGCGTTCTTCGCGGTCGATGAACTCGCTGTAGATCGTACGCGCGTAGATGTTTACGCCGTCGCTCGGACGGATGCCGATTTCACCGCCATAAGAGCGGTCTTCACGCTCACCACGGTAAGAACGGAAGTCGAGGTTGTTCGGGAATATCTCACCGTTGGGTCCCTGGGTGAGTTCGTATTCGCGGTTGTCGGTGATACGGCCACGCAGGTTGCGCGAACCGAAGACGAGGACACCAAACGTGTCGTTCGAGTAGCCGAGGCGACCGTTCATGCGCTCGGTGCTAACGTCGCCCAATTCTTGATTGCCCAAACCCGCTTCGACAGAGAAGAACACGCCGTCGCGGTCAAACGGGCTGGCGGTCTGGATGTTGATGAAACCGGCGACAGCCTCACCCGGCATGTCCGCAGTGATCGCCTTGTTGACTTCGATCCCGCTGGTGATCGAAGCAGGAAAAGAGTCAAAACGCGGAATACGGCCATCTTCTGCGCCCGGCACGTCGATGCCGTTGAACGCGATGCTGGTGAAGCGGAACGGTGCGCCGCGGAAGTTGAGGAAGCGGGCCTGTCCCTGATCGCGCTCGATTGCCAGACCTGGAATACGGCCAAGCGTGTCTGCGAGGTTCTGGTCGGGAAGGCGACCGATCGTATCTGATGCGATAATGTCGACAACGTTGAGCGCTTCGCGTTTTTGCAGGAGCGCTGCTTCGTTACTGTCTCTGATCGGCGTGGCGGTTACGACGATTTCATTCGCCGTTTCTTCTTCGCCTGCCGTTTCGTCCTGTTCCTGAGCAAGTGCTGCAAACGGTGTCATAGCCACTGCTGCGATTGTCAAAGCAGTGCTGGTTCTCAGTGTAGATTTCATCAAAGCCCCCTGGTGTTTGCGCAAGTCGCCGATTCGAACTTTTGGCAGCGCGCAAGCGGGGCATTGGCAGGAGATTAAGTCTCCTCGTGAAAGGAAATTCGACCGCAAATTGACAGGAAAGTGAAGGATTTTTGACTCGCCATTTTCTTCCATTCCCTTCAGGAACTTACCGGTCGGTCGGAAAGTGGGGAGAGGCAACTCCTGTTCTAAAAATACGGTGAAGCGACAAATTTTCCTCGATTGTTACGGTCTTGATTGCACTGATGTTACACTCTGAGCGGAGTGCGCTTGACCGTCAGCCCTGCAATGGGCACTCGAGTTTCGATGGCAGGCTGGCAATTCTGGATCGACCGCGGGGGAACGTTCACGGATATCGTAGCCCGCGCACCCGATGGAGAATTGCAGACGCGCAAATATCTCTCGCACAATCCCGAAAGCTATGTTGATGCAGCAGTGCATGGCGTCCGCGAAGCACTAGGCCTGAGCCGCACTGAACCAATTCCCGACCACGCGATCGACACGATAAAGATGGGGACGACCGTTGCCACCAATGCCCTGTTGGAACGTGCGGGTGAGCCAACGCTTCTGGCGGTGACCCGCGGCCTTCGCGACGTGATAGAGATCGGCCATCAGGCGCGGCCAGAGACGTTTGCGCTCAATATTCAAAAGCCTCCCATGCTTTATCGAGAGGTTGTTGAGATCGAAGAGCGAGTGCTTGCTGATGGAAGCGTGGACGTTCCGCTTGATCGCGAGCGGGCGTCACGATCTCTCAAGGCTGCTTATGACAAAGGCTTTCGCTCGGTCGCTCTGGTGCTGATGCATTCGTACAAGTTTCCGGATCACGAAAGAGCCTTGGCCAGCTTGGCGAGAGAGATCGGCTTCACGCAGATATCGGCCAGCCATGATGTCTCTCCGCTCCAGAAGATCGTGCCACGCGGGCAGACCACGATTGTCGATGCCTATCTCACTCCGGTTCTGCGTCGCTATATTGATCAGGTCGAGGCGGGGCTTGAGGGGCAGGGGCGGCTGCTATTCATGCAGAGTTCTGGCGGTCTTACTCTCGCAAGCACTTTTCGGGGTCGCGATGCCATCTTGTCAGGCCCCGCTGGCGGGATCGTGGGATGCGTTGCCACGGCCAAAGCGGCGGGTTTCGAAAAGGTCATCGGTTTCGACATGGGCGGAACCTCAACCGATGTCTCGCACTATGCCGGGCAGTTAGAGAAGGCTTACGAAACCGAGGTGGCGGGCACTGCAATGCGCGTCCCCATGCTCTCGATCCATACGGTTGCTGCGGGCGGTGGTTCGCTGTTGAAGTATGAGGGCGGGCGTTTGCGGGTGGGGCCAGAGAGCGCGGGGGCTGATCCGGGTCCGGCCTGCTATCGGCGCGGTGGTCCGCTGGCTGTTACCGATATCAATGCAGCTTTGGGCAAGCTGGACCCGCGCTTTTTCCCGGCGATCTTCGGTCCGCAGCAGGACCAGCCGCTCGACGCAGAAGCCGCGCGGTCAGGCTTTGCTGCCTTGGCGGACGAGATCGGTGATGGTCGTTCTGCCGAAGCAGTGGCCGAAGGCTTCCTCGATATCGCGATTGAGCACATGGCTCAGGCGATCAAGCAGGTCAGTCTCGCGCGCGGCTATGACGTTGCTGGCTATGTGCTGAATTGTTTTGGCGGGGCAGGCGGGCAGCACGCCTGTCTGGTGGCTGAGCGGTTGGGTATCGGGCAAGTCTTGCTCCACCCATTTGCTGGCGTCCTGTCAGCCTATGGCATGGGACTGGCGCAGCAGAGCACTGAGCGGCAGGTTGTCGTCGATGCGCCGCTGGACGAGGGTCTTGTACCGCGGATTGCCCATGAAGTGGAGCAACTCAGCGAATTGTGTCGGCGCGATCTGGCGCAGCAGGGAGCCGACCTTTCGCGCAGCAATGTGCAGGCTGTGGCTTTGCTGCGTTATCGCGGGACCGACACGGTGCTCGCGATCGAGTTGTCCGCACCAGGCCAGATGGCCGCTGAGTTCGAGCAGGCGCATATGCGGCAATATGGCTTTGTCGCGAGCGAAAAGCCGATCTTGCTGGACACCCTTGTTGTCGAGGTGAGCATTTGCGGTGAGGATGTGCAGGAGACCACGTTACCGACGCGCGGTGACAGCCCTCAGCCCATCGCCCAAAGCTCCTTCTATTCCGGCGGCGTGTGGCATGAAGCGCCGCTGTTCGATGTCGCTGATATGGGGCCGGGCCATCGTATCGAAGGCCCGGCGATCATAACCGAGCCCACCGGGACCATCGTCATCGAGCCGGGCTGGCGTGGGGCCATCAATGCGCTGGGCCATCTGGTCCTGACCGCGCAAAACATCGGGCAAGCCCGCTCCGTCGACCCCGCCATTGCCGATCCGGTGACGCTCGAATTGTTCAACAACCGCTATATGTCGATCGCCGAGCAGATGGGCATCATCTTGCGCAACACCTCGCAATCGGTGAACGTGAAGGAGCGACTCGATTTCTCCTGCGCGATCTTCGATGCCACCGGCAACTTGGTCGCCAACGCGCCGCACGTGCCGGTCCACCTGGGATCGATGGATGAGAGCGTAAAATCCGTGCTGGCGAGCGCGCAGGCCATTCATCCCGGCGACGCCTTCGTCCAAAACAATCCGCATCGCGGCGGTTCACACCTGCCTGACATCACGGTGGTCTCGCCCGTCTTCGATGAAGCGGGTGAAGCCATCCTGTTCTTCCTTGCCAGTCGTGCTCACCATGAAGACGTAGGCGGCCTCTCGCCCGGATCTATGAGCCCGCGCGGACGCACGATCCATGAGGAAGGCGTACTCCTCGACAACCTCAAACTGGTAGAACGCGGCGTCTTCCAGACCCAGCGGATCGAAGAAGCCTTGGGCAGCGGCCCCTATCCGGCGCGCAATATCCCGCAGAATATCGCTGACCTGATGGCGCAGGTAGCGGCCAATGCAGCCGGCGCTTCTGAGCTTCGCAAGCTGGCGGCGGATTATGGCTTGGATGTGGTTCAGGCCTATATGCGGCATATTCAGGACAATGCCGCGCAAGCGGTGCGGAACGTGCTGCGCGAGCTTGAGGATGGCGACTTCACGCTGGAGCTGGACTCTGGCGCAATGGTCACAGTGTCTGTTCGCATTGACAAGGATCGCGGCACAGCGCGCATCGACTTAACCGGGACCAGCGATCAGCAGGACAGCGCGTTCAACGCACCCCCGGCTGTGACCCGCGCGGCGGTCTTGTATGTCCTGCGCTGCCTTGTTGCCGATGACATACCCTTGAATGCAGGCTGCATGCGCCCGATTGAGATTGTGGTGCCCGAAGGCTCAATGCTCAATCCACGCTTCCCTGCCGCTGTTGTCGCGGGCAATGTGGAGACCAGCCAGGCGGTAACAGATGCTCTGTTTGCAGCGCTTGGAAAGCTGGGAACGGCGCAAGGGACGATGAACAATCTCACTTTCGGCAATGACCGGGTGCAGTATTATGAGACAATCTGTTCCGGCGCGCCTGCGGGGCCGGGCTTTGATGGAGCGCCGGGGGTCCACACACATATGACCAACACTCGCATGACCGATCCCGAAATTCTGGAAGCGGGCTTCCCGGTGGTGCTGGATCACTTTGGGATTGATCGCGGTTCCGGTGGGCGCGGCAAATGGCATGCAGGCGACGGAGTTTCGCGCAGCATTCGTTTTCTGGAGCCGATGGAGTGCTCAATCCTTTCAGAGCGCCGCCGTGTCCCGTCCCCCGGATTGCATGGTGGTGAGAACGGCCGTTTGGGCGACAACCGGATCGTGCGAGCCGATGGCTCAAGCGAAGACCTTGGAGGCAGTGAGGAGGCTTCGGTAGCGCCGGGAGACAGCATCGCGATCCGCACGCCGACCGGTGGTGGCTTCGGACCAGCTAGCGAGCGCAAGGCATGATCACGCGGCTTAAACAGATTGGCCCGGGGGCGATGGTCACGGCCGCCTTTATCGGGCCGGGTACAGTGACGGCGTGCACCATTGCCGGGGCGACCTATGGCTATGCGTTGCTCTGGGCATTGGTGTTTGCGACTGTGGCCACTATCGCGCTTCAAGAGATGTCAGCGCGCTTGGGCCTGATTACGGGCAAAGGGCTGGGGGCCAACCTTGCGCAGCTTTTCGCAGCCTCACCCCTGCGCTGGCCGCTCATCGGTTTGGTCGGTGTCGCGCTTTATGCTGGCAACGCAGCCTATGAAGCGGGCAATCTGTCTGGCGCAGCCTTGGGCGTGGAGGCGATCATAGGGGGTGGTGAAGACAGTTCCGTCATCGCGCTTGCTGCGCTCGCGGTGCTTGCTGCGGGCCTGTTGATTGCCGGAAGCTATGCCGTGATTGAGCGTGTCTTGCTCACGCTGGTCGCGATCATGACGCTGGCCTTTGCGTCTACCTTCGCGATCACGCAGCCCGATTGGGGAGCGCTGTTCACCGGGCTGATTTCACCCACCATCCCCGAAGGCGCCTTGCTGAGTGTCATCGCGCTGATCGGTACAACGATTGTGCCCTATAATCTGTTCCTGCATGCATCGGCTGTCGCGCGCAAAGGCGGCGATGCAAGCGATCTGGCGGCAACGCGGGCAGACACCAGTATCTCCATCGGCATTGGTGGCCTGATCGCGATCCTGATCGCTTCGACCGCCGCCGCCAGCCTTTTCAGCGCTGGCATCAGTGTTGACAATGCAGGTGATATGACGCGCCAGTTTGAGCCGCTGTTCGGCTCCTTCTCTCGCTATCTTCTGGGTATCGGACTGCTCGCAGCAGGCCTTACCAGCGCAATCACTGCACCGCTGGCGACCGCCTTTGCCATGACCGAGATCCTGCAATTGCGGGGCGATCAGAAATCAGCGACCTTCCGTCTGATAGCCTTAAGTGTCATCGCAATTGGCGTTGCCATAGCGCTGAGCGGGATCAAGCCGGTGGAAGTCATCATCGCTGCACAACTCGCCAATGGGCTGCTCTTGCCCTTGATCGCAGCATTCCTGCTCTACGCCATGAATTCGAGCGCGCTGCTGGGCCGATACGTCAATGGCTGGCTGGCGAACGGGGCTGGCATTGGTCTTGTGCTCATTGCCGCAGGACTGGGAATGCGCCTGGTATTACGCGCGCTAGGATTGTTGTGAGCTAACACGCTTGACCGTGTCCACCGCATCGCGGAAAACGTGGGGCAGAATTTGGACTGCGAAGGAATGATTGATGAAACAAGGGTTTTGGAGCGGCGTGATGGTCGCAGGCGCGGCTTTGGTGGCGTTCACTGGACCTGTTCAGGCGCAGAGTTTCCTGGGCGGTGAGTTCGACCCTGCAATCCCAACAGCAACCGAAGCGCTTGGACATGCGCCCGGCACCAATATCACCTCTCCTGAAGAAATGCTCACCTATCTGCGCGCGCTTGCCGCCGCTGCGCCGGATCGGATGAAGATCGTCAAATATGCCGAGACATGGGAAGGGCGTCCGCTCCATTACGTGATTCTGACCTCGCCTGAAAACATGGCAAATATCGATGGCATTCAGACCGATCTTGCGACGATCGCTGCCGGGCGCGCGGGCAATGGCACCGCGCTGCCTGTGACCTGGCTGACCTATAGCGTGCACGGCAATGAGATCAGTTCAACCGATGCCGCGCTGACCATGGCCTATCACCTGCTGGCGGCAAAGGGCGATGAGCGGACCGATCAGATCATGCGCGAAAGCATTGTGATCCTCGATCCGCTGCAAAACCCCGATGGCCGCGCGCGCTTCGTCAACCGTTTCCGCGCTTCGACCGGGATTGTCCCCTCGGGTGATCGTCAGTCTGCTGAACATGACGAGCCATGGCCCAGCGGTCGCGTCAATCACTACATGTTTGACCTTAACCGCGATTGGTTCACGCTCTCCCAGCCAGAGACGCAGGGCAAGGTGAAGGCGATCCGCGACTGGAACCCTGTCGTCGTCTCCGACATTCACGAAATGGGCGGCGACAACACCTATTTCTTCAGCCCGGCAGCCGATCCGATCAGCCCGCATATCACCGCTGCTCAGCGCGCAGCTTACGAGATTATCGGGCGCAACAATGCGCGCTATTTTGATCAGATGGGGCAGCCCTATTTCACCCGCGAGGTCTATGATCTGTTCTATCCCGGCTATGGTGACACGTGGAATACGCATCATGGCTCCATTGGCAGCACTTATGAGCAAGCCTCTGCACGCGGGCTCGTGTTTGACCGGCGCGATGGCGATACGCTGACTTACCGGGACGGGGTGCGCAATCACTTCATGGCCAGCTTTGCGACTGCCGAAGCGGTTGCTCAGAATGCCGATAAGTTCCTCTCCGATTTCGCCGCCTACCGCTCTGCAAACGCCAAGGGAGCGGCTGGTCGGGGTACCTATGTGATCGATCTCTCAAAACGGCGCTGGAATGCCGAGAGCCTTGGTCGTCGTTTGGCGGCGCAGGGCATGACGGTGGCGCGGCAGGGCAATGCCTCCACGGTTTGTGGTCGATCCTATCCGCAGGGCTATCTGGCGATCCCGCAGGCTCAACCCGCAGCACGGTTGGTAACGAGCCTGCTCGATCGCAACACTGAGCTGCCGCGCGATTTCGTGGCTAAGCAAGAGGCGCGGCGCGGCGAAGACTTGCGGCATGAACTCTACGATGTCACCGCATGGTCGGTGGGACTGATGTCGGGTGTTGATGTTGCCGTTTGCGATGGAGCGGTGACCGGAACGGCGCTGACCAAGGATGCGCCGATTACGCCGATGACAGGCGGCTCTGGCGACTTTGCGATTGCTGTGCCTTGGACGGATAGCGGGCAGGCGCGGTTGGTCACTATGGCCTTGCGCGAAGGCTTGCAGGCGCGGGTCACAGATGAGGCGTTTACATCGGGCGGTCGTGAGTTTCCGCGCGGAACGGTTGTTTTCGCAGCGGGTGCAAATGAGGAAGGTGCTTTTGCCAAGATTGAGGCCTTGTCTGCCCAGATCGGGGCAGAGACGATGCGGCTTTCGTCGGGATGGGTCGAGCAAGGCCCCAATCTTGGCAGCGCCAGTTTTGTGAAGCTCAGCCTGCCCAAGGTCGCGATTGCCTGGGATGAAGGCATTTCCCAACTGAGCGCGGGCGCGATGCGCTACGTGCTGGAGCGGCGGCTTGGCTTGCCAGTCACACCCATTCGCAATCAACGCCTCGCGCGTGCTGACCTTGCGGACTACGACGTGGTTATTGTGCCCGAGGGTGCACCCGGCAGCGGTGTAGTCCAGAAGCTAGGCAGCTATGTGCGTGATGGCGGTGTGTTGGTTACCATCGGCAGCAGCTTGGGTGCCTTTACCCGCGGAGACAGCCCGCTTCTCTCGGTGAAACGCGAGGCTGGTCTTGGCCTCGATCTCTCGCCGCCAGAGGGCGAAGGCGGCGGGCGACTGGCGGAAGCCAGCGCAATCGAGAGTGAAGCAGAATATCGCGAGATAATCCGCAACCAGCAGGCGCTGCCCGATACGTTACCGGGTGCCTTGCTTAACGTCGTTGGCGATCCCAACATCTTCCTTTCCGCGGGCTATGATGATGGCGCGGTGGTCAATGCGACGGGCTCGGCAATCTATACCCCACTTGATCGTGCCAACGGCATCAATGCGATCCGCTTTGCCAGTGCAGACGATCTGGTCGCGAGCGGTTATGTCTGGGGCGAGAACCAACAGCAGATGGCGTTCAAACCCTATCTTATGGCGCAGCCTTCGGGCGATGGTGTGACCATTGGCTTTGTCCATGATCCCTCGACTCGGGCCTATCTTGATGGGCTGGACCTGATGATCGCCAATGCCGTGCTGATTGCGCCTTCACGCATTCGGTAGGCGCCCAGCGAAGCGGGATGGATTGGAGAGTGAGCAGCGAATCAATGCAGCTCATTCCTTAGCTGTCCCACATAGATATCGGGAAACGCACGGCTTTCGCGATCAAGCAGGCGTGCCCGCCTGGTCAAAGCGTTCTGCGTGTTTGCCAAAGCTTTTGTTCAAACACGACATTCTGCCAGATCTACACTGCGTTTGAACGATGCAAGCTTGTCAATGTTGATGAGGCCACTAGAGTTTGTGGCTGAAAATGGGGTCGTCCGAACAGGCAGTCGCACTTGGGGAAGTGGGAAGCTGTCTGTTCCTTCGTTTGTGCATGGCACATTCGAACAACTGAATTTTGGGGGTCTCGCTTCCGCGCTAAGGGGGCGAGGTCGGTTTTGGGGGACAGTCTTGTTCAGGGTAGCTCAAAATTTATCTGAAGCTGAAACAGGTCTAATAGGCCGGAAGAGCATTGCGTCCAGCCTTCGCTTCAGCGGATTGGTCGCCTGTGCGGCGGTTCTTGCACCGGGCACAGCAGCCAGCGCTCAGAGCCAGCTTCCGCAGGTCACGCCGCCCAATCGAACCGAACTGGTCCCGCCCAGCCTTCGTCGTGAAGAACGGCCCACCACGCTTACCATTGATGGCGGCTTTGAGCGGGCTCCGTGCGCGCTGGATCGGACCGAGTATGCCGACATCAAAGTGACGCTAACCGGTGCCGAGTTTATTGGCCTTGACCGTGTTCCAGGCCTCTCACTTGACGCAGCCTATCAAGGCTATGTTGGCCGTGATCTTCCATTGTCAGTGATGTGCGACATTCGTGCACAGGCAAACAGCATCCTGCGAAGCGAAGGCTATCTCGCCACGGTTGAAATCCCGGAGCAAAACCTCAGCGATGGGGTCGCTGATTTTCGTGTGGTCTTCGGTCGCCTCGCCGCTGTGCGTGTGCGCGGTGATGCTGGCCCGTCGGAGGCGACAGTGGCACGCTATTTGCGCAAGCTGACTGAGCAGGACGTGTTCAACACAAGGGACGCAGAGCGCTATCTGCTGCTCGCCGATGACCTGCCGGGCGTGAACGTTCGCTTGTCCTTGCGTCCGGCCGTGAGTGGAGAGCCCGGCGATCTGATTGGCGAAATTGCTGTCGTGCGTCAGAGGGGGGCAGCCTTTGCCAATGTCCAGAACCTTGGTTCGAGCACTATTGGGCCATTCGGCGCGACCCTTCAGGGTGAAATTTATGACGTTACTGGCCTGGGCGATCGCACATTTGTGACGGCATTCACCACGCTGGAACTGGTTGAGCAGCAGACATTTCAGATTGGCCATGACTTCGCAGTCGGGGGCGAGGGCCTGCGGCTTGGAGGGACCTTCACCTATTCAATGACTGACCCGGACAACGATTTGTCCGGCCTCGACATTGAATCGGAAAGCGTCATCGGTAGTGTGTTTGCCAGCTATCCGCTGCAGCGCTCGCGCACGCGCAGCACCTATCTGGACTTCGGGTTCGATATCGTCGATCAGAATGTCGATGTCAGCGGCGTTCCCCTGACAGAAGACCGTGTGCGAACAGTCTTTGCTCGCTTCAGTGGCGAGGTTACCGACAGAGCCAGCATACAGCGCATCGATGGCTACACGGCCTATGAACCGCGCTTTAGGCTGCGCTATGGTGCCGAAGCGCGGCAGGGCTTTGATGTCTTTTCGACGAGCCCAGATTGTCGGCCCGATCTGCTCGCTTGTGTCACTGGCGGAGCCGTCCCACCCAGCCGCATTGAGGCCGACCCCACGCCTTTCCTTATGCGGTATGATCTTGGTGCTGAATTCAGGCCGACGCCTTTGTGGACGCTTTCGGTGAGTTCGAACGCGCAAGTGTCGAGTTCGCCGCTCCCAGCCTTTGAGGAGTTTTCAGCCGGCAGTTTCTCGATTGGGCGCGGCTATGATCCCGGAGCCGTTCTGGGCGACAGCGGCATCGCTGGCGCGTTTGAGATGCGGTATGGTTCGCTGGCGCCGAAGGATGTCGATGCACTGGCCTATCAGCCTTACGTCTTTACCGATATTGCCTATGCCTGGAACGAAGATCCAAGTCGCAGCCCATTAAACCCGGATCGATTGTGGTCCGCAGGGGGAGGTGTGCGCGCCGCCTGGGGTTCAAACCTGCAAGGCAATTTCATGATCGCGGTCCCGCTGGAGCGCCCAGACCTCGCCGTTACACGCGGTGATGTGCGCTTCATGTTTTCGCTGACCGCCCGCTTGTTCCCGTGGAGATTTTGAGATGGCTATCCTGATCCAGAACCGCTCGAAGCTGTTGCTTGGCGCCTGCCCGATGGCCCTGGCAATCTCGCTCACTCTCGCACCGGAGCGGGTCCGTGCTCAGGCCTTTCAGGCGAATGAGACCGTTGTTGTCGGGGCGGCCACGCGCTTTCCACTCGATAATGGGACAGAGACGATTGTCGTCGACACCCAGACGACTGTAATCGACTGGACACCTCAGGAAGATGCGTCAGGCAATGCGCTGACTTTCCTGCCTGATGGCAACATCGCGACCTTCGAAAGTAGTCTCGATTCACCAGAGTTCGGCGTCCTAAACCGCATCTTACCAAGCACAAACGGCAATGTCGTGATGATCGATGGCGCGGTCATTTCGCAATATTTCAACACCGATTCCAGTTCATTCGAGACCGGCGGCACGATCGCTTTCTACTCCCCGACAGGGATCATTGTGGGTGGTGGTGCCACTTTCGATGTCGGCAGCCTGATCCTGACATCGCTTGAGCCGGATCTGACCAGTTTTGTGGATTTCAACGAGAATGGCGGTCAGCTTCAGCTTGGCACATTTTCGAGGACCGGCCCCACAGCTTCGGTGATCATCAATCCCGGCGCTCAGATCAATGCGCCTCAGGATGGTTCGTTCTTCATCGCCGCCGCTGCCGAGGTGCAGATGCTCGGTCAGTCGCGCGTGAATGGCAGCCAAGCCTTTGTCGCGGGTGAAGTGGTCAACATAACCTTCACGAACGGCCTGTTCGACATCCAGATCCCCGCTGGCACGTCCGAGACGACGCCTATTGTGATCGACGGCGATGTGGGTGGTCCGGCCAGCACGGGCGTGGGCGACAACCATATCATTTACGCTGTGGCGAAGGCGGCGACCGATCCAATCAGCATGATCTTTCGCGGCAATCTGGGCTTTGATCCTGCGGTTAGTGCTGGCGTCGTCAATGGCGAGGTGATCCTTTCAGCCAATTACGACGTCAATGGTCGCAGCGTCCAGGATGGGTCAATCTCGGACGGCATCAACGCCATTTTTTCTCGGCCCGAGGATGAGATTGATCCGCCGCCCTCAGGCAACATTTTCCTTGAAGACTTCAACTCGTCGAGCAGCCTTCTCGCCATAGCCAATGACAAAGTGCAGGTTACTGCGTTCAACTCCAACAGCAGCGTCGATGGCAACCTGTTGTTGGTTGGGCGAAACGCAGCGGAACTGACTGCCACCGCGGGCAACAGCTTCACCATAACAGGAGACGTGCTCGTTTCAGCGCGGGCGTTTGGTGTGCGCAGCTCAAGCCTGATTGATCCGACAGTGATCAACGCAGAGGGGGGAATTGCCTTTATCGATGCCTTTGCAGGGGGCTCGCTCAACATCCTTGGCAATGCTCTTGTCACTGCGGATGCTTTTGGCGGCGAAAACGATGTCGATGGCGATTTCGGTAGCGCAACCGGAGGCAGCGCGCAGGTCGGTTCGAATGGCGGAACGCTAGAGATTGCCGGCAACCTGACTGTCTCCGCCAATGGCGAAGGCGCAGACGGTGGCTTCGGTTTCATTGGTGCAGAGATGCGTGGCGGCCTTGCGCAGGTGTTTGCATCGCAAGGCGGTGTGGTAAATCTGCGCGGAGCTGTTGAGATCACGGCGGATGCCTTCGGCCCTTCAAGCTCGTCAAGCACAGGCGTGACAGCATCGAATGTGTTTGGAGGTCAGGCGCTTCTCAACATCCTGCCAGATGGCGGTTCGATCACTGTCGATCTTGACGCCTTCCTCTCGGCGAACGCAAACGGGTCTTTCTCTAGCGATACGACTGCCGGGGCAACGGCAACTGGCGGCGAAGTCACCGTCGCCGTGCAAGACACCAGCAGTCTTACACTCCTTGGGGCTCTTAACCTCGCGGCCGACGCTAACGGCGGGTCGAACGACTTGGGAGCAGGCGGCGCTGCAACGGGCGGAACCGCACGCACCTTTGTCGAAGGCGGCGGAACAGTTTCTGTCGCAGGGGACTTTTTTGCGACAGCGAGTGCGCAAGGTGGCGACGGAACCGAAGGCGGACAAGGCATCGGCGGTTTTGCTGGAGCGCGCGCGCTTGTTGGTCGCATTGAATATCTTGGAAATGCCAGCGCTTCAGCAATCGGAAGCGGCGGGGCTGCATTCTTCGGGCAAGGCGGGACTGGCGGCACAGGGTTGGGCGGGACCGCCCTGTTCCAAGCAGAAGGAACCCTGACCGAGACAGCTGAGCTTGAGATCGGTCTGTCAGCCAACCTGTTCGCAACGGGCAATGGCGGCACGGGCGGATTTGGCGATAGCCAGGTTCCAGCCGGTGAAGGCGGCCTTGGCCAAGGTGGTAGCGCGCTTGCACCCAACGTGGCTCAGCCTGATTTTCTGGGCGGCGCCTATCTGCTCGCAGGAGCAGACAATGGTACTCTCACTGTGGGCGGCACTTCAGTTGTCAATGCCGGTGGCAATGGTGGCACAGGCGGTGACGCGCCCGTCAACCAAACCGGTGGCACAGGCGGAGACGGAATTGGCGGAAGAGCCTTTGCCGGTGTCTCCCTATTCGCCAATATCGACGGTTCTGTCGGAGCAGGCAGCGCGCAGCTTGGCACTGTTGTCATAGGCGCGAGTGGTTCAGGCGGGTTTGGTGGTTTCGACGGCCAGTCCTCATCCCCAACAGGGGCGGGAGGCGACGGTCGCGGTGGCTTAGCATCGCTCCTCGTAACAGCGGGCCAGGTTACCACAGGCGAAGTCAGCGTCACTGCCAGCGGTGATGGCGGCTCCGGCACAAATGGAGGCAATGGAGTTGGCGGGCTTGCCACGGTTGAGGGGAGCCTTGAAGGCACGGCCAGCCTCACTGGTCTCTTCCTGGCAGCGACCGGGTTTGGAAGCTCCGGCGATGCGGGTCTTGGTGGTACGGGTTCGGGTGGAACCGCGGCGCTCTCAATTTCGGGCATTGATGTTCTTATCACTGGCAATGCATCGCTCGATTCCACGGGCTTTGGAGGCTCATCGAGCGTAGGCAATGGTGCTGATGGAACCGGAGGAACCTCCACACTTGGGGCGATCGATCCAGATCAGGGAAGCCTGCAAATCGACGGAAATGCCTCTGTGCGCGCCAATGGCGTTGGCGGCAGTGCCTTCGGTCTCAGCGGCCAAGGCGGCACCGGTCAGGGCGGCACGGCTAGCGCCATCAGTCAGGCCAGCAGTGTTGTTCAACTTGGCAGCGCTCAATTCACAGCCAGCGGAGTCGGTGGACAGGGACAACAGGGCGGCAATGGTACCGGTGGCACCGCTTCGCTCGAAGCGCGCGATATCTCCAGCATCATCACGATAATTGAGGATGTGCCGGTCCAGAACAGCGACACTTTCAATGACGGCGCGATTCTTGCCGCCAATGGCACCGGTGCCAACGGTTTTGGGGTTGCTGCGGATGGCGGTAACGGCACCGGCGGAACGGTCTCGATCAGCGCATTGAATGGCGGCGAAGTGGCTCTGCCAGCCGCTCCATCGCAGACCAGCCTTCTGGGAGCGATGCGGCTCGTCGCACAGGGGCGCGGCGGCATGTCCTCAGATGGAGGGAATGGCGGTGGCGGCAATGGCGGCAATGGCGAGATCATCGCTGATGGCGGCACCGTCAGCATGGGCCGAACCGAGTTTTCCGTCGCGGCCACGGGCGGCTCTGGCCAAGCGGGTAATACGAACAGCGATGCTTTCGGCGGCAGCGCCTTTGGTGGCTCGCGCGCCATAACCATCAGCAATGGTGGCGTTCTGAATGCCGACCTTCCCCTTGGCTTCGCCGGAGCAATCGGCGGCAATGGAGCAGGTGCCGGGGACGGCGGCTTTGCGGCGGGAGGCAATAGCAGCGTTTCGGTAACCGACGGGACGCTCAACATCTTCGGCGATTTGACCGTCGCGTCCAACTCGACCGGCGGCAATGGAGGCAGTTCGGGCAATGGCGGCACTGCGACCGATGGAGAAGCCCGCTTCGATGCTTCCAATTCCACGCTGACCTTCACAGCGCCGCCTGGAGGGCAGAGCACGCTGCTTGTCAGCTCTGTGAATCAAGGCGGTTCAGGGTCGTCGCAAGGTGGAGATGCCGAAGGTGGCGATGTTATCGT
>JBCBMN010000011.1:0-32229 GCA_039822745.1 Pseudomonadota bacterium | reverse complement strand
CAAAAGGGCCAACCTAAGAAGGCTAGCCCTTTTGGCGTCTCTAGGGCCTATGTCCTGAACGCCCAGCTAGGTGCCGCGGGATGGAGCAGTCCGGTAGCTCGTCAGGCTCATAACCTGAAGGTCGTTGGTTCAAATCCAACTCCCGCAACCAGCATCGCATCAATAGGTCGCACCAAAAAGGCCCCGCTGTTTTCAGCGGGGCCTTTTTGCGTTCTGACTGGCAGAATATCGCAAGTAGGAACCCAGGGGACTGACCACCCGGATTGAAACTGTGACCGTAAGGGCGACAAGCAAATCGCTTCAACCGCCCCACCGCTCCAGCTTGCGATAGATCGTGGACGGGCTGACGCCGAGTCCTCGCGCGGCTGCGCAGATATTGCCTGCACTTCGGGAGATAGCCTGCTCGATAGCCATACGCTCGATCTGTTCGAGCGTCATGCCAGAGAAATCGGTCTCAGTGGGTTGCTGTGTGGTCTCTTGAGCGACAGCGGGAGCAGCCATCGCAGCGGGTGGGGCGATCCGCGAGGTGCGTTCAGGCGGCGCGGCGGGCGTCACCGCTCCAAAGTCGACCCGCTTGCCTGATCCGGTGATGATCGCCCGGCGCAGAGCATTCTGCAATTCGCGCACATTTCCCGGCCACGAATGCTGGCGCAGATAGTCTTCGCTCGCCGGCGAAAAGCCACTGATAGTGCGCCCCTCTTCGGCTGCGATGCGCTGGCCAAGGCTGCTCGCGATCAGAGCGATATCATCGCCGCGTTCGCGCAGGGCAGGAAGTGCGATGGGAATGACGTTGAGGCGATAGAACAGGTCTTCGCGAAAGCGCCCCTCTGCCACTTCGAGCTCCGGATCGCGATTGGTCGCGCAAACGATGCGGACATTGACCGGCTCGGCTGCCGAAGATCCTACACGCTGGATCATTCCAGATTGCAGAAAGCGAAGTAGTTTGACCTGAAGCTTCAAATCCATTTCGCAGATTTCGTCGAGGAACAGAGTGCCGCCATCGGCCGCCTTGGCCGCGCCAATGCGGTTGTCGATCGCGCCAGTAAACGCGCCCTTCACATGGCCGAACAATTCGGATTCAAGCAGGTTTTCAGGGATAGCCCCGCAATTGATTGCCACGAACGGCCCATTGCGACGCTTGCTCGCGGAGTGGATCGCCTCTGCGGTGACTTCCTTACCCGTACCGCTTTCTCCGGTGACAAAGACGGTGGCCTTGGAATCCGCCACGCTCTCGATTGTGCGGAAGACCGCTTTCATCGCGGGTGAGTTGCCGATGAAGCCGTGAAAGCCCTCTGCTTCCTGTGGTTCGCTCGGTTCGGCCTCGATCGTATCCTGGCGCTCCTCTCGCTGCTGGGCCGCGTTGGCGACGGTTGTCAGCAGGCGTGATCCTGCAACGGGCTTCACAAGGAAGTCATAGGCTCCCAGTCGCATCGCCGTAATTGCGCGATTGAGCGATCCATCGGCGGTCACTACAATCACCGAAGGCGCATCTTTGCGACCTGACCAAGCGTCAAAGATCGTGAGACCATCGCCGTCGGGCAATTGCAGGTCGAGCAAGATCACATCAAAGTTCTCGCTCGTCAAAGCCCGGCGGGCATCGGCCAAGGTTTCGGACAAGCTCACTTCGTGGCCTGCATCCTCCAGCTGAGCTGCGTAGCCCAGCGCGAGCGATGCGCTGTCTTCCACTATGAGAACTTTGGCGAGAACCTTGGCGTTTTGCATCATTGGATCCTGAAGAAAGCAGTCTTGCCGGAGGGATCGGGGTTGATCCATTCGATTGTCCGCGGATCACCGAAATGCTTCATGCATCCCTCGACAAGGCCATGTGCGATAAAGGCGAAGGGGCGGTGCGAGGAATATTCGACGACGAAGCCTTCTTCGTCCTGCCATGACCTGACGGTGGGCGGAACCGCATCGGGATAGAGCACCTTCACCTCTTCATGGATGTGGCTCTCGACATGGCCCAGCATCCCTTCGGCGGTGGGGTAGCGTTCGACAATTTCGGTGTAGAGTACAGTGAAGCGGTCAAACAGAAAGCGGCCGAATTCCTGGCACAGATCGTTGGCGTCGAGCCCGCTGATGCGTGAGGCTGACGTCACAACCTGCACCGCCTGTTCCCAGGGATAGCGCGAGACGCGCGAGAAGGCGCCGCCATGGGGTAGCTCGGCGCCCTCCAGCACTTGCTCGGTAAAGCTCGGGCCGCCCTTTGCATCGAGGAAGCCGAGGAGCTCCGAATAGATAATTCCCTTCATTTCAAAGCATCTCCAATTCGTGGGTCTGCCTTGCACTATGCAAACAGCGTGCCGAAAATTTGCAGTTTGCGCCGGCGTATTCTCCAGTTTGCTTGACGCATAATGCGAATTTCTTTGCAAAATGCAAATTGTAATGCCGCGTTTTGCAAAATCGGGTGGGGCGGCCCTTGGATGCCTCCAGTTATGAGGTCCCTGTAAGCCCTGGAATCTGAGCAAAGGCTCTGAGGTCTTCGAGCATGGTTGCCACCTCAAACAGGAACAAGAAGCATACGGGCGCGACCAAAGCTTGATGCGTATAGGTTAGGCGCACTGGCCATCGCATCAGGGGAATGGTGCGAATAAGCTTCACCCCGATGAGCGCGCATGCCACGCCAATCGCCGATCCAACCAGAATATCGCTCGCGTAGTGCAGCCCCAGATATACACGTGGGAAGGCGATGAAGACGGTGGAATAGACCGCCGCCAACACACCCAAGCGGCGCGACACGAGGAAAATGCCTGTCACGATCGCTGCGAACAGGATTGCATGGTCGCTGGGAAAAGAACTGCCCGTGGACATCGAGGCAGAAAAGGCAAGCAAGCGTTCAGGCACATCCATGCCGAGCTCGGGTTCGAGAAAGGGACGAAGCCGAAACTCGAGAGACTTGGAAAGAACAAGAGCGAGCGCTTCTGCAAACACGCTCGAAATCAGAGCCGCAATCAGTGTGAGGCGGTTGTTGAACTGCGTGGTCTTACTCTGGCCCGGTTCGCCATTAGGTGCGTAGGTCCAGATATAGACCATTATGCCGCACAGCGCGGCTCCTTTGATCAGGTGGCTCGATGAGATCATCAAGATTGTCTCGTCAAAGAGCGGCCATTGGCCAAGATATTGGGCCATCCAGAGTGAAGTGTTTGCGTCCATGATTGCCTCCTAAGCCTGCGTGCTGCCCCCATTAGGCAGACATCGATTGGTTCAGGAGCTCGGCAATGCACGCACCGTGCCAAAAAGACGACTTCGCTAGCCTCGAAACGCTGAGTTTAAAGTAAAAAATACGTAAAGGCTGTGCCGGGTGCTGGGCTTTTCCAATGAAAGTGAGGAATTTTACGAGCCTGCATGGAGCGGAGACTACACCTCCATTCGCGAAGTGCGAGGCCGGCAAATTCGCATATTGGTAGTTCTGCAGGCCGAGAATTACTTGCAAAATGCAAATCGTGACGCATTTTGCGAATTCTCCATTGCCATTATGCGAATATGATCTGCCTAATGCGCGCGAAGCCACGCAATTCTGCGGTTTTCGCGTTTTGGCACGATCCTTGGAACGTAGGGGCAAACCTCATGGATGGAGACCGCAATGCCCCGCTTCACTTTAAAACTTGCCGCATTGAGCGCTGTTGCCAGCATCGCGCTTTCGGGGTGTGTCTCTGGCCCGGCTCCCTCAAATCAGATCTCTTCCGTCTATGCGCCGGGGCAAGTCGCCTGGAATGGCAGCCACCAGCCACAAGGTGATTGGATCCAGACCGCTCCGGTCGGGCGCGGGGCACCAACCTGTGACTGGGCTGTGCCGCGCGAACTCGACACCTATCGGCGTGTCTCGCCTGCCAGCTTTCTCACCCGCAACGCGCCGCTTGGCCCGGGCGACCGGCTTGAAGTCAGCATTCTCGGCGACATTGATCGCATCACGGGCACCTATGTCATCGATAGCGACGGGACGCTGGCCTTGCGTGGTCTGCCCCCGGTTGAAGCAGCAGGTCAGTCCATCGTAGCTCTCACGCAAACCCTGCGCACGCAGCTTGTCGCTGCTGGCAAAGTGCGTCCGCTGAGCAACGCCGTGCGCGTAGCGCTGATTGAAAATGCGGGCGTTTCGGTCTCGGTCGGAGGGGCCGTGTTCGAACCCGGTGCCGTCCGCGTGGGCGAGCGCAGTTCCGAGAACCGGATCGGCCTTAAAGAGGGCAAAGTCAGCGGTGACAACAATGCCGGTCGCACCGTCACAACAGCCATTCGAGCCAGCGGTGGTGTCCGCCCAGATGCCGATGTGCAGCGCATCTATCTGATCCGCGGCGACACCTACGCTGAGTTTGACATGTCGGGTTTTATCTATGGCTGGACCAGCCGCGATGTCACTCTCGCTTCGGGCGATCGGCTGATCGTGCCAAGCCGCAAGTGCTATGATCCTGAACTGGTGCGCCCAAGCCCGCTGACGCAGCCCGGTATCCGGGTGTTCATGTCGAACCTCACGCAAACCGCGACGAGCAACTCGGCTGCAGCGATTGGCGAATACTCGACCTCGCTGCCCTATGGCACGCGCCTGCTTCAGGGGCTGGTGTCCGCCAACTGCGTGGGCGGCAGCTACATGAACTCTGATCGCCGTGCGATCCTGATCTCGCGCAATCGCCTGAACGGTCAAAGCATCGTGATTGAGCGCGACATCGAGAAACTGGTGCGCAACGCCAATCGCGATGCGCTCAACCCCTATCTGATGCCCGGTGATGCGATTGCGTGTTACGATAGCCGCTGGACCAATTTCCGTCAGGCGCTTGGCATGGTGGCGGAATCGATCAACACCGTGACGCCCGCGCTGATCCTGGACAACGCGCTGTGAACCACGCGCCCCCTTTTGACGGTCCGCAAGGCTTTGGGCGAGCCTTACCTCTGGCAGAGCGCCAGACGGCAGGGGAACCGTCCACCGAGTCCAATCAGGAGCCGAGCCAGCGCCTTCTCCTGCGCGCCTGGTCAGTGGTGCGCGATGGCCTGCCATCGGTGGACCGCTATCGCCGCTATTTTGTCACCATGGCGTGGCCGCTCGCGCTGATCTGGGTGCTTGCCCTCGGCTATATCCTGTTTGCGCCGGACCGCTATGACAGCCGGATGAGCCTGATCCTGCCGGGCACCGGCGTGGGCGCGAGTATGAACCTTGAATCCATCGGACAGGCCTCCACCAACACCTCTTCAGCTTTCTCCTCTGCCTCGCTGAGCCCAACCGAGAATTACAAGCGTCTGCTGATGTCTGACCTTGTCCTTCGCAAGGCGGCGGCGATTGCGGGTGAAGAAGAAAGCGCATTTCCAGAACCTACGATCAAGCTGATCGATCAGACGAACCTTATCGAGGTCCGCATTAGCGCCGGCACGCCTGAGACGGCTCGAACGCGCATGGAGGCGCTGCAAGGCGCGTTCAAGACGCAGCTCGACACATTGCGCCAGGACGAAGCGCGCACCCGCGAGGAAGCCGATGCCAAGCGGATCGGCGATCTGGAGGGCAAGGTCGATAAGGCGCAACAGGCGCTGCTCGACTTTCAGGGCGAGACAGGGCTTGTCTCGCTCGATCAGTTTGCCGGTCGCATCACCGCGCTCGACCAGCTCAAATCGAATGAGCGTGACCGCCGCGTCCGTGTGGCTGAAACAGCCGCAGCGACCGCGCGGCTTTCGACCACGCTTGAGGTCTCGCTGCCTGAAGCGCGCCGCGCCATGTTGCTCAAAGCCGATCCTGAGTTTCAGGAATTGCTCACCCGCTATGCCAAGGCCGTGGGTGCGCTGAGCGAAAGCTCAGGCACTTTGGGTGACGCGCACGCTGTGATCGAGGAGCTTGCCGCTGAAAAGGCGCAATTGCGACGCGATCTGGCGCGGCGCGGCGGTGAATTGACGGGGTTGAGCGCTATCAAGGTTCTCGCCTTTGCTGACCTGACGTCCACCAATGCGCGCGAAGGGCTTTTCTCCAGCCTTTCCCAGCGTGACAGCGATGCGAGTGGTAATCAGGCCGCGCTTGCCGAATTGCGCCGCCAGATCGGCGAGCAATCCGCCGCCACCGAAGCGCAGGTCGCCCAGGCTGCCAAGCTCGCCGATCTGCTGCGCGATTTGCGCGTGGCCGAAGCGGTGTTCTCCTCCGCATTGGCGCAGCTTGACACCAACAAGTCGGACCCTTTCGCCTCCTACCCGCTCGTCCAGACGCTTGAAGCGCCCTCGCTGCCGCGAGGCAAATCGGCGCCGTCCCCACTGCTTGTGATCGTCGGGGCGCTGGCTGCTTCGATCGCTCTTGTAATCGGATTTCTCCTCCTATGGCTGCGCCAACCGATCATCCGCAAACTCCTGCCGAACGCCTGATCTCAGCCACGATCCTGTGGACCTGGGGGCTGTGGCTGATCGGCGGGCTATATATTGCTGGCCCTGTGCTCGGCTGGGTGCTGGCAGGGATGGCTGCGTGGGCTCTTTATCTGGGGCACAAGGACGCGCAGAGCGTGCCTGTAACGGTGTGGATCTGGCTTGCCGGAATGGCTGCGATGCTGGTGATCTTGTGGGTCGGTCATTCGAATTTCCAGCTCGGCATGGGGCAGACGATCAAGTCGAGCATCGGCTGGGCCAAAGGCTGGGCGTTGATCGCGCTTTTCCCACTAGCCGGAGCTGTTCTGCCGATCCGGCCTGAGGTGATCTATCGCTCGATCTGCAAGCTGGGCTTGCTGACATTGCTGATCCTGCCTGTATTTCTGATCGCCCCCATGATCGGCCTGCCAGAGCGCCTCTGGGTTTCTCCGCTCAAGGTTTTGGGCGGCGCTGGGCCAGACTACTTCACCGCACAACTCTACACGATTGAGCCGGGCGTCGGGACGCCGCGCTGGCAGTTCTTTGCGCCGTGGTCGCCGGCGGCTGGCATGATGGGCGTCGTCTATGTCCTGCTTGCCGCGCGCGAAAAGCAAATGGGCTGGAAACTGATAGGCATTGCCGGAGGGCTGGCGCTCGCAGTGTTTTCGCAATCGCGCCTGGCCTTGGTGGCTCTGGCGGTGGTCGCGCCGTTTGTGTGGGGCGCGGCACGCCTCGATAGGGGCTATTTGTGGCTGCTGGCAGCGCCTGCCATTCTGGCGCTTGGCATCTTTGGACCGATGCTGCTGGAACTGATCGACACCGCCATGAGCGAGTTCTCTGCTGCGCGCGCCGATTCCAGCCGCGTGCGCGCCGCTTTGGGCCGCATCGCGATCACCAGGTGGGAAAGCGAAGCCTATTGGTTCGGGCACGGCGTGGTCGAAAACGGCCCGCACATGGTCGAATACATGCCCATTGGCAGCCACCATTCGTGGTATGGATTGTTGTTTGTGAAGGGGCTGCTGGGAGCCATCGCTCTGGCAATCCCGCTGGCGGTAACGAGCGGCACCTTGATGCTGCGCGCGCTGCAATCGAGCACTGCGCAGGTTGGCCTTTCCATGGTGCTGGTTCTGGTGCTTTATTCCTTTGGCGAGAACCTTGAGATCCTCGCCTATCTTTACTGGCCCGCACTGGTGCTGATCGGGATTGCACAGCGCCGCGCTCTCCCAGCCTGAGCCTCTTTCGCTCTCTTCATTCCATCCACTCTGATCAATCTGACCCGAAGGCGGGCACAAAAAGGCCGCCGATCCACTGGGTGGCGTTAAGTGGTTCGACGGCCAGGACGGCGGCTTGAGAGGCTCCCTTAGATCATCAAGCCTGCGCCCTTTCCAGTTGAGTGAACATGGCCCGCTCTACCCCATGCGGATTGCGCGCCGTATCGACGTGCTCGATCAGCTGACACCAGCGGCGCAGGATCTGGGTATGCTGGCTCTTCACACCGCGGCGCCCCTCCATGCCCAACTGAGCAAGGTCTGCGCGGGTTGCGGCGCGAATGGCTTGCGCAATGTCGTAAGCGCTTCCGAGTGCAGCGACCTGACCGCCTTCGCGCACTTGTTCGGGAAGGCCATCGATATCGGCAGCAATCACAGCCCGGCCCGCCATGCGCGCCTCGGTCGCGACCAGGCCAAAAGGCTCATAGCGCGACGGGACAATCACCGCATCGCAGCTGGCCAGATGGACAGCGGGCGAGGAACTGGGGCCCAACACCTCAACATGCGGCATGTCAGCGGCGAGCGCGGTCAGCAATGTACGCTGCGGCCCGTCGCCAAAGACGGTAAGGCGCACTTCGCTTGGCCGGAAGGACCGCATTGCTGTGATGAGTTCAGCGAAGTTCTTTACTTCGGCATATCGCCCATAGGCGAGCAGGTGGAGTGCGCGGCCATCGCGAGCCGGGGCTGCGGGCAGTGAGAACAGCTCGGTGCGGTCTGTCCAGGGATAGATGACACGCAAACGGTCACGCCCGATTCCAACCTCGCTCATCAGCCAATCGCGCTGGGCATCCGAGACGCAGATGATGTCGTCCACCAGCCGCGCGGCACTGCGCAACATCCGGCGAAAGCGGCGCTTCTCCTTGACCTCGCATGCCTCAAAGGCTCGTGTGTAGCCGTGCATGACATGGACGATACGCGCGTTCGGGTGGCGTGCGCGCAGGCTCGCCAGAAAGGCAAAGCGCCGCCACGAAAGCGCGGTGTGGTCAACGATCAGGTCCGCGTCGATGCGCGGAGCGAGGGCGCTCGCGGGATCAATCGGAATTACACGCGATTGCGCGCGGGCCTTGATCATGGGTTCGTCAAACAGGGTCAGCGCGCGGGTGACCCCGCCCATGCTGAAATCGTCGAGCAGATGAGCGATAGTAATCATGCAGCATTCCTCAGATAGGGGCGCATAAGCGCGGTGAAACGGTCTTTACCCAGCACGGATGCGAGCACGATGGCGGCAGCGGTGCTGATGGTTTTGCGTGGCTCTTCGACGATCACGCGAGGCTGCAGGCCAATTGCCTTTGAGAGCAGATCCTGAGCCAGTTGCGCGTTGCCCAGCTGTACCGAGCGGCGTGCAAGATAACGCAGTTGATAGGCACGCGCCGTGTCGCCATGTGCTTCGACAAATTCGGGGGCATAGCCGCGCAGCTTGCGCATCATCCGGGTCCAGCTCAGATATTGCTTCACGACATTGGCGGACAACGCTCCGGCGATGATGCGGTAATCGGTAAGCAGGCCGTCGATCCCGGCGAAGACAACCTCGTGCTTGACCGCGAGGCGGATCCAAAGCTCAATATCCTCTGACTGGCGGAAGTCTTCGTCGAACCAGCATTTGCGGCCCACAGTGGTTGGGTGCATGAATGCTGCCTCGTCGAGCTCGGCCTTGCGCAGCACCGCCGCGCTTCCATTACCGACGGGATTGCGACAGATGATGTCGCGCGCGGTGATGCGGCCGATCTTGGGCTGCATCGTAACGCTCAAGGCTTGTCCATCAACATCGACCAGGCGCGATCCGGCGTAGCTGACGCCAATATCAGGATTGGCCCGCAGATGGACGAAATGGAGCATCAGCTTGTCGCGGTGCCAGACATCATCACTGTCGAGCAGCGCAATAAACTCACCGCGTGCATGCGCGATCCCGCTATTGCGTGCGCCAGCAAGGCCACGATTGGCCTGGTGCACGATGCGAATCCGCGGATCGGTAAACGCCGCGACAATATCCATCGAACGGTCGCTCCCGCCGTCATCGACGCAGATCAGCTCGAAATCCTTGAAGCTCTGATCGAGCACGGATTGAACCGCTTCGCCCACAAAGGCTTCGACATTGTAGATCGGCATAACGACCGACATGATCGGATTGGTCATGATTATGTTCCTTTCTGTGTGTGGGGTCAGGCAAAGACAGCGCGGCGCAGAGAGGCGGGCATTGTGCCGCCAGCGATCACGCCGCCCAGAGTGAGGATGGAGCGCGCGCCGCCGGCCATGAAGCCGTTGCAATCGGCTGCGAGTCCGCGCCGTGCAAAAGCGCGGGCCACCGAGATATCCGCGCCAGAGCGCAAGGCCCGGCGGGTAAGGTAGCGGCAATAGGTCGCCTCACCCTGCGCCAGCGCTTCGCCTTCGAGCCAACGGGTCGCAAAGGATCGCCAGCCTTCCAGCATCGCCTCGAAGGCACTGGAGAGGCCGTCTTCGCTCATCCGATAGCGCACCAGCGGTGCATCAATGCCGCGGATCATCCCGCCTTCGAAGAGGACAAGCGCGAGGATTTCCTGATCCTCGGCATAGCGCAGGTCTTCATTGAACCCGCCGATTTCTTCGAAAGTCTCACGGCTGATAACGAAGTTCGATGCGGTGCAGACGGGGTTCTCGACCACTACGTCGGCGATATCGAGATAGCCTTCGGGCATGCCTGACACTGTGCGACCCGCTTCGAGTTTACCTTGGGTGTCGGCGCTGAATTCAACGCGGGCGAAACTCGCATCGAGGATGGGGTCAGCCTCGTGGAGCGCGAGGTGACGTTCCAGCTTGTCGGCTGCCCATTGGTCATCCGCATCAAGGAAGGCGAGATACTCGCCCTTGGCCAAACTCGCGCCGAAATTGCGCGCCGAGGACACCCCACCATTGGGCTGTGAGACTACGCGGACGCGCAGATCCTGCGCGGCACAGCGCAGCGCCACGCACACAGTGTCATCGCTCGACCCGTCATCGACAACGAAAACCTCGAAATCAATGACGCTCTGCGCCAGCACGCTGTGGATCGTCGAACAAATCGTCTTCGCGGCGTTATAGGCAGGGATGATCACGGAGAATGTCGGCTTGGTCATTGGGAGTCTCCTTGGGTCAGGATGGTTGGCCTTGTCGTGCAGATGATGAAGGGGAACGCTGCGGGGATGAGGACGAGGGCGAGGCCCGCTCCAAAGCCTGCGCATGCGGCGGCGAGCGAAATCTGGCAGCCGAGCGCCAGGCCGGTGAGGCTGGCGAGTGTGGCCATCGCCATCAGCCGGGTCTCAGCAAAGGGGGCTCCAGCAGCGCGATGGCGAGCGGCGATCAGTGATCCCGAAAGCAAGGGCAGCGCGGCGCAGGCGAGCAAGGCAATATAGGGCGTGGCCTCTATCCAGTTTTCGCCAAAGACGACCGGTACATAGACTGGCGCAAGCACCACCTGTGCCGCGATGATCGGCGCAAAGACTGCAAATCCGCGCAGGAAGGTGCTGCGAAACTCACGCTCAAGATCCGCGCCGTCCAGCTTGGCCAGATGCGGGAACAGCACCAGATTGCACGCGGCGACCAGCGATTGCGTGATGCCAAGGCCGGCGTTGAAGGCGAAGTAATAAAGGCCCAGCGCCTCTGTCCCGAGCAAAGCGCCAACGATCAGCTTGTCAGCGTGCAGCCGCGCGGCGGTCAGCATTTCGGATGCTAGGATCGCAGGGCCGAAATTGCGAAAGTCGGACATCGGGGCAGGATTGACAGCGCGGTCTGGCAACCAGGAATAGGTGCGACGGGCAAGCACCAGCCAGACCGGCGCTGTCAAAAGCTTGGGAAGGACGATGGCCCAGGCGCTCGGCCAGATGATAACCAGCGCGAGGGTCAGCAGGCTGTCAGCAATGTTCTGCGTCGCGGCAACGCCAGCGGTAGCGGCCATGCGTTGAGCGCGCATTGCGAGGAAGATTTGCACCTGACCGGCTGGCATGAAGCCATAGACCAGCGCGAGGGCTGCTAGCATCCCGGCAACCTCGCCAAGGTCAAACACCGCCCATAGCAGCGCGGCAAGGGCGAGTTGCATCGCCATCACGCCCGCAGCGATGGTCCAGAACAGGCGCAGTGCGGTGCGGCAAACGCCTTCCAATTCGTCTTGGGTCGCGATGATAATGCGTTGGCCGACACCGGCATTGGTGAGAACGCGAACCAGCTCAAACAAGCTTAACGCCAGCGCAGCAACGCCCAGTGTTGCTGGCGAGATTTGGCGGGCGACCACCAGAATGGTCGCGAGCCGCACGGCCCGCGTGGCTGCCTCGGCGGAGCCATAAGCCAGCATGCCGCGCGCAAAGGCGGGCCAGCGATCCGGCTTTATCAATGTGCGCAAAAGAGTGGTCATGCTTTCCTCGTCGTGGGTTCGGGGAAAGTGGTTTCATGATCCGTGCCAATTGCAAAAATGGCGGAATTGCTAGGGTTTCAGCGCGCGTGACGCTCGTAATTCGCAAGTCGCATTGCGCAATTCGCAAAATGCAAAACTTCAGTGATGCAATCTGCGAAAATGCATGCACGCCGGTTGGAAGTGGAGCGCAGGCCCATCAAAAAATATCTGTAAAACAACATTTTACCGAATTGGCACGCCGGTTGCGACGGGTGGGACACATCCCATTAAGGAGCCCGTCCAATGAAGTACATCTCTACCCAAGACTTCCGCTTCGTTCCTGGCGCTGAACTGCGCGACCGCTTGGAAGTTACCCGCGAGTGGCCCAGCGCCAAGCTGTTCGGTTACAACGTCGCTTGCGCGGGCCGCACTGAAATGGCGCGCCACATCGTCGCGCGTGTAGGTGCAGGCAAACGCTCCACCGTGAGCTTCCTCAACGCGCATTGCATCAATGTCGAGCACCGCGACCGCGACTATCGCGACGCTCTGCGCGCGAGCGATTTGCTGCTGCCCGATGGCGTCGGCATGGAGATCGCAGCGAAATTGAGCGGTCAGGCGCTGGGGGAGAACCTCAACGGCACCGATCTCTTTCCTGAAATCTGCCGCGAGGCGCAGACGGAGGGTGTGGGCATCTTCTTCCTTGGCGGCCAGCCTGGTGTTGCCGATGGTGCTGCCGACTGGGCGGCTGAGAATTTCCCTTCGCTGCGGATCGCGGGTGCGCATTCGGGCTTCTTCACTGCTGAACAGGAAGACGCGCTGATCGAGCGGATCAACCGTTCCTTTGCCGGCATTATCCTTGTGGGCATGGGCGTTCCGTTTCAGGAGAAGTGGATCGCGCGAAATCGCCACCGGCTCAACGCTCCCGTTGTGATGGGTGTGGGCGGACTGTTCGACTATTATTCGGGCCGCATCCCACGCGCGCCCAAGGCAATCCGTGTCTGCAAGAGTGAGTGGGTCTGGCGCCTTGCGATGGAGCCGCGCCGCATGGCCAAGCGCTATTTGTGGGGCAATGGGGTTTTTCTTGCTCACGCCGCGCTTGCCGCTGCTTCGCAAACGGGGCTGCTTGCTCGCGCAAATGCCGCCGGAAAGCGCGCTCTTGATATGATGGTCGCGGGGCTCGCCATCCTTGCCTTGCTGCCGATCTTCTTAGCGACCGCATTGGCTATTCGGCTGGAGGATCGAGGGCCTGTCCTATTCCGCCAGACGCGCATCGGCGCCGATGGCACGCCGTTCAGCATGATCAAGTTTCGCTCAATGTACACGGACGCCGAAGCACGGCGCGCAGCTCTGCTGGCTCAATCGGACCGTAGCGGCACATGTTTCAAGATGCGCGAAGACCCGCGGATAACTCAAACAGGTCGCATTATCCGCCGCTTCTCGATCGATGAACTGCCGCAGCTTTTCAACGTTCTGGGCGGCAGCATGTCGCTTGTCGGCCCGCGCCCGGCTCTCCCCGGAGAAGTCGCTGACTATCGCGGCACACAATGGCAGCGCCTGATGGGCAAGCCGGGTATCACCTGCACCTGGCAGGTGCGTGGCCGCGCTGAAATCCCGTTTGAACGCCAAGCGATCATGGACCGCGCTTATCTCAAGCGCACCAATTTGTGGGTCGATTTGAAGCTGCTGCTGTGCACCCCCGGAGCGGTCCTGTCAGGGCGCGGCGCGTATTAGTCGATTGCGACGAGGGCGCGGTAGAGATCGTCGAAGGCCAAGAGGCTTGCGGCGATCTCCTGGCGCAGGGCGGAGCTTGAGAACGAAGGGTCTTCGGCCAGCTTTTCGCGATATCGGCTGAGCTCTTCGACGACACCGATCGCCCCGACATTGAGCGCTACGCCTTTCAGGCTGTGAGCGGACTTGGAAAGAGCCTCTGCGTCCTCGCCCTTGGCAGCCTTGAGCACCTCTTCGCCGTAATCACTGATATCCTTCTTCGCCGCTTCGCGCATTCGATCACGATACGCTTCAGGCAGGTCAAAGAAGGCGCGTTGGAACAATTCATGGTCAAATCGCGCATTGAGCGGCTGGACGGCCTCGCGCCCGATCATCGCGGTGCGGATCGCAGTTTCCAGCGCTTCACGCCGCACAGGTTTGGGCAGGCACGCCGTCATGCCAGAGGAAAGCAGGCGCTCGCGCTCGGCCTGAAGCGAGTGTGCGGTGACGCCAATAATGGGGGTGCGCGAAGCGGGGCCGGACAATGCCCGGATCGCCTGAGTCGCCTGTTCCCCGTCCATGATCGGCATCATCACATCCATCAAGATGAGATCGAAGGATTGCTGGCGCGCCATCTCAAGCGCTTCGACGCCATTGGTGACAACCACCGTCTCGCAGCCAATGGAATCGAGCAGTCTTTCAATCACATAGCGATTGCTCTCCGTGTCCTCGGCCACCAGGATCCTCGGCTTGCCGTCGCCCGGTCTGATCTCGCTGGTATCCGCTTTCGACGAGGTCTGCGACATGTCGAGGGGCTCTTGCTCACCGCCCGCTTGCTCAATCAGGCGCGATGCCAGCTCCATCAGCTGATCGGTCGCCTGCTGGACAACTTCGAGGTCCCTGGAGTGCGGTCCCAAAGCATCGCTGAGCAATTCGAGACCGCCATTGAGCGAGTTCAGGGGGGTGCGAATTTCGTGCGCCATTTCGCTGAGGAATTGCGTGCGAATGGCAAGCGCTTGAACGGTTTTGCGCTGCTCTTCTCCTAACTGTGCGCTGAGCCGATCAAGCTCGCGGACACGGCGCTGGGCCCGCAATTGCAGCGCTTTCACGGCGCGCTCATTGGCTCGGCTTTCGGTGATGTCGCGCACCGTTCCATAGACACTAGACGGCCTTTCACCCGAAGCCTTTTCGCGGCGCAGAACCCAGCTCAGCCAGTGCGTTTCGCCATTGTCAAAACGGATGATGCGATGCTCAAAGATGCGATCAATACCCGGCTTCAGCGTCTGAAAAAAGTCCATGCCAGCGCGCAATATCCGCGAGCGATCAAGCGGGTGGATGGCCTCGACCAGCTTTTCGAGCGACCCTTCCTGGCCTTCGGGCAGGCCTAGCAGATTGGCCGAGCCCTCCGATGCGGTGAACGGCTTCCCGCTTTCGCCATAAATCGTCGCCATGTTCGTGGTGGAAAGCGCTGCGAGCAATTGCCGGCTTTCAATGTCGAGCCGTTCCGCCAGTTCACTCTCGCGTCGACTGAGCTCCTTATTGGCTGCGTCGAGCTCATTCATTCGCCCTTCGAGCGCGGTTTCGGCTTCGTTCAGAGCGCGTTGCGCCCGCTCATAACGCAGCTTGAGAATGCGCACCTGCTCTTCGAGAGGAAGGTCCTCCAAGGGTGTCACAAGCTTTGCCCCTTCAAAAGTTCACTCAGCGATCGTGCAAGCTGGTTGTGCGAAACGAAGATTGCCTTGTCGCTCTCCGACGCCGCAGCCGGAGCCTCACCATCGCCAAGGATGATAATACGCTCGCTCGTACGGACCAAGTCGTCGCTGGCATGGGGGAGAAGGGCTTCATCGGCGATCAGGGTCAAGCCGATTGGCAGGGGCAGTTCGGGATCGGCGTCCACGCTCAGGTCCAGGACCGTGAAGCCGGACTGCGCCGCTACCGCTTCGGCCTGTACTCGGTCTGATGCCCGATCAATCAGCAAGGCAACGTGACCGTTTTGGAGCGATGGGCTGCTCGCGTCTGCTTCTTGCGGAGGGTCCCGCAGCGGGATGATGACCGTGAACGAACTGCCTTTGCCAAGCTCGCTCTCGACTTCAATGCGTCCCCCCATAGCCTCAACCAGATCGCGTGTAATCGAAAGACCAAGTCCAGCTCCGCTAGCCCGACCAAGTGTGTCGTCCGAGCTGTGCCCAAAGGGTTCAAACAGTCCCTCAACGCCCTTTTTGTCCATGCCTGCGCCCGTGTCCGAAACCACGAAGGCCCATTCCTGCGAGCCACCGGTGGGCTCTTGGACGAAGATCGTGATCGCGCCCGATTGCGTGAATTTGACCGAGTTGGACACGAGATTGGCCAGCACCTGCTGGATTCGCGCGTCATCGCCGCGTGCCTGCCGATCCGTCGTCGCGTTGACATCGATCCGGAGCGCTTTGCGGCGGGCTACGGGACGGAAAAGCTCGGCTACGCGGTTTGCGACCCCGGCTGGCCTGAAAAGCTTTTCTGAAAGCTCCTCAGCGCCTTGCCCCAGTCGCGACTGTCTGAGGATCGAATCCAGTGTATCGAGCAGCACTTCGCACGAATCCTCAACCAGATGGAGCGCGCGCTCGCGCTCAACCGGCGAACGCTCGCGCTTGAGCTGATCGATGATGCCCAGAACACCGCCAAGCGGAGTGCGGATTTCATGCGATACAGCAGCGAGAATGCTGGTGCGCGCGTCCAGTTCCGCCTGCGCTTCGTCGCGCGCGCTCAAAAGTGCCTCATTGGCCTGAACTTGCCGACGGATGAGCGGCCGGAAAACAAGCAGCGCTTCCAGAAGAAGCAGCGCAAGCATCCCAAGCATAAGATAGACATGCAGCCGCTCTGACGCTTCGAGGTTCGCTTGCGCCTTGGCCTCGTATATCCGAACCACTCCATCCAATTCGTTCAGCAGACCGTCGCGGTGCGTCCCAGCAATGGATTGGTACGCTTCCTGTTCAAAGCTCAGTTCTTCAGGCGGCGTCTCAAGCAGTGTGTCGAGCGAGGCAAAATAGGCGCGCAACTTATCATCAAGCGGCTCTGGCCCGTCGAAGTAGGCGGCCTTTAGCTCGATGTCTCTGCTGGAGGAGGCTGGCGATTGATCGACATCTGAGGCAAGCCGTTCATGGCTATCGCGCATCAGCGAGAGCGAGGTCTGCAATTGACCTTTGATCGTCTGCGCATCGATTGCGCCTTCAGCTGCAACCAGTTCGCCCGCCAGTCGAAATGTCTGTTCGCTGAGCATGCGCTGACGCCCGCTCGTATTTATGACGAGAGAGTCCTCATCCAGTTCGGACAAGGATTGAACGAGCACTGTGTGTGATGCGATTGCCGCGAATGCGAGCGTCAGCAAGGCCACGACATACAGGGCTGTTGGCCGTGAAAGCGTCTTCACCAGCCACTTCATAACTCCGACCTCGCTCTTTGCGTGATGATGGGCGGCAAGAGCATCATCTCTGCCATCGCTGGTAACTCAGGCTTGATCGAACTGTTGCGATTGCGCATCCCGCTCATGGTCTTGTGTCCGGGTATTATCAGTTCGCGTCAAGAGCGGCCAAATGCATGGAACCTGCGATGTGCCGTGAAGTTTGGCTGCGGACCTTTACTGAAGCGAACTTAACGAAGTGCTTTTGCGCCTATAACGAATTCGGTTGGTCCAATATCGGATCATTTGGAGGCGGTATCAAAGGCGCGCTTCTGAGTGCGGATTGATCGTTTGATGCAGGAAGGTTCGGCTTGCTTTCAACGCGCCGTGTCGGCTGCTTAGCGTTCTGCCTGCATGTTGGCCTCTGGCGCAACTCTGTCCAATCTTTGCAGCCCTTGAACCCAAACATAGACAACCGGGCACCTCCCCGGTTACGCTCCGCCCAAACCGATAAACGGTTAGGGAGAGAGATATGACGACGACGACCTCCAAATGGGGGGCGCCGGTCGCGGCGTTGACTGCGCTGCTGTTTTCCGCGTGCGCGCCTGAGGGGATTTCGAGCGACGCGCTGGTGGATGCGAGCGCGGATAGCGCGAACTGGATCACCCATGGCCGCACCTATTCCGAGCAGCGCTATTCTCCGCTAACCGACATCAACGCCGAGACAGTCGGCGATCTTGGGCTTGCCTGGTATGCCGATATGGACACCGCGCGCGGTCAGGAAGCGACGCCGCTGGTGATCGATGGCAAGCTTTACCTGACCACGGCGTGGAGCAAGGTCAAAGCCTATGATGCGGCCACTGGTGAGCCGCTATGGGATTACGATCCTAAGGTTCCAGGAGAGACCGGCGTTAAAGTGTGCTGCGATGTCGTCAATCGCGGCGTCGCCGCCTGGGGCAATTCACTGTTTTTGGGCACGCTCGACGGACGTCTGGTCAAGCTCGATCGTGAAACCGGAGCGGTTGAATGGGAAGTCGTCACCGTCGATCAGGACATGGCCTATTCGATTACCGGCGCACCGCGCGTGATCGATGGCAAGGTGATCATCGGCAATGGCGGCGCGGAATTCGGCGTGCGCGGCTATATTGCCGCTTATGACGCCGAGGACGGCAAGGAGCTCTGGCGCTTCTACACCGTCCCCGATGGCACCGAAGGCGAGGACGCCCCAGAGCATCTGAAAGCCGCCGCCGAAACCTGGAACATGGAAGCTCTCGCTGGATCGGATGCAATCGGTGGCGGGGGCACGGTGTGGGATTCGATGGCTTACGACCCCAATCTTGACCTCCTCTATTTCGGCGTCGGCAACGGGTCCCCGTGGAACCGCGCCTATCGTTCACCGGGCGCAGACGGGACGGGCGAGGGCGACAATCTCTACCTTTCCTCCATCGTCGCGGTTCGGCCCGATACGGGGGAGTATGTCTGGCACTATCAGACGACGCCGGGCGAGACGTGGGACTACACCGCCACTCAGCATATAATCCTCGCTGACATCGAGATTGATGGCGAACAGCGTCAGGTCCTGATGCAGGCGCCCAAGAACGGCTTCTTCTACGTCCTCGATCGCAAGACCGGTGAGTTTATCTCGGCCGAGGACTATATTCCCCAAAACTGGGCCAAAGAGATCGACGCCAAGGGCCGCCCGATTTTTAATGAAGAGACCCGCGTCGACAAAACTGGCAAGCCCGCTCTGGTTATGCCGGGGCCGCTGGGAGGCCACAACTGGCACCCTATGGCGTTCCATCCGAGCGAAGGGCTGGTTTACATTCCCGCCTTCGAAGCCGCGACGATCTATGCCCCCGAAGCCGACTGGAAACCCGACCGCGCGCGCGGTTTCAATGTCGGCTTTGATCTGGGCGCGGGCGATCTGCCGCCTGATCTGGGCATCCGCCGATCGGTCTATGGCACGGTCAAGGGCAAGCTGATGGCATGGGATCCGGCCAAGCAGGAGGCGCGCTGGGTGGTCGAACATCCCGGTCCATGGAATGGCGGTGTGCTGGCGAGCGGTGATCTCGTTTTCCAGGGCAACGCGTCGAGCGAATTTGCCGCCTACAACGCCGCGACGGGTGACAAGGTGTGGAGCTTTGCTGCGCAGACCGGCGTAGTCGCACCGCCCATGACCTACACGGTGGATGGAGAGCAATATGTCGCGGTGCTGGCCGGATGGGGCGGGGCGTATGCGATCACCGCCGATGGCCATCTGATCAACGATCAGGGCCCGGTGCGCAACATTTCGCGCCTGCTGGTGTTCAAGCTGGGCGGAAGCGCCCAGCTGCCGGCGCAACCCGAACTGGCAAAGATCCCGCTTGACCCGCCGCCCAGCCGCGCGAGCGCGGAGACTATCGCGATCGGCAAGGCGAAATACGCGCGATATTGCGCCGTATGCCATGCGCCCGCGGCGGTGGGTTCAACTGAGCTTCCCGACCTTCGCCGTTCAGGCGCGCTCGGCAGTCGCCAGACGTGGAAGGCAGTCGTTTACGACGGCATCCTCAAGGATAATGGTATGGTGAGCTTCGCGCCCTCTATCTCTGAAGAGGAGGTCGAAGCGATCCGCGCCTATGTCATCCAGCGCGCGAACGAAGACAAGGCGCTGGAGGCAGGCTGAGTGGGCTCTCTACCAACCCTGTTTTTCGAGTGCCGGCACCATGGTCCGCTCGAGGACTTCGGCGAACAGTTTGATCCCGACGCGCCGGGCATAGGGCAGGTGGCCTGTATAGGCGGCCATGTATTCAATCTGCCCGCGCGCGCCGCGATTGCTTTTGAACACGCCCGCGCCCGCCGATCCGTGGTGGCGATAGCCGCGCTCCATCGCCCACTCGCTGCTGAGCAGGCTGGCGATCCGATAGAGCGCTTCGGATTGCGGACGGGTGGTGTCATAGCCCAGCATCGGCACCGTCACGATATCGCCTGCGACCCGCATTCCCGCCGAAGCCATGATCATCCCGTCGCTGTTACGCGCAACCCGAAATCGCAGCGCGCCGCTTGCGCAGGCCAGTTTCACAAAATCCGGAGTGTAAGCGGGATTGAGCGCTGAATAGCGTTGCAGATAGAGCTGCGCGTATAGCTGGGCGAGGCGCTGGGCATCACGGTCGCTCATCGCGTCAAGTTCCTCGATCAGCAGTCCCGATTTGCGCATGGCTCGCCGGTCGCTCTTGGTATGGCTGCGCGGCTTCCAGCTGGTTTCCAGATCATCGGTGACCCAGATCTGGCGCGAGGGGAGCAGGGACCAGCCATCGGACTTGAGGCTCGAAACAAGCTCGGGACAACTCCACGGATCGACGCAGCGAATGATCGGCAGATGGTCGGGAAAGGCGTCCGTCACAGTCTTGCGAATGGTGGGGAGGCCAGTCCCATCCCAATGTCCGTGGAGGCTGGTCGACAGCATCCAATTGTCGAGGTGAACCGTGCGATTGATCGCGAGCGAGCGCAGCCAGCGGTCAAGCACGCTCAGCACCGCTTTGGCACCGATGCGGCTTGCGCCTTCAAGGCCGATAATGTCGATCTCATCGCGGGCATACAGGACATAGGCGCTGTGCGGGCTCGCAACATAGGTGTCGCCATAGCGGCCATCCTCGACGGTCACTGGCATGCGAAGGTCGCCATAAGAAAGCAGCAAGGGCCGCGAATGCGAATTGCCGATCAGATCTCCGTCATTGCCGCTGAGCAGTCCGGCGACAAAGCGCGCAGCGCGCGAGGGATCGTTCGCCAGGCAGGGCGCATCATCAATCAGGCTCGCGCTTAAGGGGACAGGACCCGTCATGCGGCGCCCTTACCGGCCAACGGGCACAAAATCGACGCCGAACATCCCATCCGACCCCCATTTGCATTTTAGCCTTGCACGACTGTGACGCGCGTAAGTCTGCTGTGTGACAATCCCCGGTGGTTTGCCCTTAGGGCTATCCCTCGCGAACTTGCTTCAGGAACACCTGAACCTGGCTGCTTAGCGTGGATGCCTGCTGTTCGAGCTCGTTTGCGCTGGTGAGCACCTGCCCCGCCGCGGCACCGGTTGACAAGGATAGCTCGCGCACATCGTCAATGTGCCCTGCAACCTGCTGCGTACCGCTTGCCGCAAGATCGATGCTGTGAGCGAGATCCTGTCCTGCGACCGACTGCTGATCGACGGCACTGGCAATCGATACCGCGGTGCGTTCAAGGTCTTTCACCTGTCCTGCGATAGAGCGCAGCGCCGTGACGCTCGCTCCTGTTGTGTCCTGCATGGCGCGGATCTGCTCGGCGACTTGCTCGGTTGCGCGGCTGGTCTGCATGGCGAGTTCCTTCACCTCGCTGGCGACCACCGCAAAGCCGCGACCAGCCTCGCCGCCGCGGGCCGCTTCGATCGAAGCGTTGAGCGCAAGCAGGTTGGTGCGTTGTGCGATCGTCTGGATCAGCTCGACAATCTGCCCCACTTCATCAGCCGATGCCGAGAGTGCGGAGATGGTTGTGTCGGCTTCGCTGGTTGCATCAGTGGCGAGCCTAGCCAGTTCGCTTGACGAAGCGGCCTGTCGACTGATCTCACCGATAGAGAGCGCAAATTCATCACTCGCTGCGGCGGCTGCAGTCGCGCCTGAATTGGCGGTGGCCATGCTTTCATTGAGTTCGCTGGTGCGACCTGCGGCGGTCTCGGCTGTCTCAGCCATGCGCGCCGCTGTGGTCTGAAGCTCGCTGGAGGCGGAAGCCACGCGTCCGACCACTTCGCCGACCGTGCGTTCAAAACTGCTCGCCACATTCGCGATCAGAGCGTTACGACGTTCCTCGGCCTCTGCCCGCTCGCGGTCACGTTCCTGCTGCGCATGAAGCTCCTTATCTGCCTGTTCGGAGCGTTCGCGTGCCCACATCTCAAGCTGGCGATTGGCGCGCTTGAACATGTCGAGCGCGCGAACCATTTCGCCGATCTCATCCTTGCGGTCAGCGCCGGAAATCTCGAAGCTGCGGTCTCCATTGGCAAGCCGAGACATCCCGCGTGTGATCTCGCCGACTTTGCGTACAAGGTCGCGCGAGATGTAGATGAAGCCGACAAACAGGATGAAAGTTGCCAGAAGAGCAAGGCCAACTGCCCCGCGCGCCAACCTGAAGAAATGATCGTATCTGGCCTCTCGCATCGCATCAGCGAGTGCAGCGGTGTCTCCTGCAAAGACCTGAGCACCGCTGAACAGTGCATCGCCTCTATCGGAGATCTCGTAGGCGAGCCTCTCGGCCTTTGGTGTGCGGCCGGCCGAGCGGAATTCTGCAATGGTCGCATCGAACGTCGCATTGTACGTATCGAGGTCGTCTCGCAATGTGCCGACGCGTTGCTGAAGGTCAGGCGAGTATTCAGACAGGATTGCCTCGGCGGAACCCATTTGCTCGCGGGCCAGCTGATATGCGTTGCGCTGGCGTTCCAGAACATCTGGTTCTTGCTCAAACAGGAAGCGCGACGTGTTATAGCGAAGTTCGCCGATTGTGCCGCGCAGTTCGCCGGAAGCTATCGCCGCGCGCTGAACTTCGGTCGACGCTGTGTAACGCACGTAGAGCTCGCTCAGCCCGAAACTCACCATGATCGCAATAGCCAGCCCAAGGGCGACAAAGCATCCGAAGATGGTGTTGATCTTGGTGTTGATGCGCTGATTGCGCACCCAGCTCAGGCGATCAAAGGCAAAGCCTTCAGCGCCCGCCGTTTCAGCATTTCGTGCTGTGCGCTCATTGTCGAAGCTGGCGCTTTCGTCCACTGGAAAGGCAGGTGTCGAGTTTTCCTCGCGTTCTTCCTGCATTAGCATCATGTTCATCGATTTTCCCCCGAGGCATCGCCTGCGCTGGACGCACTGATGAAGGAAAATCGTTAATATGGCCTTTCGCATTGCTCCCGGGGTGAGGGAAGAGGCGGCATCAGGACACGCGCACCTTGCTTAAGAAGGCGTTGACCTGATTGCGCAGGGTTGCCGCCTGATCTTCAAGATTGGTCGCACTTGAAAGGACCTGGGACGCGGCAGAGCCGGTGGAGAGCGACAGATCACGCACATCGTTGATGTGGTCGGTAACCTGCTCGGTTCCGCGTGCGGCAAGGTCAATGCTGCGAGCGAGATCTTGTCCGGCGACGGATTGCTGGTCAACCGCGCTGGCAATCGAAACTGCCGTGGTTTCAAGCTCTTGAACTTCGCGCGCGATGGAGCGCAAAGCGTTAACGCTGGCGCCGGTTGTATCCTGCATGGCGCGGATCTGTTCAGCAACCTGTTCAGTCGCGCGGCTGGTTTGCATCGCGAGTTCCTTAACCTCGCTCGCGACCACGGCGAACCCGCGACCCGCTTCCCCGCCGCGTGCGGCTTCGATCGAGGCGTTGAGGGCAAGCAGATTGGTGCGCTGAGCGATGGTCTGGATCAGTTCAACAATCTGGCCGACTTGCTGAGCACTTACGGACAATCTCGAGATCGTCTCATCCGCTTCATTGGCGGAGTTTGTCGCGCGGCGTGCCAAGTCTGCAGACGAGGCCGCTTGCTGGCTGATCTCTCCGATCGACATGGCAAACTCATCGCTCGCCGCTGCTGCGGCTGTTGCGCCCGAATTGGCGTCTGCCATGGAGGTGCTGACTTCGCCTGCCCGGCGGCTTGATTCCTCGGCGGTCTGCGCCATCAATTGCGATGTGTTGTGAAGTTGCGTGGAGGCTTCGGCGACCCCGCTGACCACGTCTCCTACAGTGCGCTCAAACTGGTTGGCGACATCGCGCAGCATTCGTTCGCGCTCCAGCCGGGCCTCTTCCTGTTGCACTTGCAGGCGGGTGTTTTCTTCGAGCTCCGCCTTGGCTTTCTCGGCGCGCTCGCGACCCATCCGCTCAAGCCGTTTGGCAGCGCGGTGGAAGATCAGCATGGCGCGGGCCATATCGCCAATTTCGTCGGCTCGGCCGCGGCCCGAAATCTGGACATTGTTGTCGCCTGAAGCGAGCTTCTTCATCTCCGCCGTCATGCCCTTGATCGCGCCGCCGACATTGCGATCAAAATAGCGTTGGGCGAGGAGCGTCAGCATCGTCAGGATCGCAGCAAAGCCAATCCACGAAACCATCAGGGTTGAAATCAGAGCAGCCCCGGCATCTGACATGGCCTGCGCTTTGGCGCTGAGCTTAGCGGCCAGTTCACGGGCCGCATCCAGGGCAAACCTACCCGTGGCTTGTACCTCGGTCGCCTGACTTTCGCGGCGCATGACGCTGTTGCTGTCGGGATCGAAGGCGCTGATCTGTCTGCGGAAGTCATCGACACTTGCACTGATAAGGGCAAGCCGATCCATCGAAGCCATGTCATTGGTGGAAGTCTCTTCGCGCAGTTCGGCAATCTTGGCGTTGGCGATCTCCAACTGCTCCAGAGCGGCCAATTCGCGCGCGCTTTCGCCATTCGCAACGAGCATTTCGGAATGGCGCTGCGCTTCGCTGAGGATGGCGACAAGGCGTTCGGCATCCATCGCCTGATCGTGTTCAAGCGCAATCTGGTTCGCACGGTCACCCAGATGGACATAGCCGGCAATCACGAACAGTCCGGCGATCAATGCGAAACCGAGATTGACGAGGTAGAAGACCTGGATTTTTCGTCCAATCGACAGCGCGTTGAACCAGGCGAGAAGTCCCGTGGCTCTTCCTTCGCGGCTTTCATCCACTGTCACGCCATCCTGCGCGGCGCGTTCAGCGGCAAAATCTACCGCCATTTCCTGTAAAGCACTCATGCCGCCTGCTCTCCTTTGCGACCCGCGTTAGCGGAGGTTGCTTGGCGTTGTTGTGGTTGTGCATTCTCAAGATGCTTGTCGATTTGGGCCGCCACCTGAGCGGCATAGAGCTGGTTAATTTCTTCGCCGGGCAGGGCCTTGTAATAGAGCCAGCCCTGCAATTGATCGGCCCCTGCGATACGCACCATATTGGCTTGTTCGCGGGTCTCGACACCCTCGGCGGTAACGCTCATCTTCATGGCGCGGGCCATGGCGATGCTCGAATGGATCATTGCGCGACTGCCGTCGTCCTCTTCGGCCTGCACCACAAGGCTGCGATCCAGCTTGAGCTTTTCAAAGCGGAACTGTCGCAGGAAGCCAATCGACGCATAGCCAGTGCCGAAATCATCAAGCGAGATGTTCACGCCAAAGCCGCGGATCACTTCAAGGCTGCGCTCAGCCACCACAGGGTCAAGCACAAGGCAGGTTTCGGTGATTTCAAGTTCCAGACGCTCTGGTTCAAACTCTGTCTCTTCCAGCAATTCGCCCAGCTTGATCGGGAATTCAGGGTTGCGCAGTTGCGCGGCCGAAATGTTGACCGATAGCTTGATATCGCCCCAATTGGCCGCATCGCACATCGCCTTGCGCAGCACCCACAAGCCGATCGGATTGATGAGGCCGGATTCTTCGGCAACGGGGATAAAGACATTGGGTCCAATCGGCTCGCCCTTGGGCCTGTTCCACCGCAGCAGCGCTTCCACGGCGACGATCTTGCCGCAATCGGCGTCCACAAGTGGCTGATACACCAGATCGAGTTCGCTATTGGGCAGCGCGTCGCGCAGCTCGTCCTCGATCTCGCGCACGGCTTCGCGGCGCTGGTCGAACGCTTCGTTGAACCAGGTGCAGCGCATCTTCCCGCCGCGCTTTGACATATACATCGCAACATCGCTGCGGCGGAGCATTTCGGAAGAGGGGTGGCGTTCTTCAGCTGTGCTGCGGGCAAGGCCGATGCTTGCACCCACGACTATGCTGCGACGACCAACAGTGATCGGACTGGCGAGGCGTTCAAGCAGACCCCGGCAAATCCCTTCGAGAATTGTCCCGGCCACTGGACCGCCCATGACAGCTGCAAATTCGTCTCCGCCTAAGCGGTAGCACCGTGCTTCTTCGCCGCAGACTTCGCTCAGGATCCCTGCGCAGGATTGGATCAGCATGTCGCCGACGGCATGCCCGTAGTGATCATTGACCTGTTTGAAGCTGTCGAGATCGATAATGGCAATTGCCACTTCCTCCTCTCCACGGGAGAGTTCTTTGATGTCAGCATGAAGCGCGCGGCGATTCGGCAATTGGCTCAGCTGATCGGTTATGCCCATCGATTCCAGTTCGCGGACATTGGCAAACCCGCTGCGAGCCAGAAAGAACAGTGTCGCAGCATAGATGACAGCGCCAGCAATCAGCAGCGGGGCCGGGGAAGTGAACTCGATCTGGTCGCTTGCAATCACCACCAGTGTGATAAGCGCGAAGACCAGACTGATCGTGGCTAGCGGCACGCCCACCAGACCCAGCGGCGTGAGACGCAATGGTTTGCTATGTTCGCTCACGCAATTTCCCCGAGTTGCACATTAAAGCCGTTAGGCACTTGCGCGGTGTGCGCAGGAGAGTTTGCTAAAGAGCATTGGCTAATTAAGCGTAAAACTCGGATAGGATTACGAATTTTTTAGGTGGGAAACCAAGTATTTCCTGAATAGGCGCGAGGTGGGGAAAGTAACCTGTTTGCTATCTGGCGATTGCGCGCTCTCGCTTCGGCGAAGCGATCGCTGCGTCGCGCAATTCGTAAAGGCTCGGTCGGTCGTGACTTGGGATAAAGGCGTCGGTCTGGCCGACCACCGTTTCACCCGCGCCCAACATTAGGAAACCGTCGCTGTTCAATGCACTGGCCAGCCTCTTGAACGCCCGCTCGCGCGTGGACTGATCGAAATAGAGGAGCACATTGCGGCATAGGATCAGATCGAAATGCTGGCGTCCTGGAGGCTCTTTCAGCACGTTATGTTGCTGAAAATGTGTTATTTTACGCGTGTCATCCTTGACTTGCCAGCCGTCATTTGTCTCATCGAAATGCCTCAGCATCTCGATCACGCCGAGGCCACGTTGCACTTCGAATTGGGAATAGAGCCCACTGCGCGCGGCCTTGATTGCGCGCGCCGAGATATCCGTGCCCAGAATGTCGATAGTCCAGCCGTGCCAGCGTTCTGGATTATCAGCAAAGGCCATTGCAATGCTTTGCACTTCCTGACCGCTTGAACATCCCGCGCACCAGATCGAAATGCGGCGAATATCGGCGCGCTTACGGGCAAGGTCAGGCAGGATAATCCCAGGCAACTGATCGAATGTCGGTTTGTCCCGGAAGAAATAGGTTTCGTTGTTCAGCAGGGCTTCCACCACTTGCTGCGACAGCGCTTTGCGCTCTGAGGACGATTTCTGGCTTTCAAGCAAACAGACCAACTGATCGACATTGCTGATACCGTGTTCGCGGAAAATCCCGGCAAGCGCGGTGCTTACCCGCCATCTGCGGCTCTCGGTCAGATGCTGGCCAGTATGCTCTGCCAGAAGATCGGCAATGATCTGGTTAGAGGCGTGGTGCGCGTCCATGATAACCGGGGGCTTCAATGTTAAAGCCCGCCTTAGCTCCGTTCTGCCGTCGAAGGCATCTGAGCCGCTTGCAGCATGCGCTCACCCAGGTCGGCGGGTGCGGCAACGAGGCTGGAAAGACCCGCTTTCGTGACAGCACCGGGCATTCCCCAGACAGCGCTGGTGTCAGCGTCCTGCGCGTAGATCGTGCCACCTGCTTCAACAAGAGCGCGCGCGCCTTCAAGGCCGTCGCGGCCCATTCCTGAAAGAACAATACCAAGAACGCGGCCATTGCAGGCCTCTGCAAGGCTTTCGAACATGGGATCGACCGAAGGCAAACAGCCGCTGGGGGCAGGTGCGCTCAGCGTGCGCGTGATCAAGCGGTCCCCCATACGCTTCACGGTCATATGTCCGTGCCCCGTCGCAATCGCCACCTCACCGCGGCGAATCTCGGTCCCTTCATCCGCAATCAGAGCAGGCCGGGCGCAGGCCATTTCAACCTGCCGGGCAAAGACCGGGATAAAGCTGGCAGGAAGGTGCTGCGTAATCAGGATCGGCAGGTCGAAGTCCGGCGTAAGGCAGCGCAGCATGATGTTAAGCGCGTGGATGCCGCCGGTCGATGCGCCGATCGCGACCACGTCGGGACGCTTGGTAAGGCCCGGTCTGGCCTTTGTCTGCGGTGGAACCGCTGGCGCTTTCTTCACCGGAGCGACTGCTATGTCTTCTTCGGCTTGCGGCTGCTCCACATCGATTGATTCGATGCCCTCGACAGCTTCCCCAAGCGCACGGATGGTCCCGAGCAACTGGCTGCGATACTCTTCGTTAAAGCCACCCGGACGTGGTTTCAGCATCGTCTCGGCAGCGCCCATCGAGAGCGCGGAAACGGTATGCTCGGCCCCGTCCTGCGTGAGCGATGAAACCACCAGAACCTTGCCGCCATTGGCTTTTTCAAGGATTGCGGGAAGCGCTTCGAGCCCCCCCATTCCCGGCATTTCCAGATCAAGCAGGATCACATGCGCAGGCGTTTTGTCGAGCAGTGCAATCGCACGCTCAGCGCTGCTAGCGGTTTCGACGACCTGCATTGCGGTATCGCTTTCGACCATGCGCTTGAAAATGGTGCGCACCGTCAGCGAATCGTCGACGATCATCACCCGGATCGGCGGTTCGGCCAAGTGCATGGGCGGTGATTGCTCGGCTGGGTTCGATCGTCGCAATCGGCTGCCCTGAATGGGAGCGGGCGCGTTCACGCGAAGCCCACCAATTGCAGTTTGATCTGCAAGGTCTCGTGGTCAAACGGCTTCATCACATATTCGTCCGCGCCAGCAGAGATCGCCTCGCGGATATGGGCCACGTCATTCTCTGTCGTGCAGAACACGACTTTGGGCTTGTCCCCGCCGGGGCGCTTGCGCAGTTGGATGATGAATTCGATGCCGGTCATCACAGGCATGTTCCAGTCCAGCAGCACGACATCGGGCATGGCCTTTTCACAGGCGTCGAGGCCTTCCTGACCATTTTCAGCTTCATCCACGGCAAAGCCAAGCGTTTCGAGAATATGTCTCGAGACTTTCCGGATTACACGCGAATCATCGACGATCAGGCAGGTCTTCATGGATCACCCTTTTTGTGGCGACCAAAATGTATCCTTGAGCGGTAACTATTGGATTAAGCCGCCGCTCCGATTGCATCAGGACCTGCAATCAGCGCGTGAAGATCAATCAGCAGAGCAGGGCCAATTGCAGTCTCTACCATACCGGTTGCCACCCTTGTCCATTCCGGGCCGAAGCCGCCGGGAATGTCGTCCGGTTCGGACTGACCTGTCGCAATATCCTCAATCGCATCGACCATCAGCGCATAGGAGTGCCCGCCGACGGCAACCACCGCCGCGCGGTGATCGGTTGGCCATTCGAGCGACTCAAAACCTAACGCAAGACGGCAGTCGATAACGGTGAGCGCCTGACTGCGCAGGGCGGTAATGCCAGCGATAAAGTCCGGGCTGCGCGGCACGGGCGTTATCGTCCCCAGTTCAATCACCGATTTAACATCGCCCGCCTGCAAAGCGCATCGGCGTCCGGCGATCTGTGCCATGACCAGAAGATCGTTCATGCGGCTTCTCCTGTCCGCGGCGGGGAGGATGAGCGCGCAGCCTTGAGCGCAGCAATCAAGCCTTGGCGATCATAGCGGTAAATGGTTGGGCTGCTCTGCGCTGCATCGGGATGATCGCGCAAGCGGATGATCCGTTTGCTGATCGGCATGTCGAGCGCGCTGGCAGATTCAAATTCGTCCTCGAACCAGATCGCCAGGACATCCTCGTCACTCGTGCTCGAACCCGTCACGACTTCGTATCCGGCAGAGGCCACCAGAGGTGCAAGGATCGTGCGCGCCCAGTCGCCTTCGGGCAGGCGACATTGCGGCTGGTCTGCGCGGGTCGGGGCTTCGCCATGGCGCGCAAAAGTCTCGTGCCCGTCGATCAAGGACACCGTTTGCCCGCCAACCAGAGTGACCGCCTCGATCAGGGGGTCATCGTCCACCGGCTTGAGATCGTTGGTGAGCGCAACCGCATCATCGATATCGCGCACGGCGTAAAGCAGTTCGCTTTGCCCGTCCGTCAGCCTAAGCAAGCGCAGTTTCTCGCTTGGAAGCGGGCCATCCGGCAGTCCGATCAGCGGCAGGATCAGCCCGTCGATCACCGCGCGAGGGTTGGCCGCGGTGCGATCAATTGCACTGGCGGGAGCGGTTTCAATCCGTTGCACCAGTTCAAGGCGAACAGCACGGCGATGGCCGGCGAAATCGGTGAAGAGCATGGCGCGCTGAACATTCTGCGCGGCGCGGTCCTCTGTATCCGTAGCTTCGTTGAGGACGCGGGTGCGGGCATCAGACATCAGATTGTAGAGCGAAGCCACATTGGTCACATCAAGCAGCAGCACTGGCTGGCCATCGTCAAGCAATGTCGAGCCTGCATAAAGGCCGCTTTTCATCACTGCCGGGGCAAGCGGTTTGACGACGATATCGCCGTGGCTGTGAATATTGTCGACCGCCAGCGCGAACAGATCGCCGCTCGCCAGCCGCAGCATCACCATCGAGCGATTGCCATCCTCGCCATCGCCATCGGGAAGTCCCAGCACATCGGCAAGCGCCAGACACGGCACGCGCTGGCCGCGGAAGGTGACGAGCGCGGTCTCGCCCATTTTCGTATAGTCGAGCACCTTGGCCGAGGCGTGGATGATCTCTTCCACATAGCTTTGCGGAATGGCGAAACGCTGCGCTGCGATCTCCACTGTAAGGCCGGGAATGATGCTGAGCGTCAGCGGGATTTGCAGCGTAAAAAGCGTGCCTACGCCGATTGTGCTCGACACCTTGATGCTGCCGCCGACTTTCTCAAGGTTCTGGCGCACCACATCCAGACCAACGCCACGTCCGGAAACGCTGCTGACTTCCTCTGCGGTTGAAAAGCCGGGTTCGAAAATGAGCTGGAGGATCTTCTCGCGGTCCATGGAAGCGCGTTCGGACGCGGTTATCAGCCCGGTCGAAATTGCCTTTGCAGCAATCCGTTCCTCATCAATGCCGCGTCCGTCATCGCTCACGACAATAGAAATCGTATTGCCCGATTGGCGCGCGGCGATGGACAGCAGAGCGGTTTCGCGCTTGCCCTGCGCCATGCGATCATGCGGGGTTTCGATGCCGTGATCGATCGCGTTGCGGATGATGTGGGTGAGCGGATCGCGCACCATCTCGATCATCTCGCGGTCAAGCTCAACATCGCCGCCTTCAAGATCGATAAAGACCTGCTTGCCCAGTTCTGCGGACAAATCGCGCACAAGGCGCGGCAGAGCGCTAAAGAGCGTCTCGATCCGCTGCATACGCATCCGGGTGATCGCATCGCGCACATCGGAAAGGATGCTGGTGAGACGCTCGAACGGGCCGTCAATGGTCGGCTGGTTGCCCGCCTGACGCAGCCTGTGAGCCAGATCGTTGCGCGCCAGAACCATGTCCGAAACACCGCTCATCACCCGGTCGAGCAGATCGACGGGAAGGCGGATCGTGCGCTGCGTTGCTATTGCGGCTTGCGGCGAGATCGCGTCTGCGGTCGTTTGCGCTTCACCAATGTCGGTGAAAGCTTCAGCCTCATCGTCAGACACAGTCAGTTCGGGCGGCTGCGCACTCGCTTCGAGCGCAGCAATCAGATCGCTATCATCGCCTTGGGGGCATTGGCCATCGGCTTCGATTGCGTCGACCAGTTCAACAATCCGGTCAATCACCCCCAGTGCGGCAGAGACCAGCGCACCGTCGGGTTCGCGGCGACCGGCGCGCACATCGGCCAGCACATCCTCGGCGGCGTGGCTAAGCCCGGCAAGTCGGGGAAAGTCGAAAAAGCCGCAATTGCCCTTTACCGTGTGGACGAAACGGAAGATCGCATCGATGCGTGATCCGTCCGCCGGATTGGCTTCCCAGGCGATGATCTCGCCTTCGCTCGCCTCCAGCATTTCGCGGGTCTCGGCGACGAAGTCTGCAAGCAGGTCGTCCATAGTGCGCTCAGGTCCCCAAACAGGCTTATGCGTGATTAGCAGGGGGCCTCTATGCCTAGAGATGGTTAATGAAGGGCTACTGCGCGCTCCGATTGTAAAGAAGGGGTCAGCGCTTGACGCTGCGCCCCAGAACCAGCCAGATCAGCACCACTGCGGTAACCGCGCCAAAAATATTGGCGGCAAGCTCTGCGGCATAGATCGCAGACGACCCCCAGCTTTGATCAAGGAACAGCGCAAAGGGCAGCATCACCAGAAAGACGCGGCAGATCGATTGGGTGAGGGCAAAGGAGGCCCGGTCGACGGCATTCAGGATGCCATTGGCAACGATCAGCAGACCGAACCCGGCATAGCCCCATGCAGCGATTTCTATAT
>JBCBMN010000010.1:0-32584 GCA_039822745.1 Pseudomonadota bacterium | reverse complement strand
GACCAGTTTTACCGCATGAAACGGCTTCCGCCTTATGTGATCGCGGAAGTGAATTCCTTGCGGCATGCGGCTCGGCAGAGCGGGCAGGACATCATCGATTTGGGGATGGGCAATCCGGATCAGCCCCCACCGCAGCACGTCATCGATAAACTGTGCGAGGTCGCGGCCAAGCCTGATGCGCATGGCTACTCGCAGTCCAAGGGCATTCCCGGCCTGCGCAGGGCACAGGCGAACTATTACTCTCGTCGGTTTGGGGTCGAGCTTGATCCCGAAAACGAAGTTGTGGTCACGATGGGGTCAAAGGAAGGCCTCGCAAGCCTAGCAACAGCCATCACGGCGCCCGGCGATTGTATTCTGGCTCCGAACCCGTCCTATCCGATCCATACATTCGGTTTCATCATTGCAGGCGCCACGATCCGTTCGGTTCCAACGACACCGGACGAAGACTATTGGGCGTCTCTCGAAAGCGCGATGGCCTTTACCGTGCCGCGGCCTAGTGTCTTGGTCGTGAGTTATCCTTCGAACCCCACCGCAGAGACTGTTGACCTGGCTTTCTATGAGCGTCTGGTCGCCTGGGCGCGTGAAAACAAGGTCTGGATATTGTCGGATCTCGCCTATTCCGAGCTGTATTATGATGGCAATCCTACGCCTTCGATCATGCAGGTTGAGGGTGCAAAGGATGTGGCTGTCGAATTCACCAGCATGAGCAAAACCTATTCCATGGCCGGTTGGCGCATGGGCTTTGCGGTTGGAAATCAGAAACTGATTTCGGCTTTGACGCGGGTTAAGTCTTACCTCGATTATGGCGCGTTCACGCCTATTCAGGCGGCTGCTTGTGCGGCGTTGAATGGCCCCCAGGATATCGTCGAAAAGAACCGTGACCTGTATCGACGGCGCCGAGATGTGATGGTGGAATCGTTTGGCCGTGCCGGCTGGGACATTCCCTCGCCTGCAGCATCGATGTTTGCTTGGGCTCCCTTGCCTCCCGCTCTTAAAGAAATGGGAAGCCTTGAATTCTCCAAACAATTGCTAACGAAAGCGCAAGTCGCAGTCGCCCCGGGCGTCGGATATGGGGAAGAAGGAGAAGGATTCGTGCGTATTGCGATGGTTGAAAATGAGCAAAGGCTGCGTCAGGCAGCGAGAAATATAAAGCGATACCTTTCCTCATTGGGTGTCAACAGTTCAGCGGCGTAATTGTTGTCAAATTTCTTTGGTTAATTTGGAAATTTGTACCGTATAGCCGTTAAGTGATAGGGATTAGCGGGTTCGTCAGGCAGGGGCATTGTGGTAAAGGGCACGCTATCAGGTATTTCGCGACCGCTGACCAAGCGGCAGATCGCCGTCATGGAGCGGGTCGATCGGCGAGTGCCTATCAAAGTGATCGCGCAAGAGCTCGGTGTCTCGGAAACCCGAATCAATCAGCACATCCGGGCCCTTAAGGATCTGTATGGAGCCGACAATCTTCGCGATCTCGTCGACTTATATCGACTTGACAAGAGAATAGCGGCTGACGGTGATTTGAGCACTGATATCGCCGAAATTCCGGGGGTTGGAATAAGTGGCAACCCCTTAAGTGAAGATGCATACAACATTTCTCAGGTCCCCAATCCCGTTTTTGATCTTGATAGTCATAGTTGGGACAGTTTGGCGACCGTGGAATTGCAAGACGTGCTGCCAATGATTGATCAGGTTCCCTGGCCAAATCCAGAGGAACCAAGGGTCGTCCCTGGGATGCTCAATGGCGAGCATGCGCTCATACTTCGCCTTGCGGCGATAGTCGGAATTGCCTTTGGTCTTCTTGCCGCGGTTGTTCTGACAGCGACTGCCGCGATCATGATTAGCGAAGCGTTGAGTGCGCGCGCCGTCATACCCACTGACGAACAAGGCTTTGCCTGAAGAGCACAGGTGAGGTTGCAGGAGACTTTTGGTGTCCGACCCTGTGCGAGATGATGACCGATACCTGAAGAAGCTAGTGGGCGAAGCTGAAGTCCTTGCGGACGAATCCGCAATGGCTCTTGTCGAACTGAAGCGAGCTATGGCCGCCGTTCGGCCTGAAGCAAAACGCACAAGCAACGGCGTTTGAGTACCTGACCTACGATGCTGCCCGTTCTGCCCATTGATTATCTCCCCTACGCAAAGCACGTCGTGGCGCTTGCCATCTGCATTGCAGCATTCATCTGGGGCGGAGGACCTGAGCGAGCGATCGCCGCAGTATGGATGATCTTTTTCGAGCTGGCGAACCTTGGTTACGATCTGTTTCTGCGGGACGGGCATCAGTTCGCACAAGTGGATGGTGCTCTGGCCTCTCTGGACCTCGTGGCTGGATTGCTGCTGATTGCCATCGCGCTGAACGCAAATCGCAACTACCCACTCTTTATTGCTGCGATGCAACTGCTTGCGATATCAGCCCACCTTGCTCGGGGTTTGATCGAAGCAATCTCCCCGATTGCGTACATCACAATGCTGGTGGCGCCCGGATGGGTTTTGCTCTTCTTTTTGGGGATTGGCCTTCTTCGACATAGGTCTCGTTTGAAGCGCCACAGCAATTACCGCGACTGGCGGAGCCCAACACCACTCTTTCTGAGCTTCTCACCGCAAGAGGGGCAGAACTGAGCCATGACGATTGGACAGGTCTTCGGCATGGTCGGCCTGCATTCAGGCACTGCGGTTGCAGCCGTTTCTGGTTTATCGAGATCGCGGCCCGGCAGAACGGGTCTCTACCGTTCAGGCTTGGTCGATCATCTCGCGCGAAAGGTGCTTTCCCCTTGCCCCCGCTCAGAACGAATTCATGCTGTTTTCCTCGATAAACAAAGAGCGCAAATCGGTGAAGCCTGTCTGGCGATGGGCGACAATTGTATGGTCACTCTAAAGCTTCGCGACTTGTTCGCCCCGGCATTGGCAGCCAGCGCGAGCGGATTGGTCATGGCGCACAATCACCCATCGGGCGACTGTCGGCCAAGCGCCAGCGACTACGAAGCCACATGCAAGATTGCTCGTGTGAGCAGGGCGCTTGAAATTGAACTGGTTGACCACCTCATTTTCACTGAAGATTCAGTCTATTCAATGCGTAGGGGCGGGAGAGTATGAATAGCAACTCAGCTTACAACATGTTTCCAGACAGCGATGCGCTGATCCCGAGATTTCGTGAAGCGGGCGATGTGACGCTTGATCTTTTGCATCGTGATGGAAGGGTGGAGGACCAATGGCTTGGACTTCATCCGCGCGAGTTTGAGCTCTTGTGGCGCTTGGCACAGGAGCCGGGCAAACGCCTGAGCAAGATGACATTGCTGGCAGATGTGTGGCGCATCACTTTTGAGCCGGAGACCAACAGCGTCGCGGTCCATGTTGCGAGGGTCAGGGCCAAATTGCAGCCCTTTGGCTTGGCACGCATTCTGGCAACCCATCCTGAGGGAGGCTACTTCCTTGATGCACCGCCGGGCCCGTCAAGCTACGTCTTTGAGCAGCCGTCCGAAGACTAAGACGGCCAAGCGCTGTTCGTTTGCCACTGGACTTGCGCCAAGGCTTAGGCCAAATCTTCTCTCAACAAACAGGATTGAGGGATCTGAGAGCACACCATGACCGACACAGCCACCGCGTCGAAAATCATCCATCAGAACGATCGGATCACAATCGAGCTTGAAGACACCGGCGTTGCGCAAGTGCGCCTGACCCGCGGCGACAAGATGAATGCGCTGGACCCCGAAATGTTCACCACGATCATCGAAGCGGGCGATTTTCTTGGTCAGGCAAAGGGCGTGCGTGTGATTGTCCTTTCAGGAGAAGGCAGAGCGTTTTGTGCCGGCCTCGACACCGCCAGCTTTGGCGCGGCTCCTTCGGGAAATGAGCCGGAACTGACCGAGCGGACCTATGGCAACTCGAACAAGTTTCAACAGGTGGCGATGACTTGGCGCAAGCTGGCGGTTCCCGTGATCGCAGCGGTTCACGGCGTTTGCTTTGGCGGGGGTCTCCAGATCGCCAGCGGCGCTGATATTCGCATCGTTCACCCCGAAACGCGCATGTCCGTGATGGAGATGAAATGGGGTCTGGTGCCGGACATGGCGGGTTATGTGCTGTGGCGCGGTCTGATTCGCGATGATGTGCTGCGCGAACTGGTTTACACCAATCGCGTGTTCACCGGGGCAGAGGCTCTCACGCTAGGCTTTGCGACCTATAATGACGACGACCCTCTTGCACGTGCTACCGCGATTGCGCGGGACATTGCCAACCGCAATCCGGGTGCCATTCGCGGAGCCAAGCGGCTTCAGGCAAGCATGTGGGAACGCGACACGGACGCCATCCTGCTCGAAGAGAGCATTGAACAGCACGCGATCATGCGCACACCCAACCAGATTGAAGCGGTCATGGCGGCGATGCAAAAGCGCAAACCGAACTTCGAAGACCTCTAACGGATCAGCCGAAGACTGCGACGCATTGCAGGCCGTCAATCACCTGCTTGCCGTCTGCATCCCACATTTGCAGCCGCTCGGATGAGTAACCGAGGTCTGCGTGCTGGCTGGTGTTCTGAGCCAGATACCAGCCGCCCGGTGATTGCGTCTCCGGGTCGAGGATATTGAACGACCAATTGATCGAGCTGATCGGTCCCATACGCGTCATCGCTCGGATCGCGCCGGGGGGCATCACATCACCCATCAGCACCAGCTTGCCCACGGGGTCCAGATCATGATGCTCGGTCAAACGTGCCCAACGACGGATGCTAGTCCCACGCTCTTTTCCCTTCTCTTGGCCAAATCTCAGTTCAAAATTGTTCTCGATAAAGGAAGGCGCGTGCTTCTGATTGACCACTGCGTTGTCATCTGGGCCGCCGGGCCAGTCGGCTGGCTTCGCGGGTGATTGAAGCGCATTGGGTTCGCGCGCGGCTCCGAACAGGAAGAACGCTGTGAGCGCGACCTTTCCCTCTGAAAGGATTTCGCTGCGAACCTGCGTGACATTGCGGCCCTGCCGCACGATTTCCGCCTTCAGTTCGACACGCTCGCCAACCGGGGCAACAAATCCAACCTGGCCGGCACGCATTGGGGGCAGATCAGGGAAGGCTCGGATGGCCATCGTATAGGCTATCAAGGCAGATGCGCCGCCATAGAGCGTGCGTCCCTGCATCCATTCATGGGCTTGCGTAAGGTGAGCGGGTCCGGGCTTTCCGGAGATAGGTTCAAGAAGGCTCGCAATCGTCATGCCCGGTCTTTGACGCGCCTTTTTGACTGGGTCCAGACTGACCTTGCGGAAAGTCATGAATTGCCTCGGCTTGTCGGCTCATTGGTTCGCCCAATTCCTTGCTGCGAATCCCATTGCCAAGCTAGAGCCGAAGCGCTAGTGCGCCGCTTCCGCTTGGAACCGGCAGCGCTGGTTCGAGCGGCTCGGCCCGATGGCGGAGTGGTGACGCAGCGGACTGCAAATCCGTGTACGCCGGTTCGATTCCGGCTCGGGCCTCCACAACCGGCTGTTTCCAGGCAGCCTTGCAGTGCCGCTTTAGCTCAGTTGGTAGAGCACATCATTCGTAATGATGGGGTCACAGGTTCGAATCCTGTAAGCGGCACCATCAACTATCTGAAATGATGAAATGTCTTGCCGCAACCGCTTTCGCGGCCAAGATTTAGTGAACCCCCGATCTTGAACCGTTTGCGGACAGTCTGCTTTCGGGCGTACCGATGCTAACAGCAGCCCTTCCGCTTCCGCCCGATATACTGACACTTGTTACATATTTGCTTGCAGTCAACGATCCCTGCTAACCTCTGATCAAAGCAACGCTTCTGAAATGGGTCCGCCACATTGAGAATTCTTCTAGTTGAGGACAATCAGGAAACGGCGGATTTCATATCGCGTGGGCTAACCGAAGCTGGAGATACGCTTCAGCATGCGCTCAACGCCGAAGAGGGAATGATACAAGCTGGCAGCCAGGACTTTGATGTTATCGTCTTTGATCGCATGCTGCCCAAAATGGATGGAGCCCAAGCCACCGAAGTGTTGCGCAAGGCTGGTATTGAGACGCCGATCCTGATGCTTACTGCGCTTTCCGGAATAGATGATCGCGTCTCGGGTCTTGAATCGGGCGCTGATGATTATCTGGTTAAGCCCTTCGCTTTTGCTGAGCTCTACGCTCGGCTCAAAGCCCTCGCCCGGCGCCAGCCGCTCGCCCAAGAAGCCCCGACTGTGATCGCGGTGGGCGACCTTGTGCTGGAGCGGACCACACAACGCGTCGAGCGGGCTGGGCAGACCCTTGATCTCTTGCCGCGTGAATACAGGATTCTTGAGTTTCTGATGCTGAACGAAGGGCAATTGGTTACGCGAACGATGCTGCTCGACCGGATCTGGGGCTATAATTTCGATCCGAAGACAAGCCTGGTGCAAACCCACCTCAGTCGCCTGCGCGCGAAGGTGGACAAACCGTTTGATCGCGATCTCATCACGACAGTTCGAGGGTCTGGCTATGTCCTCTCGGCCGGGTAAGCCCAAAGCAAAGTCCGTCTTTGTATCGAGCGTTTTTCGCAGCGCAGTGCTTGCCGCAATTGCGAGCCTTGCGGTGCTTCTCGCGCTCGCCTGGCTGGTCTATTCTGTGGTCCGCGAAAGCGAGTTTGACCTTTTGCGCGCCGAGTTATCTGATGCGCGAGAGGATGCTGAAGCCCTTGTGCAAGACGAAGGTTTGGAAGCCTTGGCCAGTGCCCTTGCTCATGATGATCGCCGGATCTGGGATCGTGACGACCTCTATTTCATGCTCGAAGAGGAAGAGCGAGTTGTTCGCCTTCTGAATGCGGATGAAGAAACACTGGCTGGCTATCCCGATATCGACCCGCCGGGCGGCCTGATCGATTGGTACTTTCTTGAGCACCCCGATCTTGGTGATGAGCCGCTGATTGTTTCGCGCGAAGCGATTGGCGATGACTATGAGCTGGTGATTGCGCGCTTTGTTCCGGGCCGCGTGTTGTACAACGATGAAGTGATGTGGCTGGCGACGCTTTTTCTAGTGTTGGCTCTGGGCCCGATCGCACTGATTTCGGCTTATTTCACCAGTCGCTCTGTTTTCCGTAGGCTGGATAAAGTTGCTACAACCACAGGTGCGATTGGTTTTGATCGCATCGACGCGCGTATTCCGCTTTCCAAGAAGGATGACGAATTTGATCGCCTTGCGGGCGGGGTCAACGATATGCTCGATAGGATCGAGGCACTAACCCGCAATCTGGAAGGTGTGACTGTTGATGTCGCGCATGATCTCAAGACGCCGATCTCCAACATTGCTGGTCGGCTTCAATTGATCGAACGCGATGCGGGCAATCCGCAGGCGATTGAGGAGCATGCCAGCGTCGCCAACGAACATATCGAAGCGCTTCTGCGCACTCTCGATGCGTTGCTGCGGCTGGGCCAAATCGAAGCGGGCGCGAGGCGAGAGGCGTTTGAGCGCTTCGATCTGAGCGAGCTGGCCAATGAACTGGCGGAGAGCTTTGATCCGCTCTTTGAAGAGGATGACAAAGCCTTTGAAGCGCATATCTCACCGAGTGTTACGGTGTGGGGAGATCGCAATCTGCTCGCGCAGCTGATCACCAATTTGCTTGAAAACGCCCTTGAACACGCGCGCGATGGTGCAAGGGTTTGGTTGGAACTCACCGCTGGTAATGACAGCGTAAAGCTTGTGGTCGGGGATGACGGACCGGGCATCCCGGCCAACCGGGCACAGGAGATCTTTGACCGTTTTGTCCGGATGGATCCGGGGAGAACCAAAGCCGGCAACGGTTTAGGGCTAAGTCTCGTTAAATCGATTGCCGCGCTGCACGGAGGCGCCGCAGTCGTTGCCGACACTGAGCCGGGTCTGGTGGTCGCAATCACTCTTCCAAATTCGGCATCCATCGGCGGATAACCGGCCCGTGTTCTTCCATACAAATTTGTATTGAAGCGCCCCCCAATCTGTAACCCCTACTCGCTTTGCTAAGCGTTAGACTGGCTTCCATTAGGCTCATCTTTTCGGGAGTTTGCCAGAGTGGTTACACAGCGCATCATATGCAGCCAGCACAAATTTGCCTTTGCCTCGGCGCTGGCGGCATCACTATTGCTGACCGGATGCGGCGGAGAAGACGGCGACGCTGCACCGATCGTGATGGACGGACCCTCAATCACAATAGGCGAAGGTGCCTTCGCGAGCTCGCAAAGCACGGCGCGGTTCCTGACCCAGGCGACATTTGGCCCAAAACCCGGGCAGGTTTCCAGCCTCACGGGTACATCAGCATCATCATGGTTTGCGCAGCAACTCGCTATTGAGCCAACCTTCGTTAAGCCTGATTTTGATGCCTATCTGACGCTTGCTGAGGAGATGGAAGAGGAGGGGGAAGAAAGCGGCCTCATGTTCGCTGCTCCCTCTTATGTGTTCTGGAAACAAGCCATCGAAGCTCCCGATCAGCTGCGTTTGCGCATGGCCTTTGCCTTGTCGCAGATACTTGTGGTTTCCGACGCGGGCGGTGAGATTTTGTCGGATGTGCCGGAGAGCATGGTCGGCTACCAAGACATTCTGAGAAATCACGCATTCGGCAATTATCGCGATCTGCTCGAAGCGATTACCTACAATCCGGCCATGGGTGAGTGGCTGACCTATATGGGCAACCAGAAGGCCGACGAGACAGGCCGGGTGCCCGATGAAAACTACGCCCGCGAGCTATTGCAATTGTTCACGGTGGGCATCGTTGAACTGCAGCCGAATGGCGAACCGCGGCTCCAGAACGGCCAGCCGGTTGAGCTGTACAACAATGAAGATGTGACCGGTCTTGCGCGCGTATTCACAGGTCTCGATATTGCCGGGCTTGATCGACAACAATTCCCCTCGTTGGTCGATGCTGTGGGCGAAGTCGACGATCTGGGCGAGAATTTTCTTCGCCCGATGACCTTTAACGATGCGCTGCATTCAGAGCGAGAGAAGCGCTTCCTGAACTGCTCCATTCCGGCTGGCACCCGCACGCTCGATAGCATCACACAAGCGCTGGACTGCATAATGGCTCACCCGAATGTGGGGCCCTTCGTGTCGCGACAGCTGATCCAGCGCTTTACAACCAGCGACCCCTCTCCCGCCTATGTGGAGCGGGTTTCAGCAGCGTTTGATACCGGCAGCTTTGTACTGCCTGACGGACGCCGGGTTGGGGATGGCCGCAAGGGTGATTTACCTCCCACGCTTGCGGCCATCCTGTTTGATCCCGCAGCACAGGCTGATCCGGCTCTGGACAATGCGCAGTTTGGCAAGATCCGTGAGCCTGTTTTGCGCTTCACCCATTGGGCGCGGGCCTTTGATGTCGAAGCAAGCAAGCCGGAATACGCGCTGGAGCTGACGGATACGAGCGATCCGGGCGCTTTGTCACAGCACCCGCATCGCGCCCGCAGTGTCTTCAATTTCTACCGCCCCGGATACACCGCACCGGGAACGCAATCAGGTGCCTTGGGCATGACTGTGCCCGAATTGCAGATTGTCAACGCCACTTCGACGACGGGCTACATCAACTTTATGTCGTTCTGGACCTTTGGCGGTCTTGATATGCTGGACCCCGGCGAGGTCGAAGACGAACTCACTGAGCTCAATATCCCCTTCAATGGCGCCGAAATCGCGCGCGCCTGGCGGCCCAACTATGCCGCTGAAGCCGCGCTGGCGAACAATGCGGCGGCGTTGCTTGATCGCCTCGATCGCAATCTCACCTACGGTACACTGTCGAGCGAAACGCGCGCGTCGATCGAGAGTGCAGTCAATCAGATCCCAATGGATGATGAAGCGGATGAGGAAGGGCGCGAACTGCGCGTTCAGTTGGCGGTCTTCCTGATCATGACCTCGCCCGATTATCTGGTCCAGCGCTGAGGAGCCTCGCCAATGACAAGCAACCTATCCATCAGCCGCCGCAACGCCATCCGGATGTTGGGGGCTGGCGCTATCGCCGGAACCGCAATGACAAGCGGCCCTGGAGTGTTCACATCGCATGCCGCCGACACATCCGACTATCGCGCGCTCGTTTGCGTATTTTTGTTCGGCGGTATGGACAGCCACGATGTCGTGATCCCCTTTCAGCAGGCCGAGTATGATGGCTGGCGTTCCATCCGCCGTTCTTTCGTGGCGCGGCAAGGTGCCTCACGTGATCGCGGGTCGCTCTTGCCATTAGTTCGCCCTGGCCGATCACCTGAGGAGACGCCGCAGCACGCTCTTGCGCCTGAATTGGCAAGCATCAAGGCGCTCTACGACGCGGGCAATGCGGCAGTAGTCTCCAATGTGGGGCCCCTTATTGAGCCGGTGACACGCCAAGCTTTCGAAGCGGGCATTGCGCGAGTGCCACCGCGCCTCTTCAGCCATAACGATCAGCAGAATATCTGGCAGGCCGGAGCGCCCGAGGGCGCACAATTTGGCTGGGGCGGCTTGTTTGCCGATGCGGTCCTTGCGTCCGGGGGCAACAGCAATCGCCCGCAATTCACGACTATAACGACTGAAGAAGTGGGGCCCTTTCTCACCGGTCGAACCGCATCCCCCTTTCGCATCGGCATCAATGGAGCAGCGCAAGTCAACATCCTTGAGGAATTTGCGGATCAGACCGACCCGGCCTTTGTTAACGCCGTGCGCGATCAGTTGGCTTCACGTTCGTTTGCGGGCGGGAACGTGATTGAGCGGGACATCGCAGCAAAATTTGCGGCCGGTTTAGATAGCAACGATTTCTACGGCCAAGCGCTTGGCAGCGGTGTGCCGAGCTTTAGCGGGTTTGGAGCCGGCCCATTGAGCGCCCAATTGCGCGCAGTCGCCAACACAATTGCCGTGCGCGGCCAATTGTCCGCTTCGCGCCAAATCTTTTTTGTCGGACTCGGCGGCTTCGACACGCATTCTGCACAGGCTTCCGACCTGCCCAATCTCTTGCGCGAACTCGATAGTGGGGTCGCAGCCTTTCACAGCGCGATGGCGTCTCTTGGCCTTACGCAGCAGGTCACTTTGTTTACCGCATCGGACTTTGGCCGGACTTTGGCGGTCAACGGCGACGGGACCGATCATGGTTGGGGAGGACACCACTTTGTGGTCGGCGGCGCCGTTCGAGGCGGAGATATCTATGGCGAAGTTCCACCAGCGACAATCGGCCACGATCAAGAAGTGGGTGGCGGGCGGCTGATCCCGAGCCTTGCGGTTGACCAATGTGCAGCACAGCTTGGCCGATGGTTTGGATTAGGGCCGTCAGAAATCGGCGCTGCGCTTCCCAATCTTGGCCGCTTTTCAACCCCAGATTGGAACTTCATTTGATGCGAAATTTGGCTCGCCAAAATTGGCTCCGCTGTGCTGCAATCTGCGCGGCGTTCGCGCTCACTGCGTGCGGCTCCGACACGATGATGGACGGTCCCAGCGGGCCCGAAATCGGCGTCAACCGAGCCCCAGTGATAACCTCCGCCACTAGCGCCACTGTCCCGGAAAACTCGACTGGCACCGTCTATTCAGCCGCAGCCGAAGACCCCGACGGTGATGCGCTGATATTTGCGCTCGAGGGCGCGGATGCGTCGCAGTTCTCAATTGACAGTGCGTCGGGTGAAGTCGCGTTTGTTTCGCCGCCAGACTTTGAGTCTCCGTTGGATGCTGACGGCGACAATGTCTATGAAATTGACCTTGAAGTTAGCGACCCGAGCGGGGCCAGCGATCGTCTTTCAGTAACGATCAATGTGACCGATGAAACCGAGACCAGCCAACGCTATATCGACGAAGTTTTCACCGCTTTGGATGTGCGGCGCGGGGTCGAATATGCGCCAGGCCTGTTTCTCGATCTCTACAGTCCCGCTGGCGACACGGTGACCAATCGGCCGGTTATGATCGTGGCATCAGGTGGCGGCTTTATCGAACAAGACCGCGAGTCGGTTGAGCCGATTGCCGAGACCTTTGCGCGGCGCGGCTATGTCGCAGCCACGCTCGACTATCGTGTCCTGGGTCGCGGGCCGACCAATGAGGACGATCTGGCGATTGCTGGGGTTGAGGCCACACATGACATGTTCGCTGCAGTCCGGTTCATTCGAGCGGATGCAGAAGGCGCCAACGCTCTCGGCGTTCGTTCCGATGCATTCTTTGTCGCTGGGGAATCGGCTGGCGGGGTGATGGCAGCGATTGCAGCGACGATCGAGCCCGGCGATACGATAAGTAGCGCTGAATTGCGTGATTACCTTGATGCCAATGGTGGCCCGTTCGGAGAGGTCGGCGGTGATTTATCGACCAGCTCAGTGGTCAACGGCGCGATGCCGCTTTCTGGTGCGATCCTCGAACTGGGTTGGGTCGATGCCAATTCGGCGGTGCTTTTCGCCGCGCATGAAGAATTTGATCCGATTGTCCCTTGCGGCACAGCAAGTGAGGGGTCGAGTAACACTGGTCTGATCGTATCTGGCGCATGCGCGATTACAGAGGCTTATCAGGCACAGGGCGCGCGCAGCGAACTATTCCTGTTGGCGGGATCTGGCGGCCATGTTGAGTTTACCGAAGAACAGCGCGGGGCAATCTACGCCGGTGCAGCGAGGCTGTTCTTTGACTCGGTGATCTCACAGTGATCGCTCCGGCTTCAGGGTCCTCAGCCCAATCATCTCGCTAGAAAGCCAAACTGCAGCAATTCGCGGTGTCCGCTTTAGACCCCACAATTGGTCATGAGGCGATCGCTTGAACTGGGCGTATTTCCTCCTCTCCGACTGCCATGATTACTTGAGTGATTGCACTAATTTAAGCTTGCCCTTAGGCTAGGTCTCGCCTAGTTGCGCGACCTCCCGATTCAATGTCGGGGACACTTGGAGAAAACCATTGCTGGAACAGACACGAATTTCGGGCGCTTGCGGCGCCGCGTTCCAGCCCTTCGCCTAGGCGTTTCTTTGACGCTGCGCGATGGGCCGGGCTCACCGACGCAGCTTCCGACAAGACGAAACCCTTGAATGCTGATGAGGCGTGCCAGCTGGCATGCACTCGCGGCCTGTAGGCGAATTTTATGACTACCGAATACGATCTGGTCCGCGGTCTCCTGCTGCGGACAATGCGGGGCCTTCTCGCAACCCATCCATTGGCCAAGGATTTGCTCGGCTTTGGTCGCAGGCATGGCCCGTGGCTGTTCGGCTTGACACCGGGCAAGGCAAACAAGTTGACCTGGAGCGGCCTGAAGGAGGCGCTGCGGGAACCCATGATGCGCTCGCAAAAAGCGCACCCCGTGCTCGTCCTTGGGCAGGAATTGTCGCGCCTGCTTGAGCTGGACGAAACCGATGCGAGAATTCTCAACGCGATGATCGCGAGCAAACGATTGCAGCGTTTGTCCGACCTTACTGAAACGCTTCTCGATCGCGGCGTCTCGCTGCCAACAATGCTGGGCGAAATGGCGGGGCTTACGGCGAACGAAGCCGAGCGCGGCGTGCGCCAGCACATTCTCGTTCGTCTCGGATTTGTCAGTTTCAAGGCGAACTGGCGAGGCAAGGTTGAGATGTCGGAGCGCTGGACGTTCGAGCGTCTGCTTGATCAGCAGCCCGGCAATGCAGAGGAAATCCTGGAGCTGATGGTGGGGCCGCGCCAGACCAATGCTCTGCCTCTGAATGCCTTTGATCATGTCAGGGAAGCGAGCTTTCTCGTGCGCCTTTTGGAAGGGGCGCTGCAAGAGAAGGCGGCCGGGATCAACATCCTGATTTATGGACCGCCGGGCACTGGCAAGACTGAACTTGCGCGCTCCCTCGCCGATGCTGTCGGTGCGAACCTTCACGCCGTTGGTGAGGCATTGGAAGATGGAGAGGAGCCGGACCGGTTTGATCGCATCAATGCCTTTCAGATGGGGCAAAGGCTGCTGGGCAAGTGCGCTCAGGATCTGATGCTATTCGATGAGATGGAAGATTTTATCGGGGATGTGCAGCCTGCGGCAGGCGATTGGTTTCGCGGTCGGGAAGGCTCAAAAGTCTTCGTCAATCGCCTTGTGGAGACTAACTCGACACCGGTCATCTGGACGACAAACACCATCGGGAATGTGGACCCCGCCATCCTGCGCCGCATGAGCTATGTTCTCAAGCTGGACCTGCCGTCGCGGGCAACGGCCATGCGAATGCTCGAGCGGATCGGTGCGCAGGAAGGGGTCACGCCGGGTGAAGAGTGGAAGGACCTGATCGAGCGTGCCCCTGAAACGGCCGCGGTGCTGCGTGTGTCAGCTCGCGCGGGGCGTCTTGCGGGAGAAGAAACAGGCAGCATCGCAGCGGCGCAGTCGCTCGCTCGCGCATTGCGTGGGCGTGAGCTTCCGCTTGAGGGGCCGGGCGGCATCGACCTCGCTCTTTATGAATGCGACCGGTCGATTGCTGAACTGGTGGAGACCATCTGCACAAGCAGGTATTCTGACATTTCGCTTTTGCTGACCGGTCCACCGGGAACGGGCAAGACAGCACTGGCGCATCATTTTGCGCGTGCGATGGATCGGCCGTTAATGGTCCAGCGCACTTCGGACCTGCTTTCCAAATGGGTGGGGCAGACTGAGGAGAACATCGCCCAGGCCTTCGCAAACGCGCGCGAGAAAGGCAGTGTCCTCCTGCTCGACGAAGTGGATTCGCTGCTGTTTGACCGTTCTCATGCGCGAGCGACTTGGGAAGTCAGTCAGGTGAATGAGCTTCTGACTTGGCTTGATCAGCACCCGCTACCGGTCATCGCAGCGACTAATTTCGCGCAGCGGCTTGACCCTGCAACCTCGCGACGTTTTGTGTTCAAGCTCGCCTTGAAGCCGCTGTCGTCTCAGCGGCTGGGGCAAGCCTTTGAACGCTTCTTTGCAAAGCCAGCACCCGCTTCGCTCAAGGCGCTCACCAATCTGACGCCGGGCGACTTTGCGCTCGTGGCGCGGCAATTGCGCTACTCCAGCGATCTTTCGGCTGAAGAGATTGTCGCGCGGTTGGCGGTGGAGTCCAAGGCAAAGCCGGACAGTCAAAGGCGGATTGGGTTTTGACTTGGACCCTTGGAGCACCGCCAGAATTGCGGCCCGTTGGCGGCCCCGCTTGCTGTGATCAATTGCCAACCGACGCGGCAACTTGGCCGGTCGCGACGACAGGCATGAACAGGCCTTCACCCGTTACGGCGATTGATCCGTGTTTGAATTCGTCCACATCGAAGGAAAGGCGCGCGTTTCCGACCTTGACTGACTTCAAACCCTTGCGCGCCTTTGCGACCAATTTCTTGTAGTCATTGGCAAAGTCAGTGATGAGCTCCTGCTCGATAATCGCGCGAATTTCGGGACGGTCGAAGGCGGTCACCAACAGATCACCCGCCGCGCGATCCATGTCGCCATAGATTTGCAGATCCTCTATTTGCAGAACTTCGCTGCCCGCACTGGTAACCGGTTTACCTGTCAGCCAGAGTGTCCCGCCCGCTTTGGCCCAGCTAGAGAAGAACCCTGTGGGCGCAATGGAGGCTTCAACCCCCACGGCGATGCGCCCCTCTTCAGTTGCATAGAGCGTGACCGATTTGAAAGTGGCGCGAACGCCGGTTTGATCATCGCCCAGCAATTCCTCCGCTGTCAGCTTGCGCAACGCTTTGAGAAGAGGAGGCTCAACCTCGGCGTAATCGGCCAGAACCGGCACATTAACTTCAAAGCCCTTGCTGGCGGTGATGCCCTTGTTGGTTCCCAGAGGGCCCGGTTTCTCGGGCTCCGGGCGATCACCCACTTTAAGCTCCAACCCGGCCCGCAGCATAAGCTGCGCTGCGATGTTGGATTTGGACACTGACAGCGATCCCGCGCCCAACTCGCTTGGCGTGATCTTTAGCCAGACCGGCGGATTTTCGCGGTTGATGGACACCGTGTCGTGGCCATCGGCCCACGCTTTGGCGATCTCACTGCGAAGATCGACCTTGCGGATTTCCGCTTCCAGCTCGCTTTCGATCTTACCCAGACTCTTGGCGAGTTCAGCGTCGGCAATCTTGGTGAATGTGACCCGCCTGCCAGCGATGTCGATGCCCGGTTCATTGGTCCAGCGATAGTTGAGCTTGATGTCGGAATTGATCGACCAGTCGGGCGCGACGCTCAGCTTTGCCGTCACATCGACATCGGCGCTCGCGGTAACTGTTTCGCGTTTGATAATGTCGCCAAGATCGCGGATTTCGATCCGGGCATCGATGGGAACGCTGGCCTTTAATTCGCTCCCCCTGCCACCAAGAGTGATCGCCCCGCGGGTGATTTCTCCGGCGAGGTTGCAGCCCAGCCTTGGAGTGCGGAACAGTTTCACACCCAGCAAACGCGCATCCTTGCTGGGCACGCATTCCTCAACGCGCTTGTCGATTGTTACCAGCGTCGTTGGCAGAGCCTTTTCGAGCTTTGTCCTGACAGTGCCGATCGGAGCGGTCGCGCTGGTGACAATGTAGGAAGGCTTGGACGGGAATTCCGCTGCGCTCTCAATGCGGGGCGGGATCGGATATTCAATGATGCGGACTGAAAACCAGATGAAGTAGGCTGCGATTGCGAGAGCTAGGATCAGCCCGCCCGCCACCAGGAATTTGATATTGCGCTGTATCAACATAGATCGTCCAGCCATCGCCACGCAGTGCTACGATTTCAAGGCAGTCTTTGGCGCATAATGCGACACTGCGTTTAGGTTTTGGCAGGCCCAAACATAGCGCTTGATACCGTCACTATTGGTGCCATAAGATTAATTGAAACGCAAAAACCACAGCAAGGTGAGAGCATGACTGAAGCCGTACAGATCCGACTCAAGAAGCGACCCGAAGGCGTGCCTCAGGACGACGTCTGGGAAACCACAAGCGAAGCCATGCGTGAGCTCGAAGATGGCGAGATTGCCGTTGAGGTCGAGTTTGTATCGGTTGATCCGGCCATGCGTGGATGGATGGTTGATGCACCATCCTACATTCCCCCGGTAGGCCTTGGCGATGTCATGCGCGCAGGCGGTGTCGGCACCGTCATTGCTACCAAGTCTGACAAGTTCGCTGTCGGAGATGCTGTTCTGGGCCAGACGGGCATCCAGACGCATTATGTTGGTCCCGCAGATGGCTTCAACAAGATCATGCCTGAACTGGCACCTGCGCAAAAATTCCTAGGCGGTCTGGGTATGCCTGGGATGACGGCCTTCTTCGGGTTGCTTGAAGTCGGCCAGCCGCAGGAAGGCGAAACCGTGGTTGTCTCGGGCGCTGGCGGGGCTGTTGGCAGCGTCGTCGGACAGATCGCCAAGATTAAGGGCTGCCGCGTCGTCGGTATCGCCGGGGGTAAGGAAAAGTGCGATGCGGTCGTGTCCGATTACGGCTTTGATGCATGCGTGGATTACAAGAATGAAGATGTTGGCAAGGCGCTGAAAGAGGCCTGCCCCGACGGGATCAATGTCTATTTCGACAATGTCGGTGGAGAGACGCTTGAAGCTGCTCTCAACACTATGGCGATGAAAGGCCGCATCGTCCTGTGCGGTGCTATCAGCCAGTACAACAGCATGGAAGACGGCGGCATGGTTGGCCCGCGCAACTACATGAACCTGCTGGTCAAACGCGCGCGGATGGAAGGCTTTGTGATCTTTGATTATGCGCCGCGCTTCCCCGAAGCAATCATGCAGATGATGGGCTGGATCGGCGAAGGCAAACTGCGCCTGGATGAGCATGTCGTCGATGGCATTGGTAACTTCCCCGAGGCCTTGCGCATGTTGTTTGATGGGCGGAACAAAGGCAAGTTGGTCGTCAAGGTCAAGTAAGAGGCCTTGCGCGAGAGCGCCGGTAAGGGGACCGCTCGATAGGGTCGCGGCCCCCTACCGTGCCGGGAGAGGTGCATGAAATCTGTTCGGCTTTGGGTCTGGCTGGCGCCGTTGCTATGCTACGGCCTGTTCTGGTTTTGGTACACGCCGCTTTCCGGCCCGATGACGCCGGAGGAGGTCGAGCAGGCAATAGCTGAATTGACACAGGATCGCGCTGATCCGGAAGCGGTCGCCCGGATGCGCTCATTCTTCGAAGAGGATGATGGCCAGCCATTCATTATGGTCAATGTCATGGACACAGCGGACAACCCCGAGGTTCTACCTGGCACTGGACCCGATGCAGACGCAGACGATCTGCTTGCTCATTACATGGAGTATATGTGGCCGGCCCTTTTCAGCCGCGCGTGTCATCCTGTGTTTTCCGGTGCGGCAGTCAATGACAGTCTGGACCTAGTGGGGATCGACGGGGCAGAGACTTGGGATTCGGCGGCGCTGATGCGGTATCGAAGCCGCAGAGATATGTGGAAGATCGCTGCCGATCCACGCTTTGCCGACCGTCACGAATACAAGGTTGAAGCGATGGAAAAGACCATTGCCTACCCGGTTCAGCCGCAGCTGATGTTCAGCGATCCGCGCTTTATCCTTCTGCTTTTGATCCTGTCTGTTCTGGGCGTGGTGGATGCCTTGGTTTGGCGCCGGAAAACGTGATTGAACCAGCCCTTTGCAGGGACTAGATAAGTTTCAAATCCAAACTTTATGCGAGAACTTTCATGGAACTGAGCCTGCCTCTCTACACCGCCTATCTCGGTGGATTCCTTATCATCATTCAGACAGTGCTGGCGCTGATCGCAGGCGCGCACCGCGGCCGCAAACGCAAGCCGGCTGGCTATGACAATGATATCGAACTGGAACGCAAGATCCGCCGGCACGCCAATATGGCCGAATATGCACCGATCTTCATAACCGTATTGGCTCTTTTCGAACTGATCGTTGGGCAAACGTCTTCGGTGTTCTGGCTCGCCATTGCCTTTGCCATTTCGCGCGTACTGCATGTCATCAGCTTCTCGTCGAATGCCGGCTCACATATGGTGGATGCCACAGGCTCGCGGTTGCTTTTTGTGGCATCGCGCATGATCGGCACAGTCGTGACGCTGATCTCTTCGATTACTCTGGGCGTGATGCTGCTGGTTCACCTCTCCAGCATGTGAGCGTGAGGTTTGGCTCTAGCGGGCCAACGCAATCGAAGTCGCTGGGTTTAAGTCTTTTCGCGGGTCGGTGACATGGCCTGCGGGGAAGGCAACCGACTTAACGGTGGCATCTGTGTCGAGGCACAGCTTGTGATTGTTGTCACCGTCCCCGGTATCGGCAAGCGCGATGGGTGAGGTCGTCTGCTCAGTCCGGTCGCTCAATTCGATGGTGATTTGATAGAGCGCGCCCTCGTCACCATCAACAGGGGCACCGCCCGGTTTGGTTATGCCTCCATTCCAGGTTGCTCGTACGATCTGCTTCGTACCATCCGGGCACCCGCTGCCACCGCCGAACGGGATTTGCGTTGCCACTTTTCCCAGCTCCCACTGGTCTGACGGGACAGTTTCGGCGAACACTATCGAAGGGCCATCTTCTAGCGGTACGACATCGACCTGCGTGCCCTTGAAGGTGATCGCACCGTCTAGAGAGAGGATATCTCCCGTAACCTCCACCGAGATCGCAGGATCGCCGGGACTGCCAAACTGGCCGGCAAGTAGGGCGGTGCGCAACTCCCCCGGATCATCCGCTGGCGCGAGCGTCAGGCAAGTGACCTTGCCGATCGCGCCGGAGCGTTGAACCACTTTGAAATCGCCGGGGTCGAGCGTGTTGACGTCAACCTCATGCGAGAAAATCACAGGCATTCCGTCAGCGCCGCCTGCACCCTTACAGACAGCCCAATCGCTGACGATGCTGGGCAGGCCGCCGTCCAAACCAAAGAAGGCTGAGACAAGGCTTGCTTCCCTGCCCGATGCATCGATTGTGGCGACGACACCGGTCTTAGTTGTGTCGGTCTGAGCATAGCGATCGAGAGTTCGCTCGATTTGCAGGGCATAGTAGAAGTTCTGGACAGGTCGAAACTTGCTTGCCCCTAAAACGACACCCGTCAGGACCAAGAGGCTGGCCCCCGTTACCAGAGTTCGTTTCGATGCCATTGTGCTCGCTTCTCGCCAAGTGATCCGAACTTAACGACCGATCTTGCGCAAGTGGTAGGTGTGATCTCCCAATTGCGCATCATAGGCCAGCAGACGCTTGTGATAGTGGCTGACATTGAGCTCATCAGTCATACCAACGCCGCCATGGGTCTGGATCGCTGCCTCGCCGATCTCGCGGCCGATCTTACCCAGCTGCCCCTTAAGGACGGAGATGTCGCGTGAGGTTGCCGCCCCCGAATTGGCGAGCGCGGTTGTGAATGTGAGCGTCGAGAGGGCCTTGGTATAGGCGATCTTCATGTCAGAGAGCCGGTGTGCAACCGCTTGAAACATGATGATCGGCTTGTCGAACTGCTTGCGGGTCATCGCATATTCGGACGTGATCTTTAGCAGAGCTGCCATCGCGCCGACGGCTTCGGCTGACTGGACGATGATCGCGCTGGCGAGGATACCGTCCAGCGCCTCGCTAGCGTCCGAGAGCAGTACGTTGGAGCCGGAAACCGCAACCGCGTCAAAGCGCATCTTGGCAGCGCTGCGCCCGTCAATCGTGTCGTAGAAGGTGACAGTCAAACCCGGAGCGCCTTTCTCGACCAGAAACAGGCCCACCGGTCCATTGTCACCGACGCGCGCGGCAACGACAACGATGTCCGCCTCAGCGCCTGCGATGACAAGACGCTTTTCGCCAGTCAGGGTATATCCGCTTCCGCTCGCCTCGGCCGTCATGGTGATCATTTCGGGCTTCGCGGTGCCTGCGCCTTCTTCATACGCAAAGGCTGCGACCGCTTCACCGGTGGCGAGCTTTTCGATCCATTCTGCCGCGACCGGATTGTCGCTGGCTTCCAGCGCTGCCCCGGCAAGCATGATCGAATGGGTGTAAGGCTCGACAACAAGGTGCTGCCCAAAGCTTTGCGCAAAGGCCACGCAATCGCTGATCGATCCACCCAGGCCACCGTTTGCTTCGCTAAATGGCAGTGCCAGCAGGCCAAGCTCGGCAAACTGGTTCCAGACATCCGCCGACCACGGATCCTCTGAGCGCACCAGCGCCTGACGTGTGTCAAAATCGTAATTCTTTTCCAGATAACGCGACACGCTCTCGCGCAGCATGTCCTGCTCTTGCGAAAATGCGAATTCCATTTGTCTCTCCCTCCCCCAGGACCTTAGCCGAGGGCCACTGTGCGCGCGATCAGATCGCGCTGGACTTCGTTGCTGCCTGCATAAATCGAGGCTGCGCGGCTGTTGAGGTATAGCGGCATGGAGATCAGATCGAACTCGCTGCCCAAAGGCTCAACATTGGAACCCACGCGCAGTGCCTCGACCTGGCGCGCCAGTCCATCGACGCCAGACAAACGGGCCATCAGGGTTGAGATGTCCTGTTGCAGCTCTGAGTTGAAAGTCTTGTTGATTGACGGGAAAGCAGGGTCCTGGCTCAAAGGATGTCCGGCAATCGCCAGCCGTTCCATATGGCTGAGCGAGGCGATTTCGGCTTCAAGAATGCCGACTTCGGCCTGGAATGCAGGATCATCACTCATCATGCCGCCAAAGGGCGAGGGGGTCCGGGCGGCGGCTTCACGGGCGCTCTGGACGTAGCGAGCCATGGATGGTGCGCGCGAAGAGCCACCGCCGCGTTCATGCTTGAGCAGATGCTTGGCTACCGTCCAGCCTTCGTTCTCTTCGCCGACACGGCCCGCTTGCGGCACGCGGACATCTTCGAAGAAGACCTCGCATTGTTCGGGAAACCCGTCGAGGCCGTAGATCGGGCGCACGTCCATTCCGGGATAGTCCATCCGGTCAAGCAGGAGGAAGGTGATCCCGGCCTGTTTCTTGCCTTCGGAACTGGTGCGCACCAGCATGAACATGCGGTTCGCGTGGTGCGCGTAGGTGGTCCAGATTTTCGAGCCGTTGATGATGTAATCATCGCCATCAGCCACCGCGCGGCAGCTGAGTGAGGCAAGGTCAGAACCTGAGTTCGGCTCTGAATACCCCTGCGCCCAGAAATCATCGCCGTTCAGGATTCCGGGGAGGTATTTCTTCTTTTGCTCTTCGGTTCCGAGATCGATCAGCAGCGGGCCAACCATGCCAAGGCTTTGCGGCAGCAGCGGCGGCAGGTCTGCCTTGCGATATTCCTCGGCATAGATGAAGCGCTGCTCCACGCTCCAGCCCGTGCCGCCATATTCAACCGGCCAATGCGGCGCGACCCAGCCTTTTTCGAACAGGATGTTGTGCCATTCCATGCACTGCTTGAACGGGGCAAAGACACTGGTGGTCTTGCGACCTGCTTCGCGGATCGCTGGCGTTGGGGCGGTTGCGAAGAACTCCGCAACTTCGGCACGGAACGCTTCGAGTTCCGGTGAAAATTCAACATTCATGGGGCACTCTCCCTAAGGCCTGTTTGGCGCGCAACATATTATTGGCATTCTAAGTGTCAATAATATATCGGCCCTCTCGACTTCGCCATTTCAAGAGGCAAACATGAAGCAAGCGACGGGCCGATATCAATTGATGGGGCTGAACATCTCTCCCTACACGATGAAGGTGCTTTCCTACCTCAAGTTCAAGGGGCTGGACTATGAGTGGATGACCCGCAGCATGAAGAATGAAAAGCTGTTCCAGAAACACGCGCAAGTCCAGCTTATTCCGCTGCTGTTCTTCCCTGACGGGGAAACCATGCAGGATTCGACCCCTATGATTGAACGGCTGGAAGACGCGCATCCCGATCCCACCATCCATCCCGACGATGAGGCTCTCTGGTACCTGTCGTGCCTGTTTGAGGAGTTCGGGGATGAGTGGTGCAACAAGCTGATGTTCTTTCAGCGCTGGTTCTATCCGCCCGACGCCAAGAATACGAGCCGCCGGATCGTCTATTACAGGCTCGAAGGGAAATGGTGGCGTCCGCTGGCTTTGCCGATCCTGTCAAGACTGATGGTGCGGCGTATGGTGCCGCGTCTGAGCTTTGCCGGAGCCAACGAGACGAACATCCCGCACCTTCAGAAATCGTGGGAAGACCTGTGCGCGATGCTCGATGCGCACTTTGCCACGCGACCTTATCTGCTGGGCGGGCGGCCAAGCTTCGGCGACTTTGGCCTGTGGTGCAATTACTATCAGGCTTGGACCGACCCGACTGCCAAGGCCTATATGAAGGCGAACGCGCCCAACCTTGTCGCATATATCGAGCGTATGCAGGAGCCATCGGTCGAGGGAGGGTTCGAAACGCTCGAAGGCTTGCTGCTGACTCTCAAACCGATCCTCAGAACCGAAATGTCAGAGCGTTTCCTTCCCTGGATGGTCGCTAATCAAAACGCCTTTGCAGCAGGCGAGAAAGAGACGAGCCTTACGATGAAGGGTGCCCCTTTCAAGCAGAAGACCTTCAAGTATCAGGCGGGAACCCTTGATGAACTGCGGTGCAAGCTTGAGAAAGTCTCGAGCAATACAGCGCTGATGGACCTGCTCGAAGAAACCGGATGCTTGCCCTTCCTGCGACGCGCGACCGCGTGAGCCTCAGGGCGCTGAAGGGACCCCGCCATCATAGACATTGATCGCGCGGTTGAACGGGGCAACGCCATCGCTGTCATAGTCTGAGGGAGTGTAGGTCGTATCGTCCCACAGCACGCTTGCCTCGGCGGATGAGAGCAATGGCTTCAGAGTGTCTCGCGCAGCATCGGGCATTTGCGCCCAGTGTTGGCGCAAGACTTCCAGACACCACACGCGGTAACGCGATGTCGGCACGCTCGCATAGCGCGTTCCCTGCACATCCAGAGCATAGCGCGCATCGCCGCGCGTGAAGCTTTCGGCATTCTGGCGCAGTTGGCTCAGGTGAGTTTCGCTGATCTCGGTCAGGAAATTGACCAGCAGATCGTCTGCTGAGGCGATCAACTCGCCGCCCAGATCGGCGGGCTTCAGGTTCCACATTCGCGCGACCCATTCAAAGACGTTGGGCGCTTGCTCGCGCATGATTTCGGAAGGGGTGGGGTCCTGACCATAATGGCGGAACATGGGTGCCATCATCCCGAAGTCGGCGATGGAGGGGCGCTCGCCGAGCAGAAACCGGCGCTCTGCCAGAATCGGCTCCATGCAATCCAGCGCGTTCAGATAGGTTGCATCGGCATGAGGGCGTGAGACAACGTCGACACCGTCATTCTTCACAAAGCCGCCAAGCTGGCGTTTCTTCAGAAACCTTTTGCCCATGAATTTGGGCACTTTGAGCGCGTGTCGGACTTGTTCTTCGTACAGGATCTCGAGCGCGTATTGGCGATCAAGCTGGTAGGTCCAGCGATAATGCATGGCAGACCGCCACAGCCATTCATCGGCGTAGTCCTCGATCAGGAGAGCGATGAAATTTAGCACCGGGTCTTCGGGATAAATCGACGGGCCGTTTTCGCGCTGACTGTCGAGCCATGACAGGATCGGCGTGGTATCGCTCATCCAGCGCCCGTCAGCCATTTGCACAACCGGCATTTGCGAAGCGCCGGCATTCTTTATCAGCATGCCGACATTCCCGCCCACTGGCAGGATGCGATAGTCGACGCCGTGTAGCCTCAGCCAGCATTCCAGCTTGCCTGTGTAGTAGGAGATGCGGCTGCCATAGACATCCCATGGCGTGTCTTTGGGAAGGGTCATGCGCACCTCAAGAAGCTGGTTTAAAGAGCCGGATTGCACTGCGGACGATCAACCAGATCAGAAGTCCAAAGACCAGTACAATCGCGGCCAGCACAGCATAGAACCACGGGTAATTTTCAAACAGGCGGCCGATCGTGTTATTGAGGATCTGCTGTGTCGAGTTATAGCCCTCTGGCATTTCGAGCACGCCCATTTCAGCCGCATAGCTATCATATTCGGCCAACAGGTCTTTAAAGATTTCTGGCTGGTCTGTGCTGAGGTCGATGCTCTCGCCCGGGTCGCTTGCAAGGTTGAACAAGCGCCACTTCCCATCGCCGACCGGAGGCACGCTGCGGGTGATCTTGTAGTCGCCTTTGTACAGCGCGGTGTTGCCCGATACTTCGATCGCGCGCACGTCATCAGCGGCGTAAACACTTGGTGCCTCGCCCGATAGGACGGGCATCAGGCTGCGTCCGGTCATCGGTTTGGCATCGGCGGTGATCGGGTCAACGCCGACCCAATCCAGCAGTGTAGGGGCAATGTCCGGCGTCATGGCTGGCGAGGTCACGTCAATCTTGTCTTGGCCGGGTCCGGCGATGATCAAGGGAACGCGCACTCCGCCTTCGGTTGAGTAGAACTTGTACCAGGCCCCCGGCGTTGCCGTGGCAACGGCCCATTCGGTCCCGATAAAGCCCCAGCTTCCGGGACCGCCCATATTCTCCAAGCCAATGTCATACCCGCTGATCGAGTGCCATGCCGCCACCGCGCCATTGTTGTCCCCGCGCGTGGGCTCTGGCCCATTGTCCGAACTGACGATGAAGATCGTGTTTTCAAACTCGCCAGTCGCTTTCAGATGATCGATCAGGCGCCCGATATGAAAGTCCATCGCCTCGATCATCGCCGCATGCACTTCCATGCGGGCGGCATACAGGACCTTGTCCTCTGTGCTCAGTTCATCCCATTCACGGTATTCGGGGGGAAGGGCAGCAAGATTTGCGCCTTCTGGGACAAAGCCCATTTCCTGCGCGCGTTCGTGCCGCTGCGTGCGAAGCACGTCCCAACCGGCATCATAGCGTCCCTTATACTTGTCGATGAATTCCTGTGGTGCCTGAACCGGAATGTGGACGGCTTGGAACGGCAGATAGGCGAAGAACGGTTTGTCCGCGTCGGTCGCGTCCAGGTATTCGATCATCTTGTCGATGATGAAGCGCGAGGAATAGAAATCCTCTGGCACGCTGGTTTCGACGCCATCCTCCCACCACGGCGCATCCTTGTAATAGGGCATGTAGGAGCGATCTTCCCAGTTATCCGCGCCCGAGGCGGCAAGCGAAAAGCTGCGGTCAAAGCCATGCGCTTGCGGCATTTCGTCGACCTTCTCGCCCAAGTGCCACTTGCCGCTCATCAAGGTGCGATAGCCGCCTGCACGCAAATGGTCCGCGAGCGTGAGGACACCGGGCTCAAGCGCCATCGTGTAACCGGGCTGGCCCTTTTGCTCTGGAGGCAGGACTTCGGGAATGGTGGAGACCCCGGTCAGGTGATTGTCCATCCCGGTCAGCAACATGGCGCGTGATGGCGAGCACAAGGGGGAAGCCCGGTAATGGGTAAAGACCGCTCCTCTCGCGGCGAGCGCATCGATATTGGGGGTGCTGGCCTCCCCGCCATATGCGCCAAAGTCCATCAGGCCGACATCGTCGCCAAGGATCATGACAATGTTCGGCCGTTTGGCGTTGACGTCCTCTTGCGTGGCCTGTCCAGCCGAAGGGACTGGAAGCGCAATTCCAAGGATTGCCAGACCAGCGATTATCGCGCGCGCGCCTCGTGATTGCATCACCCTCATGACTCACTTCTCCCCTTACGATTCTCTTCACTGACGTCGGTTGCCAGCGGCGGTATTTGCTGGCACCTTCGATGTCATAAGTTTTCCCGACGTCAAGCCGCTGCTAGCAACAAATTGTCGCTGTTTCTCGGGTGAAACGCTTATAGGATTATCTGGGAGAAGAAAATTGCTGGAGACTCTGCGCAAGGTTCGGCGTGAGTTCGACTATGCCAAAGGCGTGGTTGGAGTGTTGAATAAGCTGAAGGTTCTCCAGCCCGATTCCCCGGTTACAATTGCAGATGAGATCGAAGAATCGGCTGATCAGCATGCGGATCGCGCTGCCTTTGTGTTTGAAGGTGAGACCACGACCTATCGCGAGTTTGACGAGCGCGCCAATTCGGTGGCCAATTGGGCGCTCTCGCAGGGCTTTAAACCAGGTGATAGTGTCGCGCTGGTTCTGGAGAACTCGCCCGATTATCCCGCTATCTGGTTTGGTCTTGCAAAGGTTGGCGTGGTCACTGCCTTGATCAACACCAATCTGGAAGGCGAAGGCCTTGCGCATTGTATTTCGATTGTCGACAGTAAGGCGATTATTGCGAGCGGCATTCAGGCGGCAAGAGCCAAATCGGTTGTACCCTCTTTGTCGAACGCGCTAACGGTTTGGGATTTCGATGGGGAAGCCGGAGAGGACTTTACCGCCGCGCTTGCCCAGCAGCCAAAGGCGCGCCCGGACAAGACCATTCGTTCGCACGTCCGTAATGCTGACAACGCGCTTTTCATCTACACTTCGGGAACAACGGGTTTACCGAAGGCAGCCAAGATATCTCATATGCGCCTTCGCGGAACGGCGCGCTTCGCCAATATTCTGGGTGAGATAGATGCGGGAGATCGGGTCTATAACACCCTGCCGCTCTATCATATGACCGGTGGGTGCATGGGAACGGCTGGCCCGCTGACCTATGGGGCGACCATCATTTTGCGGCGCAAGCTCTCGGTAACCGGCTTTTGGGATGACGTGGCTGACTATAATGCCAACAAGTTCGTCTATATTGGAGAGCTTTGCCGCTATCTCTTGAATGCCCCTGACCATCCCAAACAGCGTGCGCATAGTCTTGAAATTGGCTTTGGCAATGGCCTGCGCGGTGAGGTTTGGGGGCCTTTGGTCGAACGCTTTGGCATCGGCCAGATGCGTGAGTTCTATGGATCTACAGAAGGCAATGTGTCTTTCATGAATCTCGACGGCACAGTCGGCGCCATCGGTCGACTGCCGGGCTGGATGGAGAAACGCATTGGCACAAAGATCGTCAAGTTCGACATCGTCGAGGAAGAGCCAGTTCGGGGACCCGATGGATTGTGCCAAGCTACCGATCCAGACGAACCTGGAGAAGCCATAGGCCGCATCGGAACGAGCGGTCGCGAAGCGTTCCAAGGCTACCATGACAAGAAAGCTACCGAGAAAAAGATCCTGACAGACGTCTTTGAAAAGGGCGACAAATGGTTCCGCACCGGAGACCTCGTGCGCCGCGACAAGGATGGCTATGTCTATTTCGTTGATCGGATTGGCGACACCTTCCGGTGGAAGGGCGAAAATGTCGCGACCAATGAAGTGTCTGACGTTATCTCCAAATTTCCCGGTGTCGAGCTCGCCAATGCCTACGGGGTAGAAGTTCCGGGAGCGGACGGCCGGGCTGGAATGGTCGCGATGACGGTCACTGATGAATTCGACATCACCGGCCTTGCTGAACATTGCAAAGCCAGCCTCCCTGCTTACGCAGTGCCGCTCTTTGTGCGTATCCAGCCTGAGGCAGAGACAACTGGGACATTCAAGTTCCGCAAGGTCGAACTGGTCAAGGTAGGGTTCGACCTGACGCAAGTTGAAGACCCGGTCTGGTTCCTTGAGCCCGGCTCACCGCATTACATTCGTATGGGAAAGAGCCATGAGGATCGCATCGCTGCCGGGGAATACCGGCTTTGACTGCGCGCTTTGTTGCTATCAGTATTTCACATGAGGGGGCCTTTTCATGACGCTCAAACCTGAGCCCGACGTTAATCCCAATGGCGGCATCGTCGATCCGCCCGCGCTTTTGCGCACCTTCCTGCGCTTCGTTATGGGGCGCATCACAGACCCTGCGCGCCGGGCAAAGAACCGTAAGAAAGCCGAGGCACAGCGGATCAAAGCGGGTGAGCCGCGCCGGGTTGAGTATTTCCACCAATATGACGATCCCTATTCGCATCTGGCCGAGCAGGCTCTCGAAACGCTCAAGGAACGCTACGATATCGAGGTCGTCGTGCACCAAATCCGTGGCACGGGAGGGGAATTTCAGCCGGAAACGAAACAGCTTGCCGACTGGGCGAAGCGCGACGCCGAGATGATTGCTCCGCATTACGGCCTCATCCCACCATCTCAGTTCTCTGCCAAATCGGACACGCCCGCAGATGACGCGACGCTTGATGCCGGCAGTGCACGCCTGGCGGAACTTGGGCATTATTCCGGTGCCATGTTCTATTATGGCGGCGAATGGTTCTGGGGCGTTGATCGGCTGTTCTATCTGGAACAATGGCTGCGCGATATCGGGGCCTGCAAAGACCCCTCGCTGCCCTTTATCTGCCCAAGACCAGAGATCGATGTGAGCGGGGTTGATGCAAGCAGCCTTGAGCTGGATTTCTATCCCTCGCTCAATTCGCCCTATACCTCGATCATCTTTGATCCGACGATCAACATGGCCAGAGAATGCAACATACAGCTGCATCACAAGCCTGTTCTTCCCATGCTGATGCGGGGGCTGCCCGTGCCGCGCAAGAAGGGCGCTTATATCGTCTTCGACACCAAGCGTGAGGCAGAGCATCTGGGTGTGAACTTTGCGCCACTGGTGTTCCCTGTGGGGCAACCCACGCGCGACATCTATTCCATGTTTCCTTGGGCGCGAGGCCAGGGCAAGGACATCGCCTTGCTCTCCGCAGCGCTGCGGCTGGCCTTTGCAGAAGGGGTTGGCCTGCACCGCAAGAAGGGCCTCAAGATGGCCGTCGAACAGGCCGGGCTCAACTGGGACGAGGCGCAAGAGTACATTGGCACCGAGGCTTGGAAAGAAGAGACAGCGCGCAATCAGATCGAAATGACTGAGGCGCTGGGCCTTTGGGGCGTACCCAGCTTTCGCCTTCGTGGAGGCAAAGGTGAGGACGATCTGTGTGTCTGGGGCCAGGACCGCCTGTGGCTGATCGCCGCCGAAATTCGTCGGCGCGCGGGCGTGGCAAAGCAGGCTGCGAAAGAAGTCGCCTGAGGCTGCTGGTTTGAGTGACGTGACAAAACGCAAACCTCTGACAAGCGCAGCGATTGCGATCAAGGCGGCGATGGCGAAAGAGCCGCCGCTGACCGATGGCCGAAGGGAACGTAGCCTTGCGAGCCGGCGAAAGATCCTTGAGGCAATGGTCGATCTGGTCGCGGCGGGTGATCCCAATCCCAGCGCGGCTGAAGTTGCCGAAAAAGCCGGAGTGGGTCTGCGAACGGTCTTCCGGCACTTTCAGGACAAGGATTCGATCCTGCGGCAGATCGATGATCTGCTGGTCGAAGTCTATCAGCCGATCTTGGCGGAACCGTATCAGGTGGAGGGCTGGCAGGATCAGCTGTTTGAACTTATCGAACGGCGCTGCGCAGTGAATGAGGTTGTGGTGATTTTTCGTCTTTCCAGTATCCTTGCCCGGTATCGCTCAGCCTTTGTGGTTGAGAAGTCGCGTGCTCTTCATGCGGGCGAAAAGCGGATGCTGGATAGAGTTTTGCCTCAGTCCTTGCGCACCAGCACGCAAGCAGGGAAATCCATCATGGTGGCGACAAGCTTCGACACGTGGCGATTGCTGCGCCAGGATGAGAAACTCTCGCCAGAGGAAACAGTGCAGACGATCAAGCAGATGGTGATCGACATTATTGATCGCGCGGAGATCGCCCCATGAAGCGCATGGCCATCCTGTTCGCCAGCGCGGTATCAGTGGCTGGATGTGGGCAATTGTTTGGCAGCGCCGATGATCCAGTCGTCGTTCCCAGCTGCAACGGAATAGCCCAAGCGGAGATGATCTGGGTCGAGGGGGGCACCGTCACGCTGGGTGATGATCCGCTCTACCCCGAAGAAGGGCCGCCGCGCGAAGTCGACGTCGGGGGGTTCTGGATTTCAAAGACAGAGATCACCAATGCACAGTTCGCCAAATTTGTGGAAGCGACGGGCTATCTGACAGAGGCCGAACGCGATCCGCCCAAACTGCCCGGCGCTCCGCCAGAAATGCTCTTGCCTGGCTCGGCAGTGTTCCGGGTCCCTTCAAGTGACAATCCCAATTGGTGGTTCTGGAAACCGGGCGCACAGTGGCGCAACCCTTCGGGACCCGCCAGCGTTATCGAGGGTCGCGATAATGATCCGGTGGTGCAGGTCACTTTCAACGATGCGCTCGCTTATGCCGAATGGGCAGGGATGAGCCTGCCGACAGAAGATCAATGGGAGTTTGCCGCACGCGCGGGTGAGCCGGCTTTGCCAGTGCCCAAGTCATCTTCGGGCGAGGCCAAGGCCAATTACTATCAAGGCGTATTCCCTGCCAAAGATCTGGGCGAGGATGGCTACACCTCACGCGCGCCCGTCGGCTGTTTCGAAGCCAACGCTTTCGGGCTGCACGATATGATCGGCAATGTCTGGGAATGGACGCAAAGCGAAGCGCGTCCGGGCCAGCCGCGCAATATCATCAAGGGCGGCTCGTTCCTGTGCGCGGCCAATTATTGTGCGCGCTATCGGCCATCAGCGCGGCAATTTCAGGAGCGTGATCTCGGCACCGATCATATCGGATTTCGCGTGGTGGACACCACGACACCGGGACCTGAAGTCTAAGGCAAGCCGTCAGTCGCAGTCGGAAAAGGATGGCCGTCTGAGCCAAGTTTCCAGCTGCGCGTCTGTGGCCGCCTGTTGGTCAAGATCGCGGCGGAATTCCGCACCAATATAGACGCGCCCACGGCTCCAGAGCCATTGCGGGTAATAGCGTAGCGCAGCCAGACCCTTCACATCTCTCTTTGCGATTTTGCGAAGGTCGCCGTCGGTCGGCTTTAGCGCGCGTCCTATGCCTTCGACCATGCGTTGCCACAGGCTGCGTCGCCGCCGCAGCAAATGGCGTTGCCAATGCTCTTCGGGGTCCTGGGTCATCAGCGATGCCGCGTGATCGAGCACGTCATTGGGCACTTTGCTGTCGTCAGCCAATTGCTCTCCCATGACTTTGGCTTTGAGCGCCTTGATCAGCGCGAGGCTCTGACCAAGCCCATATTCGCCCGTGAAACTCTCGACTCTGTCCCAGTCGACCAAGCCGGATTGTTCCAGCGCTCTGATGTCGCTCAGCAGGTTCGGGCCATTGTCGAACAGATGCTGGAGACAAGCATGTACGACGAGGTGGATAAGAGTGTCCGTCGGATGCGCCATCCGAACTTCATGACTCTGGAATGTTACCTTGCGTGCATTGGCCAGCAATTGTTCGCCCAGCACCAAAGATCCGCTCCAATCACGCGGGGCGATGCGGTGATGCAGTTCGATCGGCACGCCTTTGGGGCTCAAGAGAATGGGTAGGTGATGGGCAAACTCCATCCCATAATCGGCCTTGCCAGGGTATTTGGTGTAGCCATTTGCCTTGAGCAGATCATAGGCGCTTTCGGCTTGATGAGGAGCCACCAAGATGTCGAGGTCGCGCATCGGGCGAAGCGCTGGCTCATCGTAGAATTCCAGCGAAAGTGAAGCGCCTTTGAGTGCTACATAGGGGATATTGGCGTGATCAAACAGGCGACCGATATCGACCAGAGCGTGCTGAATGATCAGCGAACGAAACACCGAATGCCGATGCGCATCAAGGCAGGTCTGACGCACGGAGCCTGGTACGGGCCAATCTGGTTGAACATCAAGGATCGCATGGAGAAGGGGTTGGAGCCGGTAGTCTTCTGCTCTGTCACAAACCCATTGCCAGTCCTCTTGCGTTAAAGACGCAATATGGCACGGATCGGCATTCCCGGCGCTGAGGGCCAGGAGCGTATCACGCGCTGCATGTATCTGGGACACCACGATTATTTCTCGTTCTCGGTTTGCGCAGGTCGTCAGTGGGCTGCAATGACGATTCTTTCTAAACCTGAAAAGCGAGCGTGTCACGATAGGGAGTTTGAGCGATCCAGTATTGGGACTTGAAGTGTGGCACAAAACACCAGAGGCGGGCAGAAGGAGGTGCCGAGGCGAAGCCTATCAACCCGGCACCCCTCCCTATGGTCCCCTACTGGGGAATATCGAACCTTCCGTAGATCGGTGTTCCGTCGGTCAATTGCGCGACGGCAAAG
>JBCBMN010000009.1:0-40967 GCA_039822745.1 Pseudomonadota bacterium | reverse complement strand
TCTTGCTCCGCAAGCGAGCATTGGCAATGCGAATGTGGCGCAGATCTCCGTTGCGCACGCGGTCTCCGAAAGCATCAGAGAGATCATTGAGGGTTGCCCGCAATACCGAAGCGGCTGAAATCTGGGCTTCGAGCGAGCTGTTGCGCGACTGAATATCCTCGCGCTGAAAGCTGTAGGAGGCCTCCGACAAGTCCGTCGCAAGCTGGTTGAAGTTGATGCCGCTGCCAGCACCAATCGCGGAAATAATGGATGAGCCCGGATTTTCCATGGGAGGTAGGACGGTCCTTGTCTGGAGGGCTTAAGCGGGAAAACTACGCATGGTTTGCCGCCGGATCGGGTCGACCATCACCATCGAAACGCAGGTCTTCGGGAACGTCGACTGCGGGGCGCACAGGGCGCTCGCCGCGTTTAAGTGAAAGGACGAACGCGACCAGCGCGGCAATCGCGACATACAGCTCCTCGCGCACCATCTGGTTCTTGCGCGTGGTGAAATAGACCGCGCGCGCCAAAGCGGGATATTGAAGGATCGGCAGCCCCTCCTCCCCGGCAATGTCCCGCATGGCGAGCGCAGTCTCGCCGCGCCCCTTGGCCAGCAGGACGGGGGCCGGAGCAAGGCTGGGATCATAGGTCAGGGCGACCGCAAAATGCAGCGGGTTGACGATAACGAACTGCGCATCCTTCATCGCCTTGGCAACGCCACCACGCGCCAGATCGCGCTGACGCTGACGCCGCGCGCTCTTCATTTCGGGGGAGCCTTCGGCCTCTTTGCTTTCGTCGCGCAGTTCTTTCATGCTCATTTTGAGCCGCTTGTTGCGCTGGAATCGCTGGAGCGGATAATCAATCGCGGCAATGATGGCGAGACCGATGATCAGCAAGAAAACCAGCCCAAGGCCCGCTTCCCACGCATAGGCCAATTGCGCTTCCAGCGTGCCGCGACCAAGCCCCAGCAATGTTGTGAGATTTTGCGAAACCCACCACCAGGCAAGGCTGGCCATCAGCACCAGTTTGAGAATGCTCTTGCCCAGTTCAATCAGGCCCTGCGTGCCGAAAATGCGCTTTAGCCCGGACAGTGGATTGATCTTGGACGGCTTGAACCCGATCGCGCCGGGATTGAAGCGCGAACCCTCCCCCAGAAGCAATTGCGACACCAGCGCGCTTGCAATCACCGCGCAGCCGATTGTGAAGATCGGCGGCATGACTGCGCCCGCTGCATTGCGGAACAAGGCGCCCGGATCGGATTGTTCCAGCGCGCCCGCGTCAAAGCGAAAACTGCTCAGCGCAACGCTTTCCATCCCGCCAAACAGCCACGGCCCGACCAGCGCCAGAGTGGTAGCCCCCGTCGCCATGCCTGCCGCGGTGGCCAATTCCTTGGAGCGCAGCACATCGCCTTTTTTGGCGGCATCGCGTTTGCGTTTTTCGGTGGCGTCAAAATTCTTTTCGCTGCTGTCATCGCTCATGAGGGGACAGCTCCCACTTCGATCAGCAGACCCGCCTGATTAAGCGTCGCTTCGAGCAGCCGGACAAATTGCTCCATCAGGATCGGCAGCGCGATAATCAGAGCGGTAATCCCCGCCAGCGTGCCAGCAGGCAGGCCCAGCGCGAACAGGTTCAGCGCAGGAGCCGAGCGCGAGATCACCCCTGTCACCAGCTGGACAAGCAGCAGGACAAGCACGACAGGCAGCGCAATGGCTGCCGCAGTCGCAAGGCCATAGCCCATGAACATCACGATGTTCTGAGCGGCCTGTGGCCCCAGCGCAAAGGAGCCTGCGGGCAACAGGCGATAGCTCTCCATCAACAGCTCAAACCACAACAAATGCGCTCCGATTGCATAGAACAACAGCGTGAGCATCAGCCCGAAATACGTGCCCAATGCGCCCGATTGCGTCCCGCTCGCTGGATCAATCGAGGTCGCAATCGCAAGGCCCATCGTGCCCGAGATCTGCTCAGCGGCGATCAGAGGGACCGCAAAGGCGACTTGCAGAACAAAGCCCAACGCAGCGCCGATCACCACTTCCTGTACCAAGGCAACCACCGCCATGAAGCTCATCATGTCCGGAGTCTGAACCGGCGGCACCCAGATCGCGACAAAGACCGCAAAGGCCATCGCCAGAAGCGCGCGCACTGTCGGCGGCACCGCCAGCACACCAACCATGGGCGCCGCCAGCAAGGCAGCCCCGCAGCGGACCGAGAGAAACAGAAGCTGCCACAGCTGCTGATCCAGCGGCCCAAAGCCAAGGTCGAGAACGTTCATCCGCTCTGCCTCAGGCCGACAGGGTCGAAACCTGCGCAAAGATCTCGCGCATGAAATCGCTCAAAAGCGCCATCATTGTCCCGCCCAGTATCACGAACACCACTGCGGTGATCGCCAGCTTGGGCACGAAGGTCAGCGTCTGCTCGTTCACCGAGGTCGCGGCCTGGATGATCCCAACCACCAGCCCGACCAGCAAAGCCGCAATCAGGACCGGCCCGACGATCAGCGCGGTGACCCATAGCGTCTGGTCCGCCAGCGCCAGCAGCGCTGCGTCTTCCTGAGCCGAGCCCATCGCGCTCATGCAAAACTCATCGCAAGGCTACCCATCAGAAGCGCCCAGCCATCCACCAGCACGAACAGCAACAGCTTAAAGGGCAGAGAGATGATCGTGGGCGACAGCATCATCATGCCAAGGCTCATCAGCACGCTGGCAACCACCAGATCGATGACAAGGAAAGGCAGGAAGATCATGAAGCCGATCTGGAACGCGGTCTCCAATTCGCTGGTCACGAACGCGGGGAGAAGGATCGAGAAGGGAATGTCGCTTTCGCTTGCGAACTGGCCTGCGCCAGCAATGTCGCTGAACATCAGCAGGTTTGCCTCGCGCGTCTGGCGGACCATGAAAGCGTGGAAAGCCTCGCCTGCCTGAGCGATGGCGGCATCGGCAGAAAGCGTGCCGCTGGCATAGGGTTCAATCGCAGTGGCGTTCACCGTGTCAATGGTCGGCCCCATGACGAACAGTGACAGGAACAGCGCCAGGCCCACCAGCACTTGCGTCGGCGGCGAACCTTGCAAGCCAATCGCCTGACGCAGGATCGAAAGCACGACGAGGATACGCAGGAAGCTCGTCATCATCAGCACCAGCGCAGGCAGGATCGTAAGCAGCCCCATAACCAGCAGGAGCTGGATCGAGGTGCTTAAGGGAGCGCTCTCTGATTGTTCACCATCCGATCCCAAAGCGCGCTCGATGGCCTCGCCAATCCCCGCAGTTTCGGCAGAAATCGGGGCCGCAATGGCAAAGTCGGGCCACGCAAACATGGTTAACACGACAAGCCCGGCAATGCCTGTGAGAAGCGACGCGCGGCGCATCAGTCTTGGTCCGTTTGTGTGAGCGTGCGCCCTTCAGACGATGCTTCGCCAAGGCGCACCAGACCCTGACGCGAGCAGCCCAGCAGGATCTCCCGGTCATGAAAGCGCACGACGGCCAGCTTCATCCCCGGAGCCAGCAATGTGGTCTCGACCAGTTCCAGATGCCGACCCGCACCGCCGCCCATGCCCACCATTCGGGTCTGCAGATATTTGGTCAGCCGCAGGCTACCCCAGATCAGCAGTCCGAGGATCGGCAGCAGCACAGCCAGACGGGCGAAGTATTCGAGCATCATGATGAGGGAGCCTCATCGTCAGACGATGCAGCGGGGCGTTTCGCCAAGGCCTCTGCAAGCTCTGCCGCTTCCGCTGCCATCGGCGCATCGGCGGGCGCACCGTTTGGCGCAGGCGGAGGCGCTGTGCGGGCCATGGGCGATGCGCCTTCGTCGCCTGCAAGGCTCACAATCCGCAGCGCAAACTTGCCATCCTGCGCGATGACTTCGCCTTGTGCGATCACCTTGCCATTGGCGGTGAGATCGAGCAGCTCATCGGTCAGCCGGTTGAGCGCAACCACGCTCCCCTGCCCCAGAGCCAGAACATCGCGCAGCGCCATGTCCGTGCGGCCCAGCTCAACCGAGAGCCGCACGGAGACATCGCCAAAGCGATGCAGGGCAGGACTGAAATCACTCATGCGGACAGCCCCTCATGCGTTACGCCGGTCAGCTTCAATGCCATGCGATCTTCCTTCGTTCCGAGGCTTCCCGATGCGATCGCGCGCGCACCGATCCGCAGCGGGATGTCGCGCGTAACCGCCAGCGGGATCTGATCACCGGGGGCAAGCCGATTGAGCTGGCCAAGCGACAGATCAATCTCTGCCAGCACGGCTTTCATCGGCAGCGGAATGTCGCCCATGATCGCTTCAAGCGCGCCATTATCATCACCCCCCTCGCCCGCCGTAACGGGTGAGCCAAGGCCGGGAAGCAGGCTATCGAGCCGCTCCGAATGCATCGCGATAATCGCCTCCCAGCTGATCGCTTCGGGAGTGGTCAGCGTGAGCGTGAACAGCGCGCAGGAATTGGACGGTGCAAACGGCTTAAGCCGCGATGCGCTCTCGCTGCGAATGATGACATCGCCTTCAACCTCGCCAATCGCGCCCCCGCCCGCGCTCACCCTTGCGATGGAGCGCGCGATGGTGCGGGACGCCTGTTCGATCAACAAGGCCGCCGAGCGCGGCAAGCTGGTCGCACCGTCAGGCGCAATTTCGCCAGAGCCGCCAAAGCTGCGGTCTGTCAGAGCAATCGCAGTATCGACCGAAAAGCTCAGCAAGACAGTTTGATCACCTGATCCACAGCGCAGCAGGCTGTTGGCGGCAACCGCGCCGATCTTTTCGAACACAGCGCTCCCGCGCATCATCTCCGCTTCGGAAAGCTTTGCCTCCAGCTTTGTACCTGAAAGCAGGTCTGCCAGATCCTGTGCCACTTCGCGGGCCACGTCGCGTCGCCAGCCCGCGAGATATTCCGCGCGTTGTTCCGGCCTTGGGCCGCGCTCAGTGAGTTCGGAGCAATGCTGCGCCAGCGGGCGAGCAGGAGTAAAGGTCTGCGCGAGGTTCATTGGACCAGGAACCCCTTGAAATGAACCTCATCGATGCCGCCAAAGCCTTCATTCTCCTCAAGCACAGCGTTGATCGCTTTGGTCAGCCTGTCATTGAGGCGTTTGCGTCCCTCGGGATCGAAGACATCCGCCTCAGGCGTCGCCGCGAGTTGGATCAGGATGGCTGAGCGAATGGCGAGTTCGTGATTTTTCACCCAGCCCAGAACGCGTCCGTCATGCTGAGTCGAAACCGCAAGCTCGACCTGAATCAGCGCTGGCGAGTCTGACAGGTTGGAAGTGAAGCTATCGGAGAAACTGTAATAGGCCGTGCGATATTCGCTGCCACCTTCGCCATAGACCGGGGCGCCATCGTCCTTTTTCTTGCCCGGTATGGCATAGGGGTCGCTATCGCCTTTCTTGACCAGTTTGGGCAGGTCAGGGGTGTCTTCGCCGCTGCCGCCGAGCAGGCCTGCCGCCACGGCGCCATAGGCACCACCTGCACCAATAGCGAGCATGGCGACCCCACCGATCACCATCTTCATCATGCCGCCCTTCGACTTCTCGTCATCGGATTTCTCGGCATCCTTGGCCATGGTTGATCAGCTCCTGCTCGCGTTCGTTCGATCCGGATCAGGCGAACAATGCCCCGCCCCGCGATGTTTCCGGAGAGCCCGAAAGTGAATCGCCGTGATCCGCAGCAGCTTCCCTTGCGCTGCCATCGCCCTCTTCGCCCAAATATGGTTGAGCTGAACCTTGGGAGGACCCTGTGGAAGACCCGTAGCGCTGCTCATTGCCGCCATTTGCGCCCCCAAAACCGGCATTCGATTGAGGAGAGCCCTGTTGCGATTGCGAGTGTTGCTCATGCCCGCGTTGCGCAAAACCGTTTTGATGGAGGCCCGCTTCGCTGGACGCGGCGACAGCGCGCTCCGCAAGTGCAGCCTGTACCGCCGGCACAAAGCCGGGATCGCGGGCGGAGAGCGTCGCGCGCCAATCGCTGCCATTGGCATCAATGCGCATCGCGACCTGACCGAATTCATTGTGCCTCAGCGTCAATTCCGGCCTTGCATCGCGGCCCGCAGCGCGCGCCTCGGCGACCTGTTCGACTATTTGGTCAATCGCGTCGCCGACAGGTTGAGAAGCGGCGTTGGGTGCTGGCACAGCGGCTGAGACAGGGGAAGCCGGCGCTGCTTGCATGGGAAGGCCAGGAATCGCGGGCGCGGCGGATGGGGAAGGCTGCACCTGTGAAGGGGCCATCATGGAAGAAGCAGGAAGCGGGTCCGCTCCATCTGCCATGGCGGCTTCAATCGCTGGGCTTGCCGCAGTGATCGGCTTCGCTCCTTCGTCCGGCGTGTCCGCAATCGCGTGCTTTGGAGTGGGAGCGATCTTCACATTCGATTGGGTTGTCTTTGCGAGTTTTAGACCAGGTTCTACCTTGAGTTGCGGTGCTGATTTTTGCCCAGGGATTGGTGCGTTTTGACCGTCCTGGCGCTCTGCTGCCCTTGGCATTGAATCTGCCAAGGCAAAGTCACTCTTGGACAGGGACGCGGGTTCCTCTGCCAGCTGATTGTCCGCTCGCTTGATCTCGACAGGCTTGGGAGCGGCCCGGACTGGCTCAGCTGGTGTCGCTTGTGCGGCGAATGCCTGCGCTTCGGGGATCTCGGTTTCAACTCTCGCAGCCTGCTCAAGGGGTTTGAGCTTGGGTGCCGCCTCAGTCTGAGCGGCGGCATTTTGAAAGTGACTGAGAGGCTCCGGCTGGCTCTTGGGAGCCGGACGCGGCACGTCGATTTCGGCCGTCTTCAGAGGAACGGGATCGTCCTCCTGCAATTCGGGAGCGGTTGGCGCTGCCGTCACAACACCGCGAGCGAGGTCAAGCGAGGCTCGCTCTTGCACCGTTTCGACAGAGGGAGCTTTGGGCGCGACGTCCCCCACCTCGATAAGCGGAGAAACATCCTCAGTGGGAGCTTTCTCAGCACGCTTGTTCTGTTCAACGGGCTTCGCCGCCACGGCCTGAAACGCAAATTGCGGAGCCGACGCCATAGGCGCTTCAATCGGGACCGGTGCCTTGGTGGGCTCGCTTGTGCGTGAGTCCCCGGTTGGCGGCAGAAGCTCGCCCTCTTGCGGCAATCGCTTGCCGGAAGTTTGCGGGACCAGCATCGTTGGCGCAGGCCCAAGGGCTTGAGCTGGGGCTGGGGCCGCACTATCCGCAGCGTCCGCATGCGTTCCCCTTGGAAGATGATCGGGAGAATTGGGCAGAGCCGCCATTGATCTGTCAGGCAAGTCCTTGCTCGACTGTGAAGGTACGAGAAGAAGTTTCGCGAAATCAGTTGTTTCCGCATCAGTCGGCGAGGGGATTGGGCCGGGATCGAGCAACTCACCGGGCGCCACAATACCGCTTGCAAGGCTTGTCGTGAGCAAGGGTTGAGGCGCGGTCAGGTTCATGGGTTTTTCCTTCTTGGGCGGGCATCTGAAGCGCGGGGCATGTCCTCGACTTCGGCGGTCTGACCGTCCTTTTGCAGATTGCGTGCCAAGCCCTTTGAGGCAGGCTCATTGGGAGCGAATTCGCGCCGTTCCTGCGCTGCGCGATAGGCGGTCTGTGCGTTGTGCAGACGCTCGCTTTGGCGGCGCGCGCGGGTCTGCGCCTTGCCGAGAGCGTCGGCTTGCCATGAAGCCTGCTCACTCGCATCGGCGCGCGCCTGTTCGGCATCACTGGCCAAAGTACCAAGCGCTGCCGAAAACTGCCCGGACTGTGTTAACTCGTCACCATCTTGCGCAGAGGATTGCCCGCCATATTGACCTGCCAATTCGCGACTGCGCTCTGCCAGGGTCCGGCTGCGCGTCTCTTCGGCTAGCGCATCGGCCAGCGACCGCATCGCCGCGCGCCGACTGACTTCGGCCAGCATCACTTGTAGCCGGGCAAGCTTGAGACGCCGCTCTTCGCGTTTCATGAAAGCTGAGCCAGTTCAGCAAGGCTCTGCGCGATATCGACGCCTTCACCGCGCCGCTGTTTAAGAAAAGCATCAATGCTCGCCGACTTCTCCAGCGCGCTGTCCAGAACCGGGTCCGATCCCGCGCGATAGGCGCCCATCAAAACCAGATCGCGGTTCTCTTCGCGCGCGGCAATCAGGGCTCTGACATGGCGCGCGGCCTCCATGACCTTTTCATCGACCAGATCGTCCATCACCCGGCTGAGCGAGGCGGGTATGTCGATGGCCGGATAATGCCCTCTTTGCGCCAGATCGCGCGACAAGAGGATGTGCCCGTCCAGAATAGCGCGGGCGGTATCGACGACAGGGTCGTTCGCATCATCGCCATCAGCCAGCACGGTATAGAGCCCCGTCACCGCTCCGCCTGATCGCGCTGAATTGCCTGCCCGCTCAACCAGCTTGGTCACCGCTGCCAGAGCGCTGGGAGGGTATCCGCGCGCCGCACCCGGCTCACCAAGCACCAGCGCCAGCTCTCTGGCTGCATGAGCAACACGGGTGAGGCTGTCGAGGATCAGCAGCACCCGTTTGCCTTCGCTGCGGAAATATTCGGCAATCGAGGTCGCATATTGCGCCGCGCGCAGCCGCAGATTGGGCGCGTGATCAGCAGGCACAGCGACAATCACCATCCGCTCGCGCCGCGCTCCATGCATGTGGCGGGCGACGAAATCGGACACTTCGCGCGCGCGCTCTCCGATCAGAGCAACCACGGTGACATCGGCTTCCGAGTGCGCTGTCATCGTGTCGATCAGCACCGATTTGCCGACCCCCGAACCAGCGATCACGCCCAGCCTTTGCCCGACGCCCATTGTCGCCAGCGCGTTGATCGCGCGCACGCCGCAATCGAAAGGCTGGCTTACCGGAGCGCGCTCCAGCGCCCGCTCTCGGCGACCAACCAACTGCCAGTTGCGATGAAGCTCAATCGACGGACCGCCATCAATCGGAGCGCCCAGACCATCCACCGCGCGGCCCAGCAAGGCTTCGCCGACCCGAACCTTGCCCGGCTCTCCGCACGCGCGCACCTCGGCATCGGGATGCAACAACACGGTATCGCCCAACAGCATCATCAGCGAATGCCCCGCGCGAAATCCGATCACTTCGGCCAAGCTCTCGCCGCCGCCATGCTGTTCAATTACCCCCAGCGAGCCAATCGACAGGGGTAGCCCCGCGACCTCAACCAATCCCCCATCGCAAGCAACAACGCGCCCGGTCAGGACCGGACCGGCCTCGACTGTCGCCGCGCGCATTTGCGCAAGCTCTCGCTGCATCTGGGCAAGCATGGTTCTAACCCGCCGTGCCTATGGATTCAGCGCTTCAGAGAACGCGCGCGACCAGTCATCGGGTCCATCGCGGACCGAACCGTCTGCTCCAGTGAGGCGCAAGGCGCCTGGTGCCAGCGATGGATCATCTATCAGCGTCCAGTCACCAAATGCATCAGAGGCAAGTTTCGCTCTCGTATTCGGATGAAGCTGCAAGGTGAGCTTTTCCGGCCCAGCCCCCAACCGCTTGGCCGCAGCATGGCATCGGCTCACCAGCGCCTCTTCGTCCAGCGCATATTCGCCCACCACTTGTTTGCACATGGCGAGCACGCTGGCTTTGAGGTCTTGCGCCAGAGCCTCCTGCGCGGCCTCATCCAGTTTGCGAATGGCGCTGCGAAGGTCGCGGTAGCGCTGTTGTTCAGCGAGCAGAGCGTCCTCACCGGCGCGCTTTGCCAGCTGTTCCCCTTCGGCAAATCCGCGCAGATAGCCACGCTCTTCAGGGTCGTGTTCGACCGGGTCTGGAGTATCGGGAACCGGCTGGGGCTCAGGCGGATCAGGTTCAATCTCGACAGCGGGTGGATCAAACGGTGAGACTGCGCAGAACCCCCGCGCATCACTTGCTTCGTTCAGCGCCAACGCCGCCAGCCAGCCGCGGCTCTCGGTTCTAGCGGATCGCGCTGACCCGGCCTGAGCGATCCAATCAGACGAATTCGCCATCATCGCCTCCCAGCATCAATTCGCCCTGTTCGGCCAGACTGCGTGCCAGATCGACAACCTTGCGCTGAGCAGCATGCACCTCGCTCTTTGCGAGACGGCCGCGCAGTTCAATCTCATCGCGAATGCCATCGGCAGCACGGCTCGACATCGCTGCGAAGAACGGCGCACGCTGCCCTTCAGGCAGGCCCTTGAGCGCATCGACCAGCGCTTCATTGTCAACATCGCGCAGCAGGCGACCCATATTCTGGGCATCCAGATCAAGCAGCATTTCGAAGGTGAACAATTCGTCTTCGATCTGATCTGCGAGCGAGCCATCCATCTGGGCAATCGTTGGCAGAACGGTGTTGCGCAGGTCGCCTTCGGACATGTTGATGAGGTTTGCCGCTTCGCGCGGGCCACCAAGCGCCAGAGCGCTCGCGCCGAAATTCGCGCCAATGCGTTGTGAAAGCAGGCTGTCGATCATGCCCATCGCCTGAGTTGAGACGGCGCTCATCTTGGCCACTCTTACCACCACAGCGGACTGAGTTTCTCCGGGCAGCGCTGAAAGGACTTCGGCGGCGGGCTCAGGATCGAGCATCAGCAGCAGCGCCGCGATCACTTGCGGATGTTCATCCTCAACCAGTTTCACGACGACAGAAGGCGCAAGCCAGCGTGCCATCTCAATCGAACGCGGCCGCGCATCGGGTTCGATCCGCAGCATCATGCTCGCAGCCTTGGTCTCACCCAGCGAGCGTTCGAGGAGGTGCCGCACTCTGCCCGATCTGTCGCGCGCGGGCAGGATCTCGCGATCCGCTTCGACCACAAAATCACCCAATGCTTCGGCGATATGCGGCTGTTCGATATCGCCGAGCTCGCACATGGCCGCGCCCAGCTTTTCCAGTTCCGCCGGTTCCATCCGGCCCAACAGCATCGCTGCCTCTTCATCGCTGAGCAGCGAGAGAAACACGGCCGCACGCTCGATCCGGTTCATCAGCGGCTCTTGTGCGGAAGCAGCCTCAGGGCCTTCTTCGATTGTGTTGATATCTGCCATTATGCCGCTGCCTCATCAGGGGTTTGGGCGGGAGGTTCGAGCATGCGTTGCAGCGCCTCCAACGCGCGCTCAGGCTGTTCGTTGGCCAATGTCCGCGCCAGCCTGACTTGCTCGGGCAAGTCCGCATAGGGAGAGACTTCGACCTGCGTCTCTTCGGCTTCGTTTGACCCATCTTCAGAAGCCAGCACGGCATCGCCTCCGTCGGCTTCGGGATCGGCCCCAGACGCGATTGCCTGTTGCCCGTCGGCTGCAATCTGAGCCTTGGAAGGCTTGTCTTTGGAAGCTGTATCCTTGGGAAGCTTGGGCTTGGTACGCGCAATCAGGGGACGCACAGCAAACAGCAGCACCATCAGCACAGCGAGCAACGCCGTCCCATAGCGCAAGACCTGCGCGAACCAGCCTTGCTCATAAAAGGCGAGCGGCTGCATTTCCCGGCTTTCAAAAGCGCTGACGACAACCTTGACCATGTCCCCGCGCGCTTCATCTGCGCCGACTGCAACGCTGACGAGGGCTTGCAGATCCTCATTGGTCAGCGGCGCAGCGGCCACCATCGCTTCCTGACTGACAGCAACCGCGACCGATAGCTTTGTCAGGCCGCCGGCACGTTTGGCTGTTACCGCGACTTCGCGGTCGAGTTCGAAATTGCGCTGGACGGCCTTTTCGGTGTCGCTGGGAACCGGCGGCGTTGCTGCATCGGCTTGCGGCGTCTCGGGTTCGGCATCGGGTTGCGGTGGTCCGTCGAGCAGGTTCGCATCAGGCGGCGGTGTGTTGGCGGGCACGCCCGGCACGCCTCCGGGGCGGCGCGAAGCCATGCGGGTGGCGCTGCGTTCGCTTTCAGAGCGGACTGCGCCTTCCTTGTCATAGGTCTCGCGCGCGCTGGTGACTTCACTCTGGTCGAGTTCGACCTGCACCTGGCTGGAGAAATTGCCCTCGCCCAGAAGCGGGGTCAGCAAGGAAGCAAGCTGGCCTTGCAATTTGGCTTCGAATTCGCGCTGAAGCAGCAGCCCGTCCAGCTCGGCATCGCGGGTCATCGAAAGCAGCCGCCCGTTCTGATCGACCACACGCACCGCATCAGCCGTCATGCCGGGCACCGAGCCGGAGACGAGGTTCACAATCGCTTCGACCTGTGACTGGCTGAGCGAGCGTCCACTGACGAGGCGCAGCATGACCGAAGCGCTGGGCGGATTGGTGCTGCGAACAAAGACCGATCTTTCGGGGGTCGCGAGATGCACACGCACCGCTTCGATCCCGTCAATTTCGCGAATGGTCAGCATCAGCTCACGCTCGCGCGCCAGCCGCATCCGCTCGCCCTCCAGAGTCCGACTGGAACCCAGCGGAATGGCATCGAGCATCTCGCTGGCGCCTTGGGGCGCGGCAAGACCTGCATCGGCCGCCACCAGCATGCGCGCGCGGTAAATGTCGTCTTCGGCGACCGTTATGGCGCCGGTGGCACTGTCGATAGCGTAGCTGATCCCGCCGGTTTCCAGCGCCTGCACGACCTGCGCACGCTCGCCATCGGAGAGGCTGGCATAAAGGATGCGCTGAGGCGAACCGGCGATGGCGAGGTATAACATCGCCACCACGGCTATCGCGCCAATGCCAATGATCGCAGGCAACGCGCGGCGGAAAGCGGGCTGACTGGTAAAGGCATTGAGGCGCGCCTGCCAGTCAGCATCCGTCGCATCGGGCGCTCCCGGATCGGTTTGGACCAGCGTCGGCTCAGCAGACACCGGCATTGTTGCCTCAGCCATCTATCACGCCCCCATCCGCATGATTTCCTGATACGCATTCAGGAGCTTGTTGCGCACTTGCAGCGTGGCTTCGAAAGCAATGCCCGCTTCCTGCCGGGCAAGCATGACCTGCGCGATGTCAGTGACTTCGCCGCGCTCATAGCCGGCCTGCATGTCACCAGATCGCTTCTGGACAGCGCTGACCTTTTGCAAAGCGCCCTGGAGGGTCTCGGCAAAGTCGACCGAAGGCGCACCCGAATTGGCTGAACCAATTGCTCCGCCCACACCGGATGCGTGTCCGCCCTCGCTCGCAGCGCGAACATTGCGCAAGGTTTCACTGCGGGCGAGCAGGTCCTGACGCAGCGCCAGAACTTCGGCGACGCCGCTCATTTTCGGGCTCATACCTCACCTCCTGCAACAGCCGGATTGGCGAGCGATGGCTGCGTGAGCAGGCCGGATTCGCGCATCGAGGCAAGGCGATATCGCAGGGTCCGCTCCGAAATTCCCAGAGCACTGGCTGTGCGCGCCCTGTGGCCGCCATGCGTTTCCAACGCAGCCAGAATGGCCTGCGCTTCGGACTGAAAGGCGATGTCAGATAGCGAAGCGTTCTCGGAAGTCCGCGGCACTGGCGGAGAGCTTACACCAATCGGGCGAACCGGCTGATCAAAGACAATATGCTCAGAGCCAATGCGCGGTTCGTCGCCCGCCAACAGAATCGCGCGGCGAATGACATTCTCCAATTCGCGCACATTGCCGGGCCAGTTATGAACTTCTAGCAGCGCCAGCGCTTGGCCGGACAGCCATGAAGGCCCAGACCGCGCTCCCGCTTCGGCGCGCGCGGGGCGGCAGGAATGGCGCAGCACCATGCCAAAGGCGAGCGGAGCGATGTCACCGGGCCGATCCTGCAAGGCGGCAATCTCAAGCGGAAAGACATTCAGGCGATAGAGCAAGTCCTCGCGGAACCGTCCTGCCTCCACTTCGCTGGCAAGATGGCGGTTGGTCGCCGCGATAATGCGCACATCGATGTCAATCGGCTTGGTCTCGCCCAGCGGCAAGACTTCGCCTTCCTGCAGAGTTCGCAGCAATTTTGCTTGCAGGGCAAGCGGCAATTCACCGATCTCGTCGAGCAGCAGAGTGCCGCCATGCGCGGCGCGGAACAGGCCCTCGCGCGCTTCGCCCGCACCTGTGAATGCGCCCTTGCGATGGCCAAACAGCATGCCTTCCAGCATGGCTTCGGGCATGGCCGCGCAATTGACTGCGATAAAAGGACCCTGCGCGCGGGGCGAGCGACGGTGAATGAAACGGGCAAGGACTTCCTTCCCCGTGCCGGTCGGCCCTTCGAGCAGTACCGGAATTTCGGCCCCTGCGATCCTCTCGGCGAGCGTGAGCAAGGCAAGGCTGGCTTCGTCGCGCGCAATCGGCCAGCCGCCTTTGGACACGCCTGAATGAGAGGCAATCGCGGTCAAGGCCGCGCGCGCAGGCTCCAGAGTGGCGGCAGAGTAAGTCAGCGCAATGCGCGCATCGCCCAGAACCGCCATTGAGGCCTGATCACCGTGGCGAAGATCAAGCTCTAACCGCTCTTCGGGGTGGCACTCAGGAGGATGTGCAAACTCTCCGAACTCACCGATCGAAAGGCGCGCCCGCTGCCATTGTGTGCCGAGAAGCGGCAGCACCGGGTCCAGCAGGTGGGCATGGCGGCGAAACGGATCAAGCGATTGCGCCTCGGCAACAGTGCCGAGGGCCTCCACTCTATCTTGCCCAGCGGAGGCCGGATGCCGGCGCAGTGGATTGGAACGTGTCGGCATAGGGGGCGGTCCGTAAATCTCGCTGTGGCGGTGCATCGTTAAGAAGTCGCCAGACCGGGAAAGCGCAGCTTCTGCCGGGCGACGGCCAGTTTTTGCCGCATGGCCGTGCAAGATGTCGCAAATTTAAGCCCCCGTAGGATCGCGTAATGGGTCTATTGCGTAGTGTTCGCCATACCGCCTCCACGCGGGCCCAGCGCGCGCACGCGCATGCCTCTTTCGCCCCCGTGGATCGGAGCCGCGCCTACCAGCCGGGCAAACCCGCCCAAAAAATTTTCGCTTAAACTTTTCAGGCCCCGGTCGCTCTTAGCTTCAGCAGCTGCGGACCCCCCTCCTGCTGCCTAGACCTACCTTACACGGGAGTTTGACCACATGTCTGTTATCAATACCAACATCTCGGCTCTGCGCGCTCAGAACGCCAGCACTCAAGCCAACAACATGCTCGGCAGCGCGATGGAGCGTCTTTCAACGGGCCGTCGTATCAACAGCGCTTCGGACGACGCGGCTGGTCTTTCGATTGCTTCGGGTTTCACCAGCGATATTCGCGGCATCAACCAGGGCATTCGTAACGCCAATGACGGCATCGCTCTGTCGCAGACCGCTGAAGGCGCGCTCGACGAAGTTTCGAACATGTTGCAGCGCGTTCGCGAACTGGCTGTCCAGTCGCAGAACGGCACGCTGGACGCCGAAGACCGCGGCTTCCTCGACACCGAAGTTACCGAACTTGCCGCGCAGATCGGCGACATTCTTTCCAACACCGACTTTAACGGTGTGTCGCTCTTCAGCACGACCAGCGGCACCGACGTCACCGTCAGCATCCAGATCGACGCAGGCCGTTCGATCGACATCACCAGCACCGCGATTGATGGCACCAACATCGATGCTGCCGCGCTTGACGTGAGCTCGGACACCAACGCCGCCACAGCTGTGACGAATGTTGATGCCGCGCTGAGCGATGTAAACACGGCACGCTCTTCTCTGGGTGCGGGTCAGAACCGTCTGCAATCGGCGATCAACAACCTGACGACGACATCGACCAACCTCGCTGACGCACGTTCGCGGATTGAAGATGCTGACTTCTCGTCAGAATCGACCGCTCTCGCCAAGGCGCAGATCCTCGGCCAGGCATCAACCGCTATGCTTTCGCAGGCTAACCAGTCTCAGCAGAACGTGCTGTCGCTGCTGCGATAAGAATAGGCTGACAACCAGGCTCCCGCTGGGGGCACTAGGGAAACCCGGAGCTGAAAGGCTCCGGGTTTTTCGTTTGGAATTTTGATTGAATATGCTCGTTACAACCGGATTGGCGCACGGGTCCTGCGATTGCGGAACGCGCCAAGGGTTCAGGCGATGCGATCCTGCCAGGCGATCACTTCAAGATGATTGCGCAGGCGGTTTTCCTCCAGCCGCGCGATCAGCGGGTTGGCATGATAGGGCAGCAGAAATTCTGCCAAGGCCCCGGCCCATGCGGCGTTCGCATCAAAGATGACACCAAGCCCCAGAACCGCCGGCACATGCACATAAAAGAGCGGGCGATCTTCGGTGTCGGCGATCTTGAGGAAATCCTCGACCGCTGTCAGCACACCATTGCGCTCGCCACCTGCTTCGAGAGCGACGGCGAAATTCCCCATTCCCCGCAGCCCCTGACTATCAAAGACACCGTCAAAATCGAGCTTCACTCCCGCCTCGAAGCTATGGGGATGACGCCATGCCGCCGGAATGCGTTCGGGTGCATAGTAGAAATCGCGCCGCGCGCAGGGCCACGACACGTCATGCAGGAACGCCAGCAAAGGCTTGCCCGCTGCACGCTGGATCGCATCAATGGCTGAAAGTTCATGAAAGACTGTGTAGTAATTGTGATCACCATCGACGAACCATGCGTCAGCCGCTGAGCAGGCTCCCATGGCCTCTAGGCTGGGGAGCGGGCGGTGAACGACATGCGCTTCGCCCTGCGCCCAGTCGGCAAAACCTTCGGCAGGCTCGGGGTCGATACAGGTCAGTGTTCCGTCACGAGCTGCACAATAGTCGGCCAAAGTGCGCGACATGCCGCCAAATTCGCTCCCGATCTCTGAAATGGAGACCACTTCGGCCTCTTCCAGACAGGGCATGATGAGGCTGGAGAATTCGGACATCGAATGGATGAGTAGGTCGCTCATGCTGCTTGCCTCGCCGGTTTGTTTGGCTCGCCTGATCGTGGAGTTTTGGATGCCGCCGCGTCTCTGCCCTTCAAGGGACGCAGGACGATCTCGACCATTTCCGGGTCTGCTGCCGTGCCTGCGATGCCATTGAGGACAACCATCACCAGCGCATTCTCGCTCACGCATTCAAAGATGCCGGGCGCGTGTTCGTGCATGTCGTCATAGCGCACAGTGTTGCACGGGGTCGGCGCTTCATCTTCGAGAGAGCCGGTGAGCGAGGCAACCCGCGAACGGCTGATCCCGGCGATCTCCACCCAGTCACACATTGCGCCCAATTGCAGGGCAATTGCATCGACTGCGCTGGTCAAGGGAATGCGAGCGACGAAATAGCCATCATGTGTGGGGCGGGCTTCGATCTGCGAAACCGCGCCTGCGCCGGTCTCACCACCAATATGGAAGCTGGTCAGGTTCAGCGTTCGCGGCGCGTAATCGGCATAGGTCAGGCCCAAACCGAGGCGTTTCTGAGCGAGCAGAGCAAGCCGGGTGCTCATATCCTCCTGCGCCAAGTCGGCCGGCAGGAACATGCGCGAGGAGCCTTTCATGTAGAACAGCCCGCGCCGCCTCATCTGCTCCGCCGCATCGGCCGGATCGAACAGCGCGACCATCCGCTCTGAACCCAGATTGACGTCGTGTTCAAAGCTCTTGAGCACGCCAAGCTCTTCCTGATCGGGCAGGAACATGAAGCGGGTGAGCACGCTCGCCGCGCATTCGCGCCAAGCGCGCTCTGCGTTGACATCAGCCACGCGGATGGCGGGATTTGTCTGCGCGTCTTTCGCAAAGCAAACCGTGCCCGCTTGCACCCCGTCTCGCACCGCGCTTTGCCCGCCTTTGACGCTGCTCGCCTTGCGGATGGCGGCTCCGTGTGTGTCGTATCCGATCACGGAGCCAAGTTCGCAGGTCGCCAATTGTTCGATCACCGCGACATTGCCGCACATGGCCTCAAGCAGACCGGGATCGAAGTGCCGCGCATCGATCAGGCCGGTCTTGTCGAGGCCGGTAGCAGCGCGTTCACGGCACAGCAGATAGCGGCCAGCAACATGCACACCCAATTCCTCGCGCAGCAGGGCATCCACTGCATTCTGCGCTGACCCATTATAGCCGAGATCCACCAGCATCAGCGTATCGCCCGGTTTGGGATCCACCGCCGCGCGGATATGCGTGACCAGACCGTCAGCCATCTCGCGCGCGCGCCGTGCTGTGATCTTCTGGCGCTGCCCCCGGCGCAGTTCTGCCAGCAGACGCTCGCTTGCCTCAGCCAGCTCATGATCGGTTTCCGGCGTGCCGATGACGCGGGTGATCTCCTCCTCACTCATCAGCATTTGCCGCGCGAGCGTTGCCGGGTTCAGGCCATGCTCCAGAGCCATATGGCGCTGATAGGCTTCGCGCGAGGTCAGCGAGGCAGCGGTGGCGACATAGCGACTGACTTCGACACGCCCGGTTGATGCCGCCCGCGCGCCAGCGCCATGGACAAGATCAGGCAGATGCCCGTCGCGCAGCATGAACAGCCAGTGGACAGTCCCGCCGCGATCTTCCTGCAGCCGCGCAGCCTCTTCGCGCAGCCAGCAATCATAGGCGGTAAAGACCGGGCCAAGCACGCTATAGCCCAGCGCTTCCGCCTGATCCTCGATCTGCGGCTCCCCCTTCGCAAGCAAGGCACGGTGCGGTTGCAGGCCAATCATTCGCGGCTCGGTTGAACCAAGCTCCGCCGGATTGAATTGCGCGCAGGTGCGCTCAAACCGCAGGCGCTGCTTGGTCGCCTCGTCAAATTGTTTGAGATGCAGCGCCGGGATGCCCAGCGCGCGGGCGCTGACATAGTCGGCCGCATGATTATCCCCGATATGCAGCACTTGGTGCGCGCGGCGCTTGGTGCCCTTCAACGCCTTGGCCAGCAGACCTTCTCCCTTGGAGACGCCATGATCGCTTGAGGCAAAGACTCTGTCGATCAACTCAGCAACCTCTGGCCCCGCCGCCGCTTCGATGAGGCCGAGCAATTGCTTGGCACTGAGATAGGTGTCGGAGACGATGATGATGTCCAACCCGCGCGCTTTGGCGGCCAGCATCAGCTCAACCGTCGGCGCAAAGGCGAAACAGGCACGCGCTTCCGCATCGAGTTCCGCCGTGATCGCAGCCTCGCGCGTCGAGTGATCGGCATTGGGCAAGACGTGCTGGTAAATGTCAGAAAGCGTAACTTCATTGCGGCGCTTGAGCGTGCGCATCATCTTGCGCGCATTCGCTTCGCCCCCGGCGCGCTGGCCAAGCAGCAGGCCCGGCAGGTCGGCGAACACCTCAACGGGCGCATGGCAATCGCGCCACAGCAGCGTGTCAAAGCAATCAAGCGAAAGCGTGGTGATCCCAGACGGCGCGCGCTCCAATGCGAGCGGCAATTCATGGGGAAGAATGGTCTGGGTCGTCGGCCGGTCGTTCATCAGCGCATCCAATCGGTATCGGGCAATGGCATCACCGCCGATGGCTAAGCTTTCATGGTTGACGACTATCGACCCGTCACCTCCGGAAATTCCCTAGGGGATAGCGCTAGGTTCAGGCCTAGGTTCAGGGAATTTGTGAGGATTCAGAGGCGATCCGGGTTGATCGGCGCAAAGGCCTTCCGGTCGCTTCGAGCAGCAGCAACGAGATCCGGCGATTGCGCGGATCGGTGGGGTTGGACGGGATCAGCGGTTCACGATCGGCGACACCCTCGATGCGAGAGAAGCGCTTTTCGGCAATGCCGTGTCGGATTAGCGCTTGCCGTGTGGCTTCTGCACGCCCGGTCGAAAGCGACCAATTGTTCGCGACCACGCCCGAACGCCATGGGAGCGCATCCGTATGCCCCCGAAGGATCAGTGGGGTTGGCCCATCCTTGAGCGTTTCTCCCAAGATCTCCAAAAGCCGCCGCGCTTCGGGTGTCAGGACAGTTGTTCCCAGCGCAAACATCGAAAAGTCCGCATCATCGACAAGGTCGATCCGGATGCCTTCTGCCGAGCGCATGACGCGCACCTGACGCGACAAGCGGGCAAGCTGTCTGGAGCGCGACAATTTGTCGTCAATCTCTGCGCGGATATCCTCAATCTTCTTATCGATTGCCTCAGCTTTGGTAGGGGCGCCACCTTCGTTTGGTCCACCCTTGGCACCGCGCGGGACGGTAATGGAAAGCGTTCCGGTCTGCCCTTGCTGGTTGGGGTAATTGTCCGCGTCGGTAAGCGAGCTGCCGCCCAGCATGCCGTCCGCGCCAGCGCCTTGCTGCCGGGTCTTGACCAGCGTCGGTGCGAAATAATCGGCGATCCCCTTGCGCTGGTTCTCCTCGGTTGCGCCCAGCAGCCAAAGCAGCAGGAAGAATGCCATCATCGCGGTCACGAAATCGGCATAGGCGACCTTCCACGCACCACCATGATGCCCATCACCGCCGGCAATGGTGACCTTCTTGACGATAATCGGTGCCAGCGCTTCGGGTGCTGGGGCCTGGGCCTCTGTCATCGCTAAGCGCCTCCCTTACTTCCCGCGCATCTGATCCATCAGATCAGTGAGCTTGGGGCGGTGCGCAGGCGGGAGGCCAGAACGTGCGGCCTCCAGCACCATAGGCTGCGGATAGCCGTGAAGGCTTGCCACGATCACCTGCTTGATCGAGTAGAAAATCTGCTTGTCATGCGCGTTGATCTGCTTGAGGCGGCTCGCCATCGGCCCGGTAAAGCCATAGGCGAGCAGCACCCCCAGAAATGTCCCCACCAATGCGCCGCCGATCATCTTGCCCAGAATTTCAGGCGGCTCATTGATTGAACCCATTGTCTTGATCACGCCCAGAACAGCGGCGACGATGCCGAGCGCCGGGAATGCGTCGGCAAGCGATTGAATGGTGTGCTCAGGTTCCTCCATTTCGTGCAGCTGGGTCTTGATCGAATTGTCGATAATGTCCTCGACCGCATGCGTGTCGAGCGTGCCTGAGGAGACCACCATCAGCGTCAACGGATCGCAGATCAGCCCGACGACCGTCTCATCAGACTGTAAACGCGGATATTCGCTGAAGATCGAGGAATTGGCCGGGTCCGTCACATGGCTCTCCAGCGCGACAGCTCCCTCAGATCGCAGCATCTTCATCAGCTTGGAGGTCAAGGCAATGGCATCGATATGATCGTCATCACTGAACTTCGGGCCTTTGAAGACCTTGCCCAAACCGCTCAGCAGCAGTTTGATCTCGTGCATGGAATTGCCGATCAAGGTCGCGCCCAAAGCTGCACCGCCGATCATCATGAATTCGAGCGGGAGGGCGGCAATGATCGGCCCCAGCGAGCCGCCCGCCAGAACGAACCCGCCAAAGACGAGAGCAATCAGAACGACGATGCCGATGACGGCGAACATGGCTATTGAGCTCCTGAGACTGGAACGCGATCAGATCGCGTCAAAAAGGGTAAGATTGGAAACGCGGGAAAAGCTCAGCTGGCTGGCTTCGAGCGCGGTCTGAACCTGCTGCAGGCGAGCAATCGCTTCGCCCAAATCGGTGTCGCCCAGCTCTGATTGCTGCTCTGCAATCGTAAGCGAACGATCCACCTGATTGTCCTGAATGACTTCGACCCAGGCGAGGCGCGTACCCAGCACGGTCTGACTGCGCGTGCTCGATTCCAAAGCAGCATCCAACCCGTCAATCGCCGCCTGCGCAGCGACAGCCGGATCAGGAACGCCGGGTTGAAGCGCAGCGCTTAAGGCAGAAAGCACGGTGAAAGCGCTGGTCTGGGTGCCGTTCAGGTCAAACTGGAAAATCTGTTCCCCCGGCAGGCCACGCTCCAGCTCGGTGCCGGGCGCGACTGGCACGGTGGGAACTTCGCCATTGCCGTTATAGCTGACCGATCCATCAGGATTGCGGATATAGGCTGGGCCCGGCGCGGTCCCGGCGAAGAGCGGCTCTCCGGTCAGCGTGTCGGCATTAGCGCGGTCGAACAATTCTTCTTCAAGTTGCGCGAGTTCCTCGGCGATTGCGGCGCGGCCATTTTCGCCGGTCGTGTCGTTGGCAGCACGGATTGCGAGTTCGCGCGCGCGGGATAGGAGATTGACCACACCCTGCACTTCGTCACCCGCTTCGCTCAAATCGCGCGCCAGCTTGTCGGCATTGTCCTGCTGCACAGCGTTCAGGCGGTCCGTGCGCGCCAGCGTGCGCAGCCGCGAGGCCGCGGCGGGATCTTCGGAGCCGCGCGTGATCCGCACCCCGGTCGCAATCTGAGTCTGAAGCTGCTCAAGCGAGCCGCGCAGATCGCTCATCTGCGAAAGTGAGCGCTCGTAAAAGGCTCCGGTTGAGTTGCTGACAAAGGTCATTTCTCGTCCCCGTTTCCGCTACCGCAGCGCCAACAGCGTATCGAACAGCTCGGTCGCGACCTGCATCACGCGGCTATTGGCCTCAAAGGCTTGCTGGAGCCGCACCAGATCAGCCGCTTCGGCATCAAGATCGACCCCGGTTTGCGCGAGCAAAGTGGCTTCGGCACTCTCGGCAATCGCGGCAAGGCCGGTGCGCGTCACGTCCTGCGCTGCAATGCGGCTGGAGAGACCGAGCAACAGCGAATCCGTTCCCGCAATTGGTCCATCATCCGCGCCAAGCGATGCGACCAGAGCAGCCAGATTACTGGTATTGGTGCTGCCCGCAGGCGATCCTGCAGGCGCGGTGGCAAGTTGGCTGCCCGATGTCAGGGCAAGCTCAATATCGGCCGCATCGGTGCCGCTGAAGAGCGGTTGCCCGGCATTGCCATCAATATCCACGCCGCCCGCTTGCGCTGCATTGGAGCGGGCAATGACTTGAGCGGCAATGTCATCAAGCTGCGTCTGGTAATCCGCCTGTGCTTCCAATGCCGCCGCCTGTCCGGCAAGCGCGCCGCTGCTGGGCGAAACCGCGCTTCCTGCAACATCAAAGCTCAAAGTGCCGTCTGCCGCCGTCGCTGAAGTCAGCGCGTTGGTCGCCATGCCATCCACCAGAAGCGGACCGGGAGACCCCGAGCTATCGAGTACCCGCACATTCACTGCGCCGCGCTTATCGAAGGTAGCCTCAACGCCGATCTGTTCGGACAGATTGCGCAAGGCCGCATCGCGCGCGTCGAGCAGAGCCGCCTGACCCGCAGTGCCGTCGCGCGCATTGGCCAGTCCCTGATTGATCCGCGCAAGTTCCTCTACCTGCACGTTCACTTCATCAACCGCGATCGATGCGCTGTCCTGCACCTGCCCGCTAGCGGTCCCAAGGGTAGTGTTGGCGAACTGGAACGTGCTCGTCAACTGGCGTGCGCTTTCCACCGCGGCGGTGCGCAAGGCCGGTTCGAGCGGGCTGCCCTCGAGCTGTGTCAGGACCGCTTCGAATTCGACCAGACCTTCAAACAAAGAGGATTGTTCCAGCGCCAATTCGGTATCGCGCAACGCTGACAATTCCGCATCAGCGCGGGCCAGTTCGCTTGCGCTGGAACGCGCCTGTTGCTGAACGATGGCGCTGTCAAAGCGGGCAATGCCCTCGATCCGCACACCATTGAGCACGCCCGCGCTGGTGGCCGAGACCCCCACCAATTCGCGCGCATTCAGCGTTCGGCGCGCATAGTCAGGGTTCGCCGCATTGGCGATGTTTTGCGACGTCACATCAAGGCTGGCTCTCGCAGCGGCGGCCCCTGATCGGCCAATCTGAAACATGGTTCCTGGCATGACCTAGCCCTTATGCCCTGCAAGATGTTGGGAAAGCTGCGCCTCGATGCTCCGTGCAAACCCGAATGCCCCGCTTTGTGCAGCGAGATCGGCGAAGTGTTCGTCGCGCATTTGCGTGAACTGCTTCATGCCCCCGCCGGTGAGCGGTGTGTCCTCAGCAAAACTGGAGGCACGCGCGCTTTCCAGCATCTTGCGGATCATGATCGCCTCAAAGCCCTGCGCCGCCTCACGAAGTTCGAGCTGTTCAGGCGACAGGCCCTCCATATTGGGCGATGAGGCAACCGGGAAAATCACAGGACCACCATTTCGGCTTGCAACGCGCCCGCTTGCTTCAGGCTTTCAAGGATCACGACCAGATCGGCAGCCCCCACGCCCAGAAGATTGAGCGCATCGACAATCTCCGAAAGGTTCGCAGCCCCGGGCATCAAAGCCACTTTGTCGGACCGCTCACTGACGGAGATCGTGCTGCTTTCCTCGATCGCGGTGCGGCCATTGCCGAACGGTTCGGGTTGGACCACGCGCGGGGCTTCGTCGATGCGAATGACAAGTTTGCCGTGACTGATCGCCGCTGGAGCAAGCCGCACCGCCTGATTGATCACGACCGTACCGGTGCGACTGTTGACGATCACTCTGGCCGCAACTGGTGCAGGCGTGACGGGGAGCATCTCGATTGCAGCCATGCGCACCGAACGGTCATCATTGCTGGAGGGTAAGTCGATCTCGATACTAACCCCGTCTGCCACCCGCGCCATGCCCGGATAGCGCGCATTGATGGCATCGCGCACACGCTGAGCGGTGAGGAAGTCGGCCTGATGCAGGTTGAAGCGCAGGCTTTCCTGCTGATCAAACCCGGTCGCCACCGCGCGCTCAACCGTGGCGCCATCGGCAATCCGGCCAACCGTCGCGATATTGACCGTTAGCTGCGACCCATCGCGGCCCGAAACACCCAGACCGCCGACCGCGACATTGCCTTGCGCCATCGCGTAAATCTGGCCGTCCGAGCCATAGAGTGGCGCCAGCACCAGCGCACCGCCACGCAGCGAGCGCGCCTGACCCAAAGTCGAAACCGTGATGTCGATCCGTTGGCCGGGCTTGGCAAAGGCGGGCAATTCAGCCGTGACAATCACCGCTGCCGCGTTGCGCAGGTTCGGATTCACGCCCGTCGGCAATTGCAGCCCCAGCCGGCCCGAAATGCCCTTCATCGCCTCGGTCACATATTGCAGGTTGTCATCGCCGGTCCCTTGCAGGCCGACAACAACGCCGTAGCCGGTGAGTTGGTTGGCGCGCAGCCCTTCGAACTGGCCGAGATCACGAATACGCTCCGCAGCGGCCCCTGCCGGAAGGATCAAAGCCAGAAACGCGATGGCAAGAGTAAGGAAACGGGTCATGACATCCTCCCGATCAGAACGGCGAGATCGCGTTGAAGAAGCGGCTGAACCAGCCGGGTCTGCTCGCTTGCTGGACCGAACCCTTGCCCGAATAGATGATCCGGGCATTGGCGACCTGCGCGCTCGACAGGCGGTTATCGACATCAATGTCGACCAGACGGATACGACCGGCGAACTGCACCCATTCGTCTCCCTGGCTTAGCGACATCAGCTTTTCTCCGACCACTTCGGCGGTTCCATTCGGGTAGAGCGCCGCAATCGTCACCGCGACAGTCCCGGTCAGCTGGCTTTGCTGCGCAGCGTTCCCACTTCCATTGAACGACGCCTGACCGCTGGCATTAAGGTCTGCCGGGTCAATAAAGTCGAACAGCCCGCCTGCGGGAGGGATCAGAGCGAAAGACCCATCGCGGTCTGTCGCACCGGTGGTCGATTTGGAGGTGCTAGTGCTCTCCACCAGCACGATGGTGACCATATCGCCAAGCTTGCGCGCGCGTGTGCCGGTGACAAGGTTCGAATAGCCATCGCTGGCCTGATAGATTGAACCCCGGCTGCGAGGCGGCGCGACATAGGCCTGCGCCTCCCCTTCCGCATTTTCGAGAGTCTGGACCGGTCCCGGTGGCGGCGGTCCGGCAAAACCGGGAGCGCGATCGGGACCGCCCAGGCATCCGCTGAGCGTAAGAGCCATGGGAACGGCAAGGGTCAGACGCAGCATGTTCATAATCAGCCTCACAATGTCTGGTTGGCGTTACGCAGCATCTCCTCGACCGCGCTCACCATCTTGGAATTGATTTCATAGGCGCGCTGAGCCTCGATCATTTCGACCAGCTCTTCGACGGTGTTGACGTTCGATCCTTCGAGCATGCCCTGGCGGATTTGCCCGCGTCCGAACTGCCCTGCGACGCCCAGTTCTGCCGGGCCGCTGGCCGCGGTTTCGGTGAGGAAGTTGTCGCCGATCTGGCGCAGGCCGGCGGGATTGACGAAGTTGGCCACCTGCAACTGGCCCAGCTGAACCGGCACTGCCTGCCCCGGCTGGAGCGCGCTGACTGTGCCATCAGGCGAAATCGCAACCGATTGCGAGCCTTGCGGGATCTGGATCGGCGGGGTCACTGCATAGCCCTGCCCGGTGATCAGATTGCCCTGCGGCGAGATCGTGAAATTCCCGGCGCGCGTGAAGGCGATCTGCCCGCCAGGGGGAAGCTCGACCTGAAAGTAACCGTCCCCATCAAGCGCCAGATCAAAGGTGTTGCCGGTCTGGATCAGATCGCCTTGCGTCTCAATCCGGCTGGTCCCGACCACGGAGACGCCCGTGCCAAGATTAAGGCCGACTGCATACGCGGTCTGGTTGGTCGATTGCTGCCCGGCGACGCGCTGTTCCTGATAGGCCAGAGTCGCAAAATCGGCCCGGTCGCGCTTGAAGCCTGTCGTGCTGATATTGGCGAGGTTGTTAGCAATGACGCGCATCCGCGCATCCTGCGCCTCAAGCCCGGTGCGGGCGACGTGAAGAGCGGAATTGGGCATGGTTCAACTGTCCTTTGACTATCTATCGCAGCGACATCAGGCGGCTCGATGCTTCATCGAGGTCGCGTGCGGTGGAGATGATTTTGGCGCGCTGTTCGAAGGCGCGCTGAGCATCGATCATGTCGACCAGCGTCTGCGCGGTTTCGACGTTGGAATCCTCCAACGCCCCGCTCATCACGCGGGCGGTGGGATCAGGCGGGAGAACCCCGCCACCGGGCACTTTCAGAAAGCTGTCAATGCCCTTGGCAAGGCGCGATCCTTCGGGTGAGACAAGCTTGATCTGATCAACCACTTCAGCCGCCACGTTGGGCGCAGCAGGGTCTTTGGCGAGCACACTGCCATCCTCGCCAATGCTGATCGAAAAGCCGCGCGGCACCGTGATCGGTCCGCCGCCCACTCCCAGCACGGCAAGCCCTTCGCCATTTTCCAGCACGCCGGAAGCCGCGACCCGAAGATCGCCGCGGCGCGAATAGAGTTCGCCTTCGATCGCGCCGGCCGGGTTCTGAAACGCGATCAGCGCGTCGCCCCGCACCGCCAGATCGAGCGGCTGGCCGGTCGGGCGCGTGGGTGCGGCGACCATGTCTGCCCCGCGCACCATCCCACGGGCCAAGGCGCGCGCTTCGATACTGCCATCCTTGAGCGTCGCCGACGTCACCGAAAACACCTCGCCGCGAAAGCCCGGCGTCGAAGCATTGGCGAGGTTGTTCGCCACTGCTCTTTGCTGGTCCATCGCAGCGTTCATGCTGGTCAGCGCGGTGTAGATCAGGCGGTCCATAATTGTGCCTCAGCGAGTTCTAGCGATTACCGCTGAAGGTTGAGGACGGTCTGCGAGATCGCCGTTGCGGTATCAATCGCGCGGGCATTGGCCTGGAAGTTGCGCTGCGCTGTCAGCAGCGAGACCATCTCCTCAGCCAGATCAACATTGGACCGCTCAAGCGCGCCTGCGAAGATCGAGCCAAACCCATCAACGCCGGGATTGCCATAATTGGGATTTCCGGATTCGCCGGTTACCGCCCATTTGGTCTGGCCGATCGGGCGCAGGCCGTCATTGGCAGGAAAGCTAGCCAGGGCGATCTGGCCAATCGGTTCGACACTGCCATCAGCATAGGCCGCATTGACCACGCCGCGATCAGAGATCGAGACATTGGTAAGGTTCGAGCCACCGGCATTGACGGTGGGAACAATGATATCCGCCGGTGTGGCAGACGTTGGCGTACCATCGGCGTCAACCGGGAAACCCTGCACGCGGTCACCCAGCGAATCCTGAAGTTCACCATTGGAAACGATCCGCAGCGAACCATTGCGCGTAAAGCTAAGCTCGCCCGAAACCGGGTTGGTGGTGGCAAGGAAACCATCGCCATTGATCGCGACATCCAGCCCGCGTCCGGTCTGCTCCAACGTGCCAAGCGAGAAGTCCTGCGTGATCCCGGCTAGCGCCGAACCAATGCCGGGCGTCAGGCGCGGATCAGTGCCAGCACCGCTCGCCACAAGGTCATAGAAACTCGCATTGCTTTTCTTAAAGCCGACGCTCTCGGCATTGGCGATGTTCTGGGAAATGACTGCGAGATCGGTCTCGGCATTGCGCATGCCGCTAAGCGAGGTGAAGAAAGACATCGGATATTCCTTTGTTTTGGGGGGTCAGGAGATGGTGGGCGGGGTCAGATCAGGTGGTGACGGAGGATGGCTCTGGCTCGGTCGCTCGCTCAGCCGCTTCGGCGGCGCGCTCGGCGGCTTCAGCGGCCGCTTCAGCAGCTGCAACAGCGGCTTCCTGCGCGGCGGTGAGCGCGTCGAGTTTGTCTGCAATTTCCGTCAGGGTCTCGCTCGATGCGGTTTCGGCTTCGAGCGTTGAGAATTGCGCCAATTGCGCCAGCATCTCTTCATTATCGACCGGCTCCAGAGGGTCCTGATTGAGCAGCGATTCCGTCAGCAAACGCAGGAAATCGGCCTGACTCAAAGAGGCAGCGCCGCCTTCGCCTGACAACACCGAAGGTGTGTTGAGCTGATCAAGAGTGGTCTGCGCCGTGCTGGCGATGGGCTGTGCGATAGGGGTGGTCATGCTTACTTGCTCCTCAATGTTTCGAGCATCAATTGCTTGGCGGTCTGGAGCGCCTGAACCATGTTCTGATACTGGCGGGCGCTCTCCATGATCTCGACCATTTCAGCGCTCTCATCGACGGGGGCTTCGAAGATGAAGCCGTCACCATCCGCGAGCGGATGGCCCGGATCATAGCGTTTGGTCGGGGCCGTCTCTGCCCGCACCAGCCCTTCGCTGTGGACGCTGGAAAGGCCACTCGCTCGGTCTAGTTCGGCGGTGAAGACGGCGCGGATCGGGCGGTAGGCGCCCTCTTCGGTGGAAGACACAGAGCCCGCATTGGCAAGGTTCGATGTTGCCGCATTCATGCGCACCATCTGCGCAGACATGGCCTGCTCGGTCAGCGAGAACAAAGTCATGGGACGATCAGGCATCTATCACTCTCCCTTCAGCGCGCGGGTGAGAGTGTTGACTTTGCCCTGCACGAAGCTGAGCGTGGCCGAGTATGCCAGCGCGTTTTCGGAAAAGGCGATCTGTTCGCGGTTGAGTTCAACCGTGTTGCCATCAAGGCTGGGCATGGTCGGCGCGCGGTAGAGGATGTGCGCATCCTGTGCGCTCGCCATGATCGGATTGCCGGATCGGCCCTGCTCGAGTTGGCCCTGCTCCAGACGGCTCTGCAGGGCGGCGGCAAAGTCGATATCGCGTGCCTTGTATCCCGGCGTTGCAGCGTTCGCGATGTTGGATGCGAGCACGCCCATGCGCTGCGAACGCAGTTCAAGGGCAGCGCCGTGAATTCCGAAGATGGACTCGCTCATGGATTGGCCTTCAAGGGGTCTGAAATTCCGTGCCCCATGCAATGCAGAGCGCGTGCCAAACGCGGTTGAATGAGGGTTTGCCCCTAGAATGCGGGAGCACAAGCGGGCCAATCGGCAGGCTTTTGCCGCCCGTGCAGGCATATGCAGGCAAGGCTCTGCCAGTTTCCGGCCAGCGCGCCGAAACGCCTTAAAATGGGAAGCTGCGATCCGTTCTTTCCCTCATGGTCTCGGCGTCTTCCCCATCTCCTGAGTTTGCGCTTGGCCAGGCCTCTTTGTTCGATCCCGAAGCGCTGGCGATTGTTCTTGTCGGGACAGCGCTGGCGACTTTTGCGCGAACGGGCTGGCAGGGCATCGGAAACGCGTTGCCCTGGCTGGTCCGGTTTGCACGCTCCGGCTTTGATGAGCCTGCCAACCGCACCGCCCTCGCTCGCTGGGTGCGTGCGGTGCGCAAGAGCGGGATTTTGGGAGCTGATGCCCCGTTCCCGCCCGATGCCGCATTGTCACGCGCGCTGGACGGATTGGTGCGCAGCGGCTCACTGGCGATGTTTCACATGCTTCATGACGCGGCGCGAAAGGAGCGTGTCGAACAGCACAAGAGGGCGGCACAAGTCTTCGAGCAAGCGGGCGAATTGGCCCCCGTCTTTGGATTGGTCGGCACGCTGTTTGCGATGACCCAACTGGCGCCGGGCACAGGCGAGGATGCAAGCGCTGCGGCCTTCGGAGCGATTGCGAGCGCCGTGCTCTCTTCGCTTTATGGCGTACTCACCGCCAATCTGGTGTGCTTCCCTATTGCCGGGGCGATCATGCGGCGCTCAGCGCGCGAAGAGCACGCGCGCGGCAAATTGGTGAACTGGGTGGCAGACGAAATTGCCGATGTCCTGCCCAGCGCGCGAGCCGACGCCGCCATCGCCAAATTACAGCCGGCCGCGTGAGGCACCCATGTTGTCCCACTCACGCAATCCCGCCAGCTGGCAGTTGATCCTCGCAGATCTATCCCTGATCCTGTTTCTGGTGACCAGCGCTGCGCTGACTCAGAGCGGAAGCAAGAGCGACACGTCTGATCAGGCAGCGGGTCAACCCAATGCGCCTGCCCAGATGGCTTCGGCACAAGCGCTCTATCGCGGCAGACCGGGCCTGCTGTCCTTCGGGGAATGGCTGGGCGAGCAACCGCTCGATCCGCGCGCCTCGCTGACCATCGTGGCGCAGCATCGGGCGGGCCGGCAGGACAAGGCGTGGAGCCAGGCACGCTCGATGGCCGCCACAGCATCCGCGCTGGGCGTGCGTTCGCGCGTGATCATCCGCGAGGGGGAGACCTATGATGTCTATGCCAGTCTGGCGTTCGATCAACCGAATGAGTGACCGGGTTCAACGGGCAAGGATGCGGTTGCGCCCTGATTCCTTGGCTTCGTAAAGCGCGGCATCTGCACGAGCGAGCGCGCTGCGCGGATCGTCCTCTTGCGTGACTTCCGCCAGACCTCCTGAAAAGGTGACTTTGCCAAAGGGGCGACCGGTCTCCCGGTTCATCAACTGCTTCACCGCCATGGCGCGGCGCACCCCATCCAGTTTCTCAAAGGCATCGGTTATCGAAAGCCCGTGGAACAGCAGCACAAATTCCTCCCCGCCGTGGCGCGCGACGAAGCAATCGTCGCTGGCGAGACTGTTGAGCGTGCTTGCAACGGCGCACAGGATCCGGTCGCCTGCTTCATGCCCATGCGTGTCATTGACCGCTTTGAAGCGATCAATGTCGCAAAAGGCGACGCACAAGGTCTCGCCATTCGCGCGTGCTTGGGCGTTGGCGGAGGTAAGGCGGCGCTCGAAAGCGCGGCGGTTGGGAAGGCGGGTCAAGTGATCCACATCCGCCTCTGCCCGCGCCTTGGCCAGGTTTTCGCGCAGGCTGTCGGTCTCGGCCTGGCTCTGCTGCATGGCGCTTTCCATTTTGGCGATGCTTTCCAGCATGGTGCGCGAAAGGTCGATAACGCGCGCAACTTCGGGCGCGCCATCCCCTGAACTCACCGCCCCGTCCAATGCTGTGATCTGCGCATCCAAGGCGCCGCGATGATCGCTCGTCTCATCTGCAGCCGACTTTGCGGTCTGGGCAAATCGGATAAGCGAATATTCGAGCTGATCCATCAATGTCTCCAGCTCGGCGATGCGATCATTGGTGTCTGGATCAAGCCGCGCCAGCGTATCTAGCCAGCGCTGGTCAATTGGCTCTCCGCTGATTTCGCGCGTGGCAAAGGCCTCGGCAAGCTGCGCGTTGGAACCGGACAAAGCGTTGCAGATCGACCCGAGATTGGAGCCGTTCACTTCCAGATTGTGCTTCATCGCAAAGGTGCAGATGCGTTCGAGCAAGTCTTGACGCGCTTCCCGCACACGCGGGGAGACCGTCGTTTGCGGGGGAGAGGTAGGCGATGGTGACGTTTCGTCCGCGGAGGCGATTGTGTTGGACATGAACGACATTGGGCAACCCTTTTGTTTTTGACCGTAACCTTGGTGATTGCGGGGTAAGGGTGCGGGGTTAGATCGAGGCTGTGCCGCCCCCCCGGAACAATGCGTAGCGCAGCGCGCGAGATCCGGCTATTGGGGTGCTGAGCGCAGGGTTTTGGCACGGTGCTTGCTGCTTTGATGAGTATGTTTGTCACAACAGCAAGGAGCCTAAAGCCATGCTCAGTACCCTTCGCCGGATAGCCCCGCGCCTTCGCCCGGCCATCACGCCTCTATGCTTCGCGCCGGTCGCTGCGATCATGTTCACGCCGCTCTATTCGCCGGTCTTTGCTTCGGAAAGCCGGTCCGCCCAGATCATCAATCCGAGCGAGATCGACGATGCCGTGCTCAACTTCACCGGCGCTCCGATCGGCGCAATCGGCGGCGCGCGCGCAGCGGCAGACCCGCGCCTGCGGCTGGCCAAATGCCTGCAGCCGCTGGCGACATTCTGGCACGGCACAAGGCGCGCAGCGGTGCGGGTGGAATGCGCTGTGACAGTGGGCAATGGCGCGCCGTGGCGCATCTTTGTCGCGACCCGCCCGGCACCTGCTGCCATCGCTCCAAGCGCGGTCAGCCGACCTGTGAAAGCAGCCCCCGTGGTCAAGCGCGGCGACCCCGTCACCGTCATCGTTCGCGGGCAGGGTTTCTCTGTGCAGCAGGCGGGGGAAGCCACCGAAAATGGCGAGATCGGCGACTGGATCGGCATTCGCACATCGCGCCGCGCAGAGCCGATCCGCGCGCGCATCGAACGCCCCGGCCTTGCCGTCATTCCAGTGGGTTAAGACAAGGCCTCCCATGCGCCCGGCCAAAAAAGATGAAGAGCGACTTAAAACCACGCTCCTCGCGCCGTTCTCCTGATCGATACCCACCGGAGTAGCTTTCATGCCCTCTTTAGAACTGAACAAATTGCAAGGGATCACCGCAACGCGCGCGCTCTCTGAGAGCGACCGTTCGCAGTTCGAAGCCCGCGGCACGACCGGAACCCGCAGCAGCGATGCAGCGGCCAGCAAACCGGGTGTCGCCATCGAAGTCGGGAGCACGGCGGACACGTCTACGCCCCCGGTAAATAACGAACGCATCGATCAGATCCGCAAAGCGCTGGAAGACGGGTCCTATCCCCTCGTCCCGACCGAGATCGCCGATGCCATGATTGCCGCGCGTGTCGGCTTTGGGGTCGATGCTCGATGAATGATAAGTCTGCTTTCCCACAATTGGGACCTGACAAACTGCGCGGCAATCTGCGGCAAATGATTGCCGTGCTTGAAGTTGAGCGGCAAGCGCTTGCCACACTGGATGCCGATGGCTTGTTTGAAGCCGCGCGCGCGAAGGACGCTTTGTGCGATGCGCTGGAACCGGCCGAGATCGCGACATTGGATGCAGAGACTCGCCCGCTGGTGGAAACCGCGCAGCGCCTCAATGATGTGAACCGCCGGGTGCGCAATCTGCTGGCTGCCAATGTCGCAGCGCGGTTGGAAGCCTTGGGAGCGCCGCGCGCGGCCTATCAAGCGGGCCAACATGGGCACAGCGGTCAGCTAAGGGCCACTCCCTAGTCCGCCGCCATAAGGCCGTTACCAAGGTATTCTGGCACGGCAATTGCTCCGTCTCTGTCGAACCGCCCACCGGGCCGAACAGACAGGCTGACACGTGACCAACCCCGCTTCGACAGCTCTTGGCTTTCCGCAAGCCATCACCCGCATCGGCGCCGATGATGTGCACAAGGCGCTGGCGCAACCGGACATTCGCGGACCCGCCACGCGCCAGATCCGTCAGTCTCAGCCAACAAATGTCGAAGACGCCATCGCCAATGCCGCGCGCTCTACGACGGTGGATTTCAATTATCTGGTCGCGCAGGCGCAGGTCGAAAGCGCGATGAACCCGACGGCGCGCGCCAGCACTTCGAGCGCGACCGGCCTCTATCAATTCATCGAGAGCACATGGCTCGATACGATGAAGCGCCATGGTGAGCGTTTCGGGATGGGCGAACTTGCCGCGCAAATCGGCACCACCCGCAATGGCGATGCCTATGTCGCCGATCCCGCCGCGCGCGCCGCTATCCTTGATCTGCGCAATGATCCGCAGGTCGCTTCGCTGATGGCGGCAGGCCTTGCTGAGGACAATCGCGCGCATCTGATGCCGATCCTTGGTCGCCAGCCGGATTCGAGCGAGCTCTATCTCGCGCATTTCCTGGGTGCAGGCGGCGCGGGTCGGTTTCTCTCGGCCATGCAGGACAATCCTTCGCAAAGCGCGGCCAGCCTGTTTCGCAGGCCCGCCGCTGCCAATCGCGCGGTGTTCTACCAGCCCAATGGCGTACCTCGCAGCCTGCAAGGCGTGATGGACCATCTGGGCGCCAAGATGGACCGCGCCATGGCCCGCGCAGCAGTTGTGCCCGGGGGCAGCACAATGGCTTACAACGCTCTGCCCACAGGCACCTCCCCCGCTTACCCTGCGCGCAGCGCCAATCCGGTCCCCTATCTGATCACCGCCGAGGAAGTGTTCGAACCGCGCACCCCGCCGCAACTCACGGGCAGTCCGGCAGCTCTTGTGCCACAGCCTCAGATCACACCGAACGCGACGCTTCGCCTGCCCGGCACGCCCCAGGCTGCCGCTCCTGCCGCTCCTGCCGCGCCCGCTTCGCACAGCATGTCCAACCTTTTGGGCGCGACCTATGAGGCAAGCGGGGCGAGCCAGCTTGCCAGCCCGGAAAGCGCGGAGCGGATCGAGCGCGCCTATCAACGCCTGCGCGCGCTGGGCCTGTGAGCGAAGGACTGATCCATGACAGCCTCCGCCTCACCCCTCTCCTTGCTTGAGCAGTTGCGTGCTACACCCGGCGCGATGGCGCTGCCGGTGGGTATCTTTGCACTGTTCGCGCTGATGGTGCTGCCGATCCCGACGCTGATGCTCGATATGTTCTTCGTGCTCAACATCGCCATTGCAGTCGCCGTGCTGATGGTGGCGTTGAATGTGCGCGCGCCGCTCGATTTCAGCTCTTTTCCAAGCGTGCTGCTGTTTGCCACTCTGCTGCGTCTGGCGCTCAATGTCGCCTCGACCCGCGTGGTGCTGGTGTCAGGGCATGAAGGCGGCGCGGCAGCGGGTGAGATTATTGAAGCTTTCGGCGAATTTCTGGTCGGAGGCAATTTTGCCGTGGGCCTGTTCGTCTTCACCATCCTGCTGATCATCAACATGATCGTAATCACCAAGGGCGCTGGCCGCGTGTCTGAGGTCTCCGCGCGCTTTGTGCTCGACGCTTTGCCGGGCAAGCAGATGGCCATCGATGCCGACATTGCCGCCGGTCTCATCACCGCCGAAGAAGCGCGCGAACGGCGCAGTCAGGTCACTATCGAAGCCGATTTCTACGGGTCGATGGACGGTGCGTCGAAGTTTGTGAAGGGCGATGCAATTGCCGCGTTGCTGATCCTTGGCGTGAATGTGATTGCCGGGCTTGCGCTCGGCATGATCAGCCACTCGATGAGCGCCGCCGAAGCTGGCGAGCAATATATCACGCTTGCCGTTGGCGATGCTCTGGTGGCGCAGGTGCCCGCGCTTTTGCTGTCGATCGCAGCGGCTGCCATCGTCACGCGGGTATCGGACAAGCGAGACCTGAGCGGACAGATCGGCGGGCAGTTTTCCGATACGCGCACCTGGCTGCCGGTGACAGTCATTCTGCTTGCCATTGGCCTTGTGCCCGCCATGCCCCAAGTGATCTTCCTCCCCGCTGCGGCGATTGCAGGAGGGATCTGGTGGACCTTGCGAAAGCGCGCGGCAGAGCCAGTCGCCGAGGAAACACCCGAAGAGGAACCCAAGTCCCCCGACCATATAGAGCTTGCCGATGTCTCCGATCAGACTTTGGTGACGATAGAGCTGGGCTATTCGCTGGTCCATCTGGTGGACAAGGATGCAGGCGCGCCTTTGCTCACCCGGATCACCGGGATCCGCAAGCAATTGAGCCGCGAGTTGGGCTTTGTCTTGCCGCAATTCCGTATCCGGGATTCGCTTGATATGGGTGCGCAGGACTATTCGGTGCAGCTGGGCGGTGTCGCGATTGCCCGCGGGTCTGTGCGCCCCGGCAGGCTGCTTGCCATCGACACAGGCGATGTGCGCCCGCGCCATGGGCTGACCGGCGAGACGACGCGCGATCCCAGCTTTGACTGCCCCGCCTTGTGGATCGATCCCGCCGCGCGCGATCATGCCGTTGCCGAAGGGTTCATGGCGGTTGATCCCAGCACAGTCATCGCCACCCATGCCAATCAGGCGCTGCTTTCGCAGGCCGATGATCTGCTGGGGCCTGAAGAAGTGCGCGAGCTGATCGATGCGCTGAAAGAAAGCGCGCCCGCTCTGGTGGAAGCCGTGCATCCTGACCCATTGGGTCTGGCGGCGCTTACCCGCGTCCTGCGCGCGCTGATCGCTGACGGGATTGGCCTTGCGCATCCGCAACCACTCTTCACCAGCCTCGCCATTGCGTTGCAGAAGTCGCAGGAATTCGATGCTCTCATCGATGCCGTGCGCAGCGATATGGGCGCACGGCTTGTCGCGCGCATTTGCCCGCCGGGTGAAACGCTTAAGGTCGTAACGCTTGATGCCAATCTCGAAGGTGCGATCCTTGGCGGGATGAGCGATCCGGCAACCGGCCAGCCGCTGATCGAACCCGATTGCGGCGCCATGATTGTCGAGCGCGTGGGTGCCATCATCGCTGAACAAGACAGCGCAATTGCCCTGATCGTGCAGCCGCCAGCCCGGCGCGCGCTGACCAAGCTGCTCAAACAGCGCGCCAGCCGCTGCGCTGTGCTTTCGATCAACGAACTGCCAGCCACGCAAAGCGTTGAGGTTGTGGGCCTGATCGGCGGCGAAGGCACGCCGCAACCCGCGCCCAGTCCCGCCTCGCCCCCCGCTCTCGCGCAGCCCAGTCCGGTCACTGCATGAAGCACGACCCATCCTCTTTCGGAGCGTCCTATTCCACCGCCAGCCGCGAAGTGGTGGAGGACCGCGTGCGCCGTTTCCTCCCGCTGGTGCGGCGTTCCGCGTGGCACATCTATGGAATGGGGCGCGAAGGGCTGGAGGTGGAAGACCTGATCCAGACCGGCATCGTCGCGCTGACCGAATGCGCGCAGAAACATTCCGGCCCCAGCGAAGACGGCTTTGCCGCCTATGCCAAGATCCGCGTGCGCGGCGCGATGCTCGATCAGATCCGCCGGCTGCTGCATGACAGCCGCAGTGCCCGCAAGAAACGCGCCGCCTATGACCGGGCGATTGACACTCTGCGCGCGGTGCACGGACGCGAGCCCAGCCGCCGCGAAATCGCTCAGGAAATGGGCATTAGCGACAACGAATTGCTCGAAATCGAAGCAAGCGCGATCACACTCACCTCAATTTCCGAGGAATATGACGAAACCAACACCGCCTTTGCCGCTGACGATCCCAATCCGTTCGAAGTGCTCTCTGAAATGGAGAACCGCGAGCGGCTGATAGTGGCGATGCAAAAGCTGAATGAGCGGCTGATGCTGGTCTTGCAATTGTTCTATGTCGAGGAACTCAACCTCACCGAGATTGCCGCCATCCTCGAAGTAAGCGTCCCGCGCGTCCACCAATTGCGCGCCAAGGCGCTCAAGGATCTGAAGAAACTGATGGAGGCGGATAGCTGAGGGCAGTCTGGTGCACTTTACTCAAACTTAATTGCGGATGGTTAATGCTCAGGCATCGGTCGAAACCAAGGAAGCGCCGCAGTGAATAAGCCCTTCAGCCCCGAGATTCCCGCAGTCACTGCGATCGCGCAGGATCCGTTCGCCTATTTTTCGCCACTGCTGACCATCGGCCATCTGGTTGTCCCGATTGGCACCGATCTGGACAATGCCGAGATTACGCGCGCAGTGGTGGCGAACGAAGATGAGCGCCGCTGCGAAGAGGTGGGCGATACGAAGAGCGAGGATTCGCTGCTGCCCTACGACCATCCCGAAGTGGCCGAATTGCTTGCCCGCATTGATGGCTTTGTTCGCCAACTCAATCCGCATTTCGAGCCGCACGAGGATGCAGAGAGTTGGGGCCACATCCTCAATCCGGGTCAGAACACCGACTATCACACTCATATCCGTGCTGACTGGCCGGATGGAATTTCGTGGGTGTACTACTCGAACTATCCCGAAAACAGCGGTGCACTGGTCTTCGCAATGGATGCTGTTGCGCGCCGCAATATGTTCGAGATTGACCCAGAGGTTGGCAATCTTGTGATCTTCCCGAGCTATGCGCCCCATTACACACGGCGCAATATGAGCACTGAAAAGCGCGTCTCTATCAGCGGCAACTACTTCCCCGACCCTGATGCTGCCGAAGCCTTCGATGAATTCGCGACAACGCAGGTCACACCTTTGGCGCATATCATCGGCATCTGGCGCGATTGACCCCGTCATGGGGTCGCTGCGACCCCTCCCCCCTTATCTTGTCGGAATTCCTTACAAGGCGCTCTGTGCCTGCACAGTGGTTAACCAGTCATCATATTGAATTATATGAATGAAATGCGTTTTGGCCTGATGTTTGCTTTACTAAGTCCCAATAAAGATTTTTCAAAATTTTACGTTAAGTGACATTCGGTAAGGGGCAAGGATCATGCAATACATCAAGATGACCCAGGCAGCGCTCATCGGCGCTTCGCTCGCCACGGCGGGGATCGTCGCCGCAACGCCAAGCGATGCCAATGCGTCCAGCTGGTTCAGCAAAGCATCAAAGTCGAGCAAGAGTTCCAAGAGCAGCAAGTCGTCGAAGTCTAGCAAGAGCAGCAAATCTTCGAAAGGTTCAAAGTCAAGCAAGAGCTCGAAGAGTTCGTCATCGAGCACTTCAACGTCGACTGGCGGCTCAACCACGTCAACAACTTCGACAACCAGTGGCAGCACCACTTCGACTTCGGGCGGCAGCACAACGTCAACTTCGGGTGGCAGCACTACGTCAACTTCGGGTGGCACTCCTGTACCGGCACCGGGCGGCGTGTTGCTGTTTGGCCTCGGAGCAGCCGCTGCCTTGGGCGGACGCAAAGCGCTCAAAAAGAAAAAAGCGTAATCCCAGAAGCGATGTAATCGCTACCAATCGCTGAATTTGAACGAAGGCCGCTGCCCTCAAACCGGGGCAAGCGGCCTTCTCGTTTTCAGCAGATATTTACTGCAAACTGGCAAAGGCATGCCATGCCCCGTACACTTTTCACCTTGCTCGCATTGCCATGCCTTGCCGTCATGGCGCTTTCGGCGTGCGGATCCGCCCCTGCCGTCTCCAATGCCGATGCGCGTTCAGCATTTGAAGCCGGCGAGTTCCGCATGGCTCAAGCCCGATTGGGAGAGATTTTTGCGGCTGGGGCCGACAATGCGGAAACCCAGCGGATCAAGCTTGATCTGATGCTGGAAACCGCGGACGGGTATGGCGCGATGGCTGCGATCGAAGCGCTTCCAGCCGACGCCTTGAGCGGGGACGAACGCAGAATTGCCATGGCTCATGCCCTGATCCTGCAAGGCAAGGCTGCGGCTGCCGGTGAATTGTATGCCGAGATCGAAGCAGAGGACTTTGACGAGCAAGACTTCCGCATGGTTTTGTGGTTGCTCGACGAGCTAGGGGAGGCCGAGGAATTCGACGCGGGCATCGAAGCGGCTCTTGAAGCATTCCCACAGAGCGCTGATCTGAACGCTATGGCGGCCAGAGCGCTGATAGCTCGCGATGAGCCTGATGAGGCGCGCCCCTTTGCCAACGCCGCGATTGGCGCCGATCCTGAGCACTACGAGGCTTTGCTGATTATGGGCGAACTCGCGATCCTTGATGGCGAACTGGATACCGCTGTCAGTGTCTATTCGCGGGCTGCAGCACGCTATCCCGACCGCGCGATCCCGCTTGCCAATATCGCCGGGTTGCAACTGGATCTTGGACAGACCAAAGCTGCCGGAGACGTTCTGGCACGGGCATTGGCAGCCCATCCAGACGATCCGTTTCTCCAATGGCAACTGGCGCGCCATGCGCTCGCAACCGATGATTTGGACACTGCGCGCCGCGCGCTTGAAACGGCGCGGCGGAGCTATCGTGGCAATGATGAGTTCACGCTGCTTTCCGCTCGCGCCGAAGAGCGTTTCGGCAATGCCTCGCTCGCACTTGCGGAGTATAGGCGCTATTTGCGGGCGGTGGGTGAAGACGAAGCGGTTGAAGCGCGCATCATTGCGCTTGAAGCAGCACAATAGGCCAGACGCAAAAAGGCCCAAATTCAAGAGGATGGCTGCATGAAAAAGGGGCGCCCATCGCGGACGCCCCTGTTCATTCATGCAAGTCGCATTGCCTTAAGCGACGACGTTGTCTTTCTTGACGGTTATCACCTGCGGATAGGTGAATTCCTTCATGCCGTCTTTGCCGTATTCCGCGCCAAAGCCGGACTGTTTGTGCCCGCCAAACGGCGCGAACGGCGACAGGTGCATGAATTCGTTGATCCACACGGTGCCGGTTTCCATACGCTCAGCGATTTCCTGACCCTTTTCGGTGTCAGCGGTCCACACTGCGCCCGCAAGCCCGTATTCGGAATTGTTCGCGCGCTCGATCACTTCGTCCTCGGTCGAGAACTTCATGAGCGGCATGACCGGGCCAAACTGTTCCTCGGCAACGATCCTCGCGTCTTCGGGCGGGTTGTCGAGGATGGTCAGCGGCACGAAGTATCCGGTGCCCGACGGATCGGTGTCGCCGCCCGTTAGGAATTTATAACCGTTATCCTTGGCGTCCTCGATCAGTTCGAGCACGCGCTCATACTGCTTCTTATTCTGGATCGGACCGACGCCGGTGCCTTGTTCGGAGCCATCCCCCACAACGACGGTCTTGGCAAAGTCAGCGATGGCTTGGCTGAGCTCATCGTAGATGTCTTCGTGGATATAGACGCGCTTGGCCGCGATGCAGACCTGACCGGCGTTTTGGAAGCTGGACCAGAACAGCTGTTCAGCAACCTTTTTGGGATCGGCGTCGGGCATAACGATCGAGGCGTCGTTGCCGCCCAGCTCCAGCGTGATGCGCTTCAGGTCCGCGCTGGCGCCTTCCATGATGCGCTTGCCGGTCGCGGTCGATCCGGTGAAGGTGATCTTGTCGATATCGGGGTGGCTGGTGATCATCGGGCCCAGCGCGTCTTCGCCGGTGATGATGTTGACCGTGCCCGCGGGCACTTTGTCAGCGATCAGCTCGGCCACGCGCAGCGTCGTCAACGGCGTGAACGGCGAGGGTTTGAGCACGATGGTGCACCCACTCATCAGCGCGGGGATGATTTTCTGGACGGCCATCATCAACGGGAAGTTCCACGGCACAATGCCGCCGACCACGCCAACCGGCACACGGCGGTGGCGGTGCAGACGGGTATCGTCGTCCTGAATGATCTCTTCTTCCAGCTGAAGCGTCGATTGTGCAGCCGAAATCCCAGCAGCGCCGAAGATTTCGCCTTTG
>JBCBMN010000008.1:0-41029 GCA_039822745.1 Pseudomonadota bacterium | reverse complement strand
CCGAACCTAAAGGCAGGTTCCCACGCGTTACGCACCCGTGCGCCACTAACCCCGAAGGGTTCGTTCGACTTGCATGTGTTAGGCATGCCGCCAGCGTTCGTTCTGAGCCAGGATCAAACTCTCAAGTTTGTGAAACTAACCAATCAAGCACGGGATAACCCGCTAGCTCGACTAGCCAGAGTATCAAGGAGCCGATACCTGCACTGTCAAACGTAATGGATACGAATGAACATGCATCACTCCGCACAGACTGTGGAGCCTGTACGGGTGTGGCAATCGGCTTGAGTTAAACTGGTTACTGCGACCTTGAAGCTCGCAGACCAGGCGCCGTCGCCCACATGTCCCTTCATCAAAAACCAACAATGTCAAAGAGCCACCAGACAGTAATAGCGGACAGCCTATTGTTTCCCCGATTTACACCGGGGGACCGGCTATCCGATTATGTTGGCGACCGAAGCAGTGAAGCGGTGAAAGCCGTCAGCGCCGCGTCGGTGGAGGTCATCTAGGCGCGGTCTGAGATTCGGTCAACGCCTTTTTGCAATTTTATTTCACTGCCGCGCACAAATCCCAGAATTCCGCGGGTTTGCGCCCCCGGAATGTCCCTAATATGGGATTTCCGCGTGAGTTTTCCAGCCCTTCCGAGGGGCCAAAAACGGCAATATCGGCGATTCACGCCCCTGATCGACCCGATTCAGAGCCAGCAAGCGGTCCAGATTCTTCATGATTTGGGCCTAAAGCCGGCCTTCTGATGACTGCGCAGCCCCCTTCTTACGCTTCGCAAGCCGATTCACGCTCCGAGTCACACGGTGATTCTGGTGCCGTTGATTCGCGTGCGCGCGCGGGGCGCGAGCCGAATCACAATTCAGGCACCCCCCAATCGGATAATGGTTTTGCTGGCCGCGTGCGTTCAGCCCTCGCCTGGCGCTGGGGATCGCAAGTGGCGATGCAGATCATCACATGGACCTCCACCATTATGGTCGTGCGGTTGCTGGAGCCGACCGATTACGGCCTGTTCGCGATGAGCCAGGTGGTGCTGACCGCGCTCGCCTTCCTCAACGGTCAGAGTTTCGCGACCTCGCTGGTCCAGACCGATCATGTCGATGAACGCCGCGTTGGTCAGATCTTCGGTCTGCTTCTGCTGTTCAACGGAACATTGGGGCTGTGCCAGTTCATCTTCGCACCCTACGCCGCCGCTTACTTTGGCGAGCCATTGGTGGCTGACATGCTGCGGGTGCAGGCGTTGATCTTCCTGACAGTGCCTTTCAGCGCGCTGCCATCGGAATTGCTCGCGCGGCGACTGGAGTTCCGCAAGCAGGGCCAAGTGAACATGGTCACCGCGATTGTCGGAGCCGTGGTGGCGCTGGTGCTGGCATGGCTGGGCTTTGGCGTCTGGGCGCTGGTCTATGCGCCGATTGCGATGTTCGCGACGCGCGCCATTGGCCTGTCGGTGGCGGCACGGCTGCTGGTCAAGCCGATCTTTGACCCGCGCGGCGCGTGGGATCTGGTGACGTTTGGCGGCACGCTGACCATCTGTCAGCTGTTCTGGATAATTCAGAGCCAGAGCGACATCGTCATCGCCGGACGCTTGCTGCCGACCTATGACCTTGGCCTGTATTCCGAGGCTTTGTTCCTCACCCTGATCGTCACAGGTCGCTTCCTGCCGCCGATCAATGAGGTGGCGTTGGCCGCTTATTCAGAGCTCCACCGCGAAGGCAAACCGCTCGGCCCCTACTTCGTGAAGACCGCAAGGCTCGTCATGGTGGTGACCGCGCCGATCTATGTCGGGCTGGCGCTGACGGCTGAGCCTGCCGTGCTGGCCTTGTTTGGAGAGAAATGGGCTGGTTCCATTCCGATTGTCGGCGGGCTTGCTCTGGTTATGCCAGCGCTGGCGCTGCATCTGATTTGTTCGCCGGTGACCAACGCCATGGGCCGACCGCGCGTCTTTCTGTTCACCAGCGCGTGCGGCGCAGTGATCATGCCCATCGCTTTCCTGATCGGAGTGAACCAGGCTGAAGGCGGTGCGAGCAGTGCAGCGATGGGTCTGGTCCATGCCTGGTGGTTTGCTGCGCCGCTTTTGTGCACGATCACGCTCAGCGCCACTCTGCCGCGCATCGGAGTGGGACCGCTTACCCTGCTGCGTGAACTGGCGCCGGTTGTGCTGGCCTGCGCCGCCATGGCGCTCGCCGTTCTGGGAGTGCAGCGCTTTGCGGTGATTGGGGTGCCGCTGCTTGATCTGGGCTGGAATGCCGCCATCGGTGCGATTGTCTATGCCGGAGCCTTCTGGCTGGTCTGGCCGCATATCGTCAAAGACGCATGGCGCATGCTGCGCCCCCAATCGCAGGGCTAAGTCTAAGCGGGCTTGCTCAAGCCTTCGCAGCCATGCGGCGCAAGGCTTGGCGGTCGATCCACCACAGCACCGGGTTGCGCCGCTTGGAAAAGCGCGGGAGCCAGCGCGCGTAATGGCTCGCCAGGCTTGGCGGCAGGCCGACAGGGCCCGGCCCACGCATAATCTCGCTGACGATGCGGTTCTGATAATGGCGCACCGAATAATTGATCATGCGCTTATACTGGCCTGCCAGCGAGCCCAGCGTGATCTGCGTTGGCTCACACAAGAAGCCCGCGCCCTCACAAGGCTGCACGCGGGCCTCATCCCAGTGGTCTTCATTGCGCAGATCAGTCTTCGCCATGGCGCCGATTAGGCTGTCATCGCCGATCAGATCTTCTGGCAAACGGATACCGCTTTCACGCATGCGCTCCACGAATGAACCGCGCAGAGCATACAGATCGCCAAACATGCCATGCTCATCGAGGATTTCTTGCCTATACGCCTCGACCCCGCGCCCATTGCACGGCATGCCCGAGGCAGCGTTGGCTTGGGGGTGTTCGCTGAGCATGGTCAGCAAAGCCTCAACGGAGCCTTCGACGATCTCTGCATCGCCATCGACAAAGACAAACGCCTCAGCCGGTCCCGCCTCATCCAGCACAAAACGGTTCCAACTGCGCGCTTTTCCGCCTTGGCTGTATTCGTGAACCTGCGCGCCGGGGAAGCGCCGGGCAATCTCAGCGGTGCGATCCGTGCTGCCATTGACGATGACATGCGCCTCGATCCCGGCTGTGCCAAGCGGCAGGCTGGACAGGCACGTGGCGATCCGGCGCTCTTCATTATGCGCCATCACGACGATGCGGGCGCGCGGCACGCTCATCAGCCCGGCTTTCGCGCAATCGCCCAGACGGTGACGGGGAAGTCCGGCTCATTGCGCAAGGCGCGGTTCCAACCCGTGCGCGCCCAGCGATTGAAGTTTGCCTTCACCGCAGCGCGATTGCCCCAGCTGCCTGTCTCCACCGTATCAGGATCAAAGCCGACATCGCCCAGAAAATGCCGCATGCCCAGCTCCGTCCAGCGGGTGCAATCATGGGGGATCGGGTGATGCTTGATCAAAAAGGGCGTGATGTTGATGAAGATCCCGCCGGGCCGCAGCATTTCAAGCACATGGCCTGCCGCGCGATAGGGATGCAGCAAGTGCTCCCAGACATTGTCAGCAATCGCGATATCGAAACGGTCGTCCAAAACATCTTCGCAAATGTCGTGATCGGGCCAGTTCATTTCGGTGTAGCTGGACCATTTGCGCTCACGCCATTTCCAGCCTGCGGCGATCTCCAGCGCGTCCATCTGCCCCACGGGAAGCGTGTCGAGAAAGGCATCAATCTCGCGATAGGCAACAGTGCGGGTGACATGCGTCTTGTCATAGCCGACGCTGCCCGCAAGCCTTTCTGCAATTTTCAGAGCCGTCTCTTTCATGTCCCCTCCCCTATCGCAGGAGCGTTAAGCATTCCTGTTCGCCAGCTAACTGCCGCGCGATTTGGGGCTTGTCGCTTTGTCTGGTAGTCTGAGCACATAAGCGGGGGCAGATTGCCACCACGCAGACAATCGGGATTGGATCGAGACTATGTTTGCATCCCTCGCACTCACTGCAATTTCCATCGGGCTTGCCCCCGCAATCATGAGCAGCGCCGCTGCCGTGGCGGTTGAGCCGGACAAAAAGATCGAAGAGCAAGCCATTGCTCCCAACCTTACCAATCCCGCGACTGACATTCTCGAGATCGAAGAAGAGCGCAATCGCCGCCTCACGATCCCGGTGATGATTGAAGGGTCAGGCCCTTATGACTTCATGATCGACACGGGCAGTCAGGCGACCGCTGTCACGCATGAAATCAACAAATCGCTGGGCCTCAACACTTTGGGCACTGCCACTCTGGTTGGCATGGCGAGCGAGCGCAATGTCGAGATTGTGGAAGTGGATTCGCTGCAGGTAGGCCGGCACGAAGTCTTCGATCTGGTCGCGCCAGTGCTGAGCAAGACCCATGTCGGTGCAGACGGGATTATCGGCCTCGATTCGCTGCAAGACTTCCGCGTCCTGTTCGACTTTCGCGAAGAGACCATCGCGGTCGAAGATGTAAGCGCAAAGGGCAATCACAGCCGCGGCTTTGAAATCATCGTGCGAGCGAAACAGAAACTGGGCCAATTGCTGATCACCGATGCTCTGGTCGAAGGCGTCAGGGCGACCGTGATCATTGATACCGGCGCGCAAGGGAGCCTCGCCAATCTGGCGCTGAAGGACCGCATTCGAACCAAGCGCGCGCAGGAAGTGATCACCACCGATGTGAATGGCGCATCTTTGGTTGGCCAGTTGTCCTATGTCCGCAGCCTCACGATTGAGGGCCTGTCACTCAACAATGTGCCGCTCACGTTTGCCGATGCACCTGCCTTCGAAGCTCTGGGGCTGAACGACAAGCCGGTCCTCTCGCTTGGCATGCAGCATCTCAAGATGTTTGACCGGGTGGCGATCGATTTTTCGAAGCAGCGCATCCTGTTTGATGTGCCCCGCGATGTCGCCCGCGCGATGCGGCGCGCCCGCCAGCAAGGACATAGGTTCAAGACCAACTGATCGAGGCGGCGTCGCAACGCCTCCGCCTTCTTCTCAAACCCAAACGCGGCGGAATGCCCGGGGAAGGCACCCGCCGCGCAATGGGGTCAGGGCTTTCGCATCATTGCGGGTCGTAGAAGGAATAGCACCACGCTTCGCACTGAGCGACGGTCTGCGGATTGCCCCATTGCTGGCAATCCATCATGCATTGCAGAAATTCGGCATCAGGCTCAAAAGCACTCGCGTGAGTAGTGTGAAGGCTCACAGCAAGAGCAGCAATCGAACCAAATGTAAGCAGCTTCTTCATGACATTCTCCTGTCGAATACGCGCCGAATCGACGCGTTATTATTTAATACTGTTTTGATTTTTATTGTATCTGAAAGTGCAAATATGGCGCCATGAAGAAAGTAATTTGAGACGAAAAGGCTTTATGATCGCTTGTTAAGCTAATTAGACTTACAGTTTAACCACAACTCGCCCAGTAATATTGCACAACGCTATCCCCGCGCGCCCTGTGCCAAGGCCTCATTGCGCATAGGCCCGTGACTACCCACTTATGGGCGATGCCGCCGGACAACGCCCAACCCTCTCCTGCCGAAGCCGAAGGGTGGCAGACCCTTCGCCGCTTCCTCCCGTATCTGTGGCCCGAAGATAACTGGCCGCTGCGTCGCCGCATTTTGGTTGCACTTGTCTTTGTCCTGCTGGCCAAGGGTGTGACGCTCGCTTTGCCCTTTGCCTATTCGGGCGCGGTCGATTCCATGTCGGTGACAAGCGGGCTGGACGAAGGCGCGCTGGTCGCGCTGGCGCTGGTCGCTGCCTATGGTCTGGGCCGCTTCACCGGGGTCGCTTTCGACAACATCCGCAACATGGCATTTGAGCGGGTCGAACAGGAGGCGGTGCTGACGCTGTCCGAAGACGTGTTCCACCGCCTCCATCGCCTGTCTTTGCGCTTTCACCTCTCGCGCCGCACCGGCGAAGTGACCAAGGTGATTGAACGCGGGACCAAGAGCATCGGGATGATGCTGTATTTCCTTCTCTTCAACATTGCGCCGACGGCCATTGAGCTAATCGCGGTGGGCGTGATATTTTACGTGAAGTTCGGGATTGAGCTGGTCGCTGCAACCGCTTTCACCGTGGTCAGCTATATTCTCATCACCCGCTGGATCACCGAATGGCGCACCAAGCTGCGGCGTGAGATGAATGACCTTGATGGCCAGGCGCTGCATCGCGCGGTGGATTCGCTGCTGAATTTCGAGACGGTCAAATATTTCGGAGCCGAGCACCGCGAGGAAGCGCGCTATTCCGGGGCCGCGCGCGCCTATGCCGAGGCTGCGATCAAGTCCGAAAGCTCGCTGGGCCTCCTCAACATCGCTCAAAGCGCGATCACCAATCTGCTGATGGCGGGCGCAATGGCCTACACCGTTTGGGGCTGGAGCCGTGGGCAACTGAGCGTGGGTGATCTGGTGCTGGTCAACACCTTCCTGATCCAGCTTTTCCGTCCGCTCGATCTGCTCGGCTGGGTCTATCGCACGATCCGTCAGGGTCTGGTCGACATGGCCGAGATGTTCCGCCTGATCGACACCGAAATCGAAGTTAAGGACGCCCCCGACGCACCGGCGCTGGAGGTAAAACAGCCATCGCTGAGGTTCGAGGATGTCACGTTCGGCTATGAGCCGGAGCGCACCATCCTGCACGGTCTCAGCTTTGATGTTGCAGCCGGGGAGACGGTCGCGATTGTCGGGCCCTCGGGCGCGGGCAAAAGCACTTTGGGCCGGCTGCTGTTCCGGTTCTACGATCCCACGCAAGGCCGCATCCTGATCGACGGGCAAGACATTGCGCAGGTCCAGCAGGAAAGCGTGCGCGCCGCCATCGGCATTGTCCCGCAGGACAGCGTGCTGTTCAATGACACTCTGGGCTACAACATCGCCTATGGCGCCGAAGACACCGACGAAGCGAGGGTGGAGCAAGCCGCGCGCGATGCCGCACTGATGCCGCTGATCGAGCGTCTGCCAGAGCGGTTCGAAACCGCCGTGGGTGAGCGCGGGCTAAAGCTTTCAGGCGGTGAGAAACAGCGGGTCGCGATTGCCCGCACGCTTGTGAAAGACCCGCCCATCTTGTTGCTGGACGAAGCGACGAGCGCGCTCGACACCCGCACCGAGCAGGAAATCCTCGGCACGCTGAAGCGCCTTGCGCGCGGACGCACTACGCTGGCAATTGCCCACCGGCTTTCCACCATCGCCGATGCCGACCGCATTCTGGTGCTCGAAGGCGGGCAATTGGTGGAACAGGGCACGCATGGCGAATTGCTCGCCCGCGAGGGGCTCTATGCCGAAATGTGGTCGCGCCAGGCTGCGGAACAGGCTGACATTCCCGAAGCCGAAGCGGCGGAGTAAGGGTTTACTCCGCCGCCTTGCGCAGGTCGCTGGCAGCCAGATCAAGCTCGCTTGCAGGGATCACTTCCACTTCGCCGCGCAGTGCCTTAAGATCATCGAGGAATTGCGAAGCATCGCCGACAATCACCAGCGAGGCGCGCTCCGCATCGAGGTATTTGATCGCCATCTCCGCCGCATCATCGGCCGACACCGCAGCCAGCCGATCGGCGATGGCGAAGGCTTCCTTGGGATCAATTCCGCGCAGCATCAGGTTTGCAACCTGACCGTTAAAGCCGCCCGTGGTCTCCAGACTGCGCGCGATTGCCCCTGAAAGGAACAGCCGGCGCTTCTGCAGGAATTCTTCGTCCGCAGGCTCATCACCCAGCAGTTTGAACTGTTCGAAGAACACGCTCGCAACCTCGTCAGCGGTTTCGTTCTTGGTCTGCGCGCGCGCGGTCAGGATGGCGGCATCAAGACTTTGGCCAAGGCTCGAATAGGCTCCGTAAGACAGGCCTCTCTTGGTCCGCACCTCTTCAAACAGGCGGCCATTCGAACCCGATCCCAGCACCGTATTGGCCAGTTGAAGCGGATAGAAATCCTCATCCTTGCGGGCAATCGCGCGGAAGCCTGCAACGACTGCGGCCTGTCCTGCATCAGGCATATCGATAACGATGGTGCGCGGCGCCGGGGCCTCACCCGCAGGATCGGTGATCGCGGCAGGCACAGGGGCATCCGACGTCCAGCTACCGAACAGGTTCTCGGTCAAAGTGGCGGCTTCGTCCGAAGTGATCCCGCCGCTGACCACCAGCTTCGCATTGGCCGGGTGCCACCATGTCTGGCGATGGTTGATCAGATCTTCACGCGTGATCTGCGCGATGCTCGTCATATTGCCGACGCGGCCATAGGGTGCATCGCCATACATCACCCGCGTCGCAACCAATCCGGCCACTGCGCCCGGATCATTCAAGGTCGAGGAGAAACCATCAAGGAAACGCTTGCGCTCGCGCTCGACTTCCTCGTCCGGATAGCTTGCATTCTGCATGATATCGACCAGCACTTCGCCAGCTTCTGCAAGGTTGACCTTGGGCGCGGTGACGCTGGCATAGACGCCGTCGCGGCCGCTCGAAATGCCGATGCTGGCGCCAAGAGCCTCCAGCTTGGCGGCAATGTCGGTCGCGCTGCGCGAAGCGGTACCATTGTCAGCAAGGTCTGCGGCCATTTGTGCCAGACCCGCTTTCCCAAGACTATCGGTCGCATCGCCGCCGGGCATGACCAGCGTGATCGTCGCGATCGGCACATTGCTGGTCTGCGTGCTAACCAGCGGGATGCCGTTGGAAAGCTGCGTTTCGACAAAGTCTGCGCGCACCACTTCAGGCGCCGCGACCGGCGGGGGCGGAGCCATACGCTCGCCTTCGGGCAGAACTTTCAGTGGCTCTCCCGTGGCTGGTTTGACTGAGCCATAATCGGGACGCGGATAGGGGTTGGCGTAGCTCGCGGGATCATCCTCACCCTTGGCATAGGCCATCGAGACCTTGGCATCGGGATCAAGCCATGTATTCGCGGCGCGCTGCACGTCTTCGATGGTAACCGCTGCAATGCGCTCCAGGCGCATATCCGCGGCATCGGGATTGCCGGTTGAAACCAGCGCTTCGCCCAGTTCAAACGCCCGACCGCGCACCGTCTGGCGCTGCGAGAGCGCACTTGAGAAAATCTCGTTCTTGGCTTCGGTCAGTTCCGCCTCGCTCACAGGCTCGCTGCGAACGGTCGCGATCAGTTCATCAAGCGTGGCGCGCGCTTCTGCCGCATCAGCTACCGGACTGAGGACGGCGTAGCTGGCAATATAGCCGCCATCCATCGTCATGGAATCGAAGTGCGCTGCATTGACCGCTTGACCAGAGCGCACCAGCGCTTCGTTGAAACGACTGCTTTCGCCGCGAGAAAGGATGGTTGAGAGCACTTCAAGCGCGGGGGCATCGGGGTGCGCGACGCCCGGTGCTTTCCAGATATCCCCGATAACCGGCAGTGGCACGTTTGGCGCTGCCGCCGTCACACTGCGCGGCTCGGTACGCTCGGGTTCCTCGTAGTCAATTTCGAGGCTGATAGGGTCTGCCCGGCGCGGAATGTCCGCAAAGTATTTGTCGACCAGTTCCTTCAGGCGTTCGACTTCGAAATTGCCTGCAACGATCAGCGTCGCGGTGTCGGGACCGTAATAGGCCTGATGAAAGGCGCGCGCATCATCAAGCGTGGCGCTGTCGAGATCCGAGATCGAGCCGATGCCCGGACGGCGCATCGGCAGCACGTCAAAGGCGTTTTCGGGGATCACGAAACGCTGGAACCGGCCATAGGGCGGCGCGAGCACGCGCTGGCGCAGTTCTTCCTTCACGATGGAGCGCTCTTTTTCGAACACTTCATCATCCACCACCGGAAACGCCATCCGCTCGCGGTGGGTCCACAGCATCGTCTCAAGATATTGCGCGGGCACCGTCTCGTAATAATTGGTGCGGTCAATCCAGTTCGAAGCGTTGCGTTGCCCGCCGACATCCTCGGTCAGCTTGTTGACCATGTTGTACGGCATATTGACCGTCTTGCGGCTCAGGATGTGTTCAAACAGGTGGCTAAAGCCAGAGCGTCCTTCGGGATCGTGCTTTGATCCGACCTTGTACCACAGCGAGGTGGTGACATTGGCGGTCGAATTGTCCGGCAGAGCGATGACTTCAAGCCCGTTATCGAGCACCCAGCGTGTGTATTCGATTTTGGGTGCGGACAGGGTGGGTGCCGCTGTGCTGGCATCCTCGCTGTGGCCGTCCGCCATGACGGGAGCGCCCGCCACCAGAGTGAGAGCCGCCGCGCCGCTCAAAAGTAATGCTCGCATCATTGCACCTAGTCCCCATGTGATTTTCGCTTTTGACCCTAAGGGCCGCGTGCCGCTTCCCTCAAGGCTTATCATTGGCTGGATATTGACCAACGACATATTTCATCGACGAGCGTCAGCGCTGACCTTTTTCAGGATAGCAATGGCTTCCTCGCCCCTTTCCCACGGCACGAACAGATGATCGTGGTAATAGGCAGCCACGACATTGCAAGGCATGCCCGCCTCAGCCAGCGCGGTGGCGACTGAAGCGGTCAGCCCCACGCCTTCGAGCGCGGAGTGAACCTGCAAGGTGATGCAAGCAAAGTGCGGGCCGGGATCGCTCTCACGCCCGCGAATGATCAGGGTCATCCCCTCATCCTCGCGCACCATGGCGAACATGCGGTGGATGAGATCGGTAAAGTCTTCGTCCGGCCCATGCGGGACAAAGCGATAATACCCCTTGCGCAAGACCGGCTGCATCCCGGCCAGCATCGCCAGGCTATCGCTGACGGGTGATTGCGAGGTCACAAAATATACTTCGACAGATCGGTGTTGCCTGCCAGCCCGGCCAGCCGATCGCTAACATAAGAGGCATCAATGGTGACGGTCTGATCGGTGTATTCCTCGGCTTCGAAACTGATGTCTTCGAGCAGCTTTTCCATCACCGTCTGCAAGCGGCGAGCGCCGATATTCTCGACATTCTCATTCACTTGCGCCGCGATGCGTGCGACTTCGGCAACCGCATCCTGCGTGATGTCGAGTTCGACCTTTTCCGTGGCGATCAGCGCGCGATATTGCTCCACCAGATTGGCCCGCGTTTCAGAGAGGATGCGGACAAAGTCCTCCTCGGTCAGCGCGCGCAGTTCAACGCGGATCGGCAGACGCCCCTGAAGCTCTGGCAGCATGTCGGACGGCTTGGCGACGTGGAACGCGCCGCTGGCGATGAACAGCACATGGTCGGTTTTCATCGGGCCATACTTGGTCGCCACCGTGGTCCCTTCGATCAACGGGAGCAGGTCGCGCTGCACGCCTTCGCGGCTTACCGATCCACCGCGCACATCGGAGACGGCGATCTTGTCGATCTCATCAAGGAAGACGATGCCATTGGTCTCGGCATTTTGCAGCGCTGCCTGCGCGACATCATCATCATCAAGGCGTTTGTCTGCCTCTTCGTCGACCAGCTTGTCCCATGCCTCGGGCACACGCAGTTTTTGCCGCTTGGTCGGTTTTTTGCCGAGCGCTTTGCCCATCATGTCGCTGAGGTCGATCATGCCCATATTGCCGCCCATATTGCCCATGTCGAAGGGCATTGAGCGTTCCTCGGTGACTTCGATTTCGACCTCGGTTTCGTTCATCGAATTGTCGATGATACGTGCCTTGAAACTCTCGCGAGTTGCCTCGCTCGCATTGGGTCCGACAAGCGCATCGAGCAGACGGTCCATTGCCGCTTCGGAAGCGGCTTCGCGCACGGCTTCGCGGCGGCGCTCTTTTTCGAGGCGTATCGATTCCTCGACCAGATCGCGCGCAATCTGTTCAACGTCGCGCCCGACATAGCCAACTTCGGTAAACTTGGTCGCTTCAACCTTCACGAACGGAGCCTCAGCCAGCTTGGCCAGACGGCGGCTGATCTCGGTCTTGCCGCAGCCCGTCGGGCCGATCATCAGGATGTTCTTGGGCGTCACTTCATCGCGCAAATCCGGCCCCAGCCGCTGACGCCGCCAGCGATTGCGCAACGCCACTGCAACCGCGCGCTTGGCGTCCTGCTGGCCGATAATGTGATCATCAAGAGCGGCGACAATCGCCTTGGGAGTGAGGTTATCCATTGAAGTCTTTTCTTATGTTTTGCTTTGGGTTCTCATGTGGCGAGCGTGGCGCGCTGTTCAAGCCCGCGCCGTGTTACGCCGCCGGCGCGGCCGCTGGCGTAAGGCGCGCATTGAGCCAGCGTGTCATGGGCCGCTCAATCCAGACAAAGACGCAATAGCTGACCACAAAGGTCGCGATCAGCGCGGTTAGAAAATAGTCATAGGTGCCAGGATCAAAGAAAGGCAGACGCCAATAGAACCACAGCCACCCCCAAGCGACGGGCACGTGCAAGAGGTACACCCCATAGCTGATATCGCCCAGAGTATTGATCATGCGTGGCCATGGGATGGGCAAAGGTCCGCTCACGATAGCAATGGCAAAGAGCACCGCAGGAAGCGCCGCCCACGCGAGATAATCAAAACCCAGCGCTTCGATCTCAGCCGGACGCGGCACCCATATCCATACCGCCACGGCGCCAAATGCCACCAGCCAGCGCAGCCAGGGCGACAATTGCCATCCGGTTTCGCTGAGCGCACCCAAACCAATTCCCAAACCAAACACCAAAAGGACCGGCCGCGTTGCTGTCCAAAAGACGATATTAGCCTGCGCATCCTGTTGGTGCAGGACCGTGCCAACCAACACCAAAGCGGCAAGCAACAGCCCTGTTGCCCAAAGCGCGAACCGGCGCGAAAAAGCAATCAGGGCGCCGAACAGCGCATAGAACAGCATCTCAAAGAACAGCGTCCAGCCCGGCCACAGGAAAGGCACCGCCAACAGCCGCTCGGGATCGCTCACATGCGGGACAAGGACGAGCGAGAGGCCCAGTGAATGCCAGTCCACAGGCCGGGGAAAAAGCACCAGATAGACAAACAGCAAAGCCGCGCTGGCAAACCAGTAAGGCGGCATGATCCGCACCAATCGGCGGGTCCAGAATATCCGCCTCGCCCCCGCCTTGCCAAACAGATCACGCGACGAAATCACCATCACGAAACCAGAAATGAAAAAGAACAGCATCACCGCCATCTGCGCAGTGCGGTCCCATTCCCAGACGAGTTTGACGCCACCTTCAATGTTGACGGCGAAAGCAGAATAGAGGTGGTACGCTGCCACGATGCCCGCGGCGAGCCCTCGCAGCAATTGAATGTCAGTGCGGACTGCGCGCTTGGGGGCCCCTGATGGCGTTGCCGCGGACATGCCCTCACCCGCCTTCTGCAAGTCTGATGTGAGCGAACTCACACCGTCTCAAGCGTCACTTCGCCATTGGTGAAGACGCAGATATCGGCGGCAACCGCCATCGCTTTGCGCGCGATCATTTCGGCATCGTCTTCATAGTCGGCAAGCGCGCGGGCAGCGGCAAGCGCGTAATTTCCGCCCGAGCCAATCGCGGCAATGCCTCCCTCAGGCTCTAACACGTCGCCATTGCCGGTCAGCACCAGCAGCGTTTCATCATCGGCAACGATCATCAGCGCTTCGAGATTGCGCAGATATTTGTCGGTGCGCCAATCCTTCGCCAGCTCGACAGAAGCGCGCAGCAACTGGCCGGAATATTGCTCCAGCTTGGCCTCCAGTCGCTCAAACAGAGTGAAAGCATCAGCCGTCGCGCCTGCAAATCCGGTGACCACCTTGCCCTCTGCGCCGATCCGGCGGACCTTGCGGGCATTGGGCTTCATCACTGTATTGCCCATCGAAACCTGACCATCGCCTGCAATCACGGTCTTCTCGCCGCGCTTTACACCGACAATGGTTGTGCCGTGCCACTGGGTCAGGCCGTGGCTTGCCTGTTCGTTTGTCATGGGAGCAAATATGGCAAGTGGGCTGATCGGTTCAAGCCACCTGCCGATCTGCGCAGGTTACGGACCACCCGGCCCACCCGGACCGCCAGCACCAGCCGCTCCCACCTGACCGATATTGCCGAACAGGTCCTGAAGGAAGCCACGCTCGCGGCCCAGGGTCGGGGTCTTGTCGCCATTGGGACGCAAATAGACGACCTTGTCGACACCTGAGCGCTCAACCGATGTGACGTTGCCCTGCTCATCAAATTTCACCGCCAGCACGCCGTGGGATCGGATGCGTGGTCGCACGAAAGGCTTACGCCCGGTCACGCTGGAGACGTAGTACCAGGTCGGCTCGCCATACTGGCTGGCAAAAGAGGGACGCCCCAAAGTGCCTTCGACCGAGCGTTGATTGTCAATGCCGGGCTGGACGCTGCGCAAGAGGACGTTGTCAGTCACATAGCCGCGCGATTCACGGATGGAGGAGCATGCTCCCAATGCAAGCAAAGCGCCTGCAAGAACGGCCAGCTTCGCGCCATTGGCAAAGCTGCGGGAACGCCTCTGATCCTGTGCGGTGAAACCCGTCTTGTGCATACTACCCGTCAAATCCCTTTTGTCTGGGCGCTTGGCCCCTATATCCTTGTTTGCTCGACCTTAGGGCGAAGCAGGGTCCCATGCAATGTCGCAGAGCGCTTCACCTATGGAAGATGTGGGCCGTTCGCCGCGCTCTTGCGGAACATCGCCGAGCGCCAATGGTTCGGTTCAGACACACACCGTATTAGGGTCGGCGTCTCAGACCCGATCCGGGTCGTATCAGGAACACAGCGCATTCATGTCCTTCCTTTCCCGCCTCCTTGGCACTGCACCCGATCCGCGCGAAGCTGTGCGCCCCTTGTGGCACCGCGTCATCGAACTGGCGCGCGAGCCCTCCTATTACAAAGACTGCAATGTCGCGGACAGCGTGGGCGGGCGGTTTGATCTTATCACCGCAGTCCTGTGCGTCGTGATGGTTCGCGTCGAAGCGAGCGAAATGCGGGCTGAGAGCGCTCTTCTGGCGGAATTGTTCGTTGAGGACATGGATGGCCAGCTGCGCGAGTTTGGCGTCAATGACGTGGTCGTGGGCAAGCGTGTGGGCAAATTGATGAGCGTGCTGGGCGGCCGTCTCGGCGCCTATCGCGGCGCTTTGATGGAGAAGGATCGCGAGCGGATGATCGCCGCCATCACCCGCAATGTGACCTTCACCGAAGGCGCTGACGAAGCCACGAGTGCTGCAGGGGTCGCAGATAAATTGCTCGCCTTGTGCGAACGACTTGCAACACGGACCGATGAAGAGCTAATAAGAGCCAATGGGATCTGGTGAATGCAATGTTGGGATCAAAGAGTGATGCGCCTGAACTGACCCGCGTGGTCAAGGCAAGGATGCTGCCGGCAAGTGCCGTGATAATCGAGGCCGACGAACGCGAGCGCGCTGCGCTGGCCGAGCGCTTTGGCATTGTCTCGGTCATTTCGTTCTGCGCCCGCGTGGAGCTGGAATTGTGCAAGAAGGGCGTGCGGGCCGAAGGCACGATCAGCGCCTCGATCACACAGGCATGCGCGGTTTCGGATGAGATTTTCCCGGTCGAAATCGACGAACCCATCGCCTTTCGTTTTATCGAGGAAGGCACCGCCTCGCTCATCCCCTCCGAAGACGATGACATCGACTTTGAACTCACCGCCGATGATTGCGACGAGATCGAATATGCAGGCGACAGTTTCGATGTCGGCGAAGCGGTGGCGCAGTCGCTGGGCCTGGCGATCGATCCCTATGCCGAAGGGCCGAGCGCCAATGAAGCGCGCAAAGCCGCTGGCATCGTGGAAGAGGGCGAAGAAGACGGCCCACTCGCAGACGCGCTGAAGGCTTTGAAGAAGCCGAATTGAGCGGCGAGCTTCTGCGCTACCGATCAAAGCTTGCCGTGATCGTGCTCAACTCTACGACGGACTTCTTCGATCACTCGACGAGCGTGTTCGACTGACATCACCTTGTAAATGCGTCCGGCAAGCGAACCACCTGCCGCTTCCCGCCTGCCTGTCATTTCGCGGAAGAAGTTTACCCTAGCTTTTACAAATTGGTCAGTCACAGCGCGTTCAGTCTCGTCGAGGTCGCATTGTTCCGCAAGGCGGCCAAGTCGGTTGATAGAGAGCGGGTGCGCATCCCCCATGCTGCCTACAAAAGCCTCTAGGAGAGCAAAACTGCCAAACAGGTGGATCAGGGACGAAATCAGGCCCGCGCGATATTGGGGGTTAAGTGCTTCCAAAGCATAATCGTCGGCATCGAATTCCTGCGCTTGCTCATTTGACAAATCTTCCGGTTCAAGCAGTCCGTACATAGCCATGGGCTCTGAATGCATACCCAGCGCCGTGTGGCCAAGTTCGATATGACCAAGTTCATGCAACAACAAAAAGCACAGCGCACCGTTGAAACCGAAAGCAATAGTGTTGTTCTGTTCCTCGCTGAGCATATCGCTAAGGCTAACCGGTTCCTCGCCCCTCTCCATGAAGGCAGACATCAGCACCTGGCAGGCAAGCAGGAACAGGAAGGAATCTGAATGCTGTCCACCCAGCCCATCATCAATCGTCGCTTCGGGGCGGACAGCCTGTAAGCGCGAGCTGACATTGAGCATCTCGAAAAAGAACTGCACGAGCCTCAAGATGCCAGCGAAAATTACAATCTGTCCCATCCCTCTTCGAACTCGCGCAACTGCGCCAATGTAGGGAATGGGCGCGGCCAACAGCGTCACACTTCTAAGCTTGGCCAGAAACTCGGGACGGATGAACGGAGCACTAAGTTGAAGGGACTGATTGATCGATCGAGCCAAACGGTTGTGTGAGCTTGCCGACAAGCCCCGCCGTTCGACTTGCTCAATGGAAGCCTCACAGGCAGCACGCGCCGCTGGTGCGATATTGGGCAGGTCGGAACGAAGAATGTCCGCCAGTTCGCTAGAAGGCAGAATCATCATGCAAGAGTCTCGATATCAGATCGCTGAGTTCTTCAACGCTTGCGCCCTCAATCTCAACTTCGACATCGGTTTCGTTTTTCCGCACCGTGAGAATGGCTTTGACCGGCGCGCTCTGAGAGGACATTGATGCGCCAATCCAGTTGGCTACCATACCGGCCAAAACACTCGCAGGAAAAGACATCACTCCGGCGATTGCTGCGATCTCATAAGCGCCATCGATAAATCCTACGCTCCGGGATGCACCACCAACTTCAAATCCAGTGGTGGAGACGCTCTTCCCTTCGGCCTCTAGAGTTTCAGCAAGTGCCCTCGACCGTGTTTCGACGAAAAACTCGATTGCTTCCATGACAGCGCTCCAACCAACTCATAGCCCAAGATGGACAAATATCGGTGGTTCTAGATCAAAACGGAATGTCATCGTCCAGATCGTCATAGCCGCCGCCTGAACCGCCGCCCGAGCCGCCGCCAGAGCCACCGCCAGAGCCACCGCCGCCCTGGTTCCAGCCGCCGCCTTGGCCGCCGCCTCCACCGCCAGCGCCGCCGCCATAACCGCCTCCGCCGCCGGAGCGCTGGCCGCCGCCGCCCATACCGCCACCTTCGCCGCGGCCATCGAGCATGGTGAGCGTGCCGTTATAACCACGCAGGACAATCTCGGTGGAATAGCGATCCTGACCGCTCTGATCCTGCCATTTGCGGGTTTGCAGCTGGCCTTCGATAAAGACCTTGGAGCCCTTTTTCAGGTAATTCTCAGCGACATTGACCAGACCTTCGGAAAAGATCGCGACCGTATGCCACTCGGTGCGTTCCTGACGCTCTCCACTGTTGCGGTCTTTCCAGGTCTCGCTGGTGGCGATGCGCAGATTGCAGACCTTGCCCCCGTTCTGAAAGCTGCGCACTTCGGGGTCCGCCCCCAGATTGCCGATCAGCATCACTTTGTTGAGCGAGCCTGCCATGACCTACTTTTCCTTCCCGTCAAATGCCCATGCCCACAGCCAAGTGTGAGCGATTCTCTGCCACAACCCTAGGACAGGTTTGCCCGCCTAGGCGAGATGCGAGCGCGGTTTTAACGTCCGTTATGGTGGAAACTACGTAAGGAGCGCGCGCGAAATCAGCGGCTGGGATAACGCAAACGGCCCAGAAAGCGCGTCAGGCTGGGCATTTCGCGGTCGCTGCCGCCGGTCAACTTCGCCTTGAACTTTTCGAACCGCATCACGCCATCGATCCGGCGGTCAAGAAATTCGTATGTGCGCGCTTTGCCTTCGCTGTCATCATTGACGAAGAATGCGAGCGTCGCCGAGTAAATCCCGGCAAGGATCGTGCGCTTGGTGTAGTGATTGTAATCGGTCGCCGTATCGCCGGCGAGCCGCCACATAATATCCGCCGAACGCCAGCCGATTTGCAACGTGCGAGGGCCGTTTTGCGGCATCGCCATAACCGAAAGGGCGCGGCGCACCGCTTCATCAATATCCTCAACCGCTTTCAGGCGGAAGGTGACCAGTTCGCGAATACGCTCGCGGATCTTGAGCTCAGCGAGGCGGTCTGCGGGCCATTCGGCTTCCATCGCCTGATCAACCGAGGTGATCCACGCCTCAATCATGTCCATTGCGCGCCCGTTCAAAGGCCGTGCCGGGAAAGCCAATTTCGCCACATCGACATCGCATCCCGCCATTTCCGCCGCTGCAATCAGAGCGGTTTCGTTCCAGCCATCGAAAATGGCCGAAGCGGCAATGTCCGGAGCCAGCGCCACGCGCAGCTCATCAAGGGTCATATCGGCGAAGTCGGGTGTGGTGTCAGTCATATCAGAAAGAAGGCCCGTATTGCTTTGTGGTTCCCTTCTCCTTGCGCTCTTCGTCGGCAGCTTCGAAGATCGCCAGCAACTGATCATTGCCCGCCATCAACTGAGCATAGTCACGCGCCGAGCGGCCCGAATTGTCATTGCGATCAGGATCGGCGCCCTGTTTGAGCAGCCTTCTAATCAGATCATTGTCGCGCTTATGCACGGCAGAGATCAGCGGCGTCTCGCCCTGCTGATCAGCAATATCGATGATTGCGCCCTTCTTGATCAGCGCCTCGACGCTGTCGAGATCACCAAGCTGCGTGGAAATCTGGATCGGATAGATCCCGTTCTTGTCCTTCACATTGGGATTGGCGCCGCGCTGAAGCAGGAACTTCACCCACACCGAATCGCGCCGTTTGGCAACAATGTGCAGCCCGGTCTCTCCCGTGGTGATGCTGCGCGTGTTGATCACCTGCGTGCCCGGCTCATTCAGCATCTCGGTCACCACATCGCCATCGCGCTCCTCCACCGCTTCGAGAAACTCATAGCCTTTGGAGTAAAGCTGGGCATGGGCAGGCATTACTGCGCCGCCTGCAACCAGACTGATAAAAACGGCACTGACTAACACGGCACTGGCAATCGCACCGGTAAGCCCTAATTTGCGCATCACGAAAGCCGACACGATATTATCCTTTATGCATTCCCCGCCCGCATTCCCTTTCGACATGAAAGGCAATTCCACTTTAAAGGGCATGGCGAGCCTTGTGCTCGCGCGCCAGTTAGCAGAGCATGAATAGTATAGCCAACACCCTGAAGCCTCGTTTCGCCGCAAGCAAGCCTTTGCGCAGTCTTGTCGCCCGCCTCGCCTTGGCGTTGGCGGCCAGCGGCGCGCTTGCGCTGGCGGCTTGCAGTCCGATGCGCGGGCCTCCTCCTTTGGAAGGCGCAGACATTGGCGGAGCCTTCACGCTGATCAACGCGCAAAGCGAGACGGTCACATGGGATGACTTTCGCGGCAAATATGCGGTGGTCTATTTCGGCTATGCCTATTGCCCCGATGTCTGCCCCACCGACATGCAGCGCACCGCGCAGGGGCTGGAAATCGTCAAGGAGCGCAATCCGGACCTCGCCGCCAATATCCGCACCACCTTCATCACGATTGATCCCGACCGCGACACGCCCGCAGTTGTGGGTGAATTTGCCGCAGCGTTCTCCGACGATATTATCGGCCTCACCGGATCACCCGAAGCGATCAAGTCCGCCGCCGATGCCTTCCGCGTCTATTACAAGAAAGGCGATGTGATGGAGAACGGCGGCTATCTGGTCGATCACACCAATATCGTCTTCCTGTTCGATCCTGACGGCAATCCGATGGCCATGCTGCCCACCGATCAGGGCGCCGATGCTGTCGCGGACGAAATCGAGAAATGGGCGAGTTGAGAGACACCTTCTGGCAGCTCCCGCTTGGCGACTTGAACCGCGCCGAGTGGGAAGCCTTGTGCGATGGTTGTGGCCAGTGCTGCACGCACAAGATCGAGGATGCCGATACGGGCGAGATCGAGCAAACCAATGTCGCGTGCAAGCTGCTGGATACCGGCACCGCGCAATGCAGCGATTATCGCAACCGCAAGGCGTTCGTCCCCGATTGCCTGCGCCTGACCTTGAGCATTGTTGAGGATGTGCCCTGGCTGCCCCCGACCTGCGCCTATCGCCTGCGCGCGGCCGGTCGTCCCTTGCCCTCATGGCACTACCTCATTTGCGGGGATCGCGAGGCGGTGAAGCAGGTCGGCGTATCGATCGCTGGGCGCGTTGTCAGCGAGGATGAAGCCGGGCCGCTGGAGCATCATATCGTGGAATGGGGGCCTGCCCGACTGGACAACCTGGCCGCATCAGAGTTTGATGGTGATCGAGACGCAGCGGACTCAGATCTGAGTTAGGGAGTGCCCGGCCATGATCGACTGGCTGAAAAGAGCGGCAATAGAACCGGAGATTGAGCTTAACGGCACAGTCGTGCCGATTGTCCTGCGCCGCCACAGCACGGCCAAGCGCCTGACGCTGCGGCTTGCCCCTGATGGCAGCGCGGTTCGCATCACTCTGCCCAAATGGGCGCATGGCAATGAAGCGATTGCCTTTGCCCATGCGCGCAGCGACTGGCTGGCCAAGCAGCATGCCCGCATTCCGGGACGCGCTGCGCCTGAAGCTGGCGGCGATGTGCTCTATCGCGGCAAAGCATTGACAATCGATTGGGACGCCAAGGCCGCGCGCCGCCCTGTGCTGACGGGAAGCGCCTTGCACGTCGGCGGTGCCACCGAAGGGCTGGAGGCGCGCATCCGTCGCTGGCTGGAGCGCGAGGCGCTGGAGCTGATCGAGGCGGATTTGCACGATTATGTCGCCGCTGCTGGCCTTGACCCGGTGCCAGTGGGGCTCAGCCGCGCGCAAAAGCGCTGGGGCAGTTGTTCAGACGGAGGCGCTTCAGGCACCCGCCGCATCCGCATCAATTGGCGGCTGGTACAGGCCCCGGACTTTGTGCGGCGCTCAGTTGTCGCGCATGAAGTCGCGCACCTCGTGCACTTCGATCACAGCCCCGCTTTCCACGCTTTGCTCGGCAAGATTTACGAAGGCGACATTCGCAAGGCCGATCGCTGGCTGAAGGAAAACGGGCGCGCGCTCTACACCGCCTTTGGCTAAGCACAGCGCCGCGCAAACACCGCCTCTGGCGCTGAGGCTTCGGCGGGCCTATATTGCGGGGTATGTCTTCCCTCTCGCGCTTCAATCCCCGGACCGGCATCCTCGATTTCTGGAACGAGTTTCGCAAGCCCAACCCGCTGCGCGTGCCGATGTTGCTCGCCTCCACCATCCCGCTGATGATTATCTTCTACTGGCTTTCGGGAGAGGTGCATTACAAAACGCCCGAGCGCCCGCAGATCACCTATATCACCACGTTTGACCCCAATCGCAGCGATGATGAAATCATCACTTCGAACGAAGCCAATCAGGAGGTGAAAGAGCTGCGTCAGGCCGCTGAGGACGACCTCGCCGAGCGCAAGCGCGAGATTTACAAGGCGCTGGGCAAAGGCATTGGCATGGATGTCGACAAGATCGCTGCCGAAGCAGATGCGCGCCGCGCCGCAGAGGAAGCCGCCGAAGCCGAGCGCCGCGAACAGCTGTTCGCACGCGGCGATGAGAGCGCACCGGACGCGACTGATACGCCAGACGCGCCGGCCAACGATAATGAAGCCACCGACAATGAAGGTCGCCAGCAATAGGCACGCACGCACCCGGTGACAGCGTCTGGATGGCTGCCACCGCGCGGCTGGCTGAGCGTGCGCGCGGCATCGCGCATCCCAATCCCGGAATTGCCGCCCTTATCGTCAAAGAGGATCGCGTAATCGGGCGCGGCTGGACGCAAAGCGGCGGTCGTCCCCATGCCGAGGCCGATGCGCTGGATGGCCTGTCTGCCGATGCGTTACGCGGATCAACGCTATACGTAACGCTGGAACCGTGCGCGCATGTCTCTGAACGGGGCCCGGCCTGCGCTGATCTGGTGAGCACTGCAAAGCCAGCCCGCGTGGTCATTGGCCAGCACGATCCCGACCCGCGCACGGCGGGCAGCGGCATTGCCAGGCTGGAGGCAGCAGGGATTGCGGTCTGCGTGCTCGAAGACAAGGCGTCGGCGCGCAGCATTCCGGGCTATCTGATGCGGATGCGCGAGGGGCGGCCCTATGTGACGCTCAAACTGGCGCAATCGCTCGACGGGTGCATCGCGCTCGCCGACGGGACGAGCCAGTGGATCACTGGCGAGCCTGCACGCGCGCATTGCCACGCACAGCGGGCACGCAATGAAGCGATCCTTGTCGGCGGCGGCACGTGGCGCGCGGACCGGCCACGCCTCAATGTCAGGCTTCCCGGCCTTGCCGAGCGCAGCCCGCAGCGCGTCCTCCTCACAAGAGGCGCAGCGCCAGAGGGTATCCGCACGATCAACCACCCCGAACAGATCGCCGATCTTGACGGAGTGCTGCACCTTTATGTCGAAGGCGGCGCTGAGGCTGCGGCAAGCTTCCTCAAAGCAGACCTCGTCGACGAATTGCATCTGTATCAAGCGCCTATCGTGATCGGCGATGGCCTGCGCAGCATCGGCGCGCTGGGTCTAACCGATTTGGCCAGCGCCCATGGCCGCTGGCGCTCAATCGAGCAGCGCATGCTTGGCAGCGACCGCTTCACCGCCTATCTGCGCACACGTAGCTAAACCTCTCACTCACACCAGTTTCAGGGACCAGACCGCACCATGTTCACCGGCATCGTGACCGCAATCGGCACCATCACCAAGGTCGAACAGCGCGGCGATTTGCGCCTTCGCATCAACGCTCCGCTCGACCCTGCAACCATTGACATCGGTGCCTCGATCGCCTGTTCGGGCGTGTGCCTGACCGTGGTCGATCGCGGCGGCGACACAGGCGATGCGTGGTTCGATGTCGATGTGTCCGCCGAAAGCGTCAGCCGCACCCGCAAAGGCATGTGGGAGCAAGGCGCGCATATCAATATCGAGCCCTCCTTGCGCCTTGGCGACGAATTGGGCGGCCACATCGTCACCGGCCATGTCGACAGTGTCGGGCAAGTGGTCCTGTCAAAGCGCGAAGGCGATAGCTGGCGGGTCGCCATCCGCGCGCGCGCCGAGATGGCGCCTTTCATCGCGGAAAAAGGCTCCATCACCGTCGATGGCGTTTCGCTGACGGTCAACGATGTGCGCGACCGGCCCGAAGGGACGTGCGACTTCGCGCTCAACATCATCCCGCACACCGGCGAAGTGACCACTCTTGGCGAGCTGACCGAAGGCGATGAGGTCAATCTGGAGATTGATGTCCTCGCGCGGTATCTCAAACGCATGCAGTCGCTCGCAGGCTGAGCTGCCCCCTGAATTCATGGCTATGACGTCATGGCGTCGTAGCACCTTGGCGGCATGACAGTCACAATCCGCCAGACAAAAGGTCCGAGCATGAACGGCATTCCACACTTCCCTCAGGCCCACCGCCGCCAGGTCCTCGCCTCCACCGCCGCAGCCTTTGCGGGCCTAGTCGCGAGCGGATGCAGTACCGATAACACAGGCCAGTCCGGCGTTGCTCCGGCAACCGGCAATGCACCCACGCCAACCCCGTCCACTGCGATTGTATCGGACCCCAATGGCATTCTCGATCTGCAAGAGGGGTTCTCCTACCGCATTCTTTCCAGCTTGGCCGATGGCATGGACGATGGCTTGTCTGTACCCGATCGCGCCGATGGCATGGGTGCGTTTGACCTTGGTGGTGATATTGCGCTGGTGCGCAACCATGAACTCTCGCCCGGACAAGGCACCGGGGGAGAGCTTCCCAGCGGCTATGCCCGCGACGACGAGGGCAGCGTGCTCCCGGGCGGGACCACCACGCTCGTCCTCGATGCCGAGACGCTCGCGGTCAAACGCCAGTTCCGATCATCCGCAGGCACGGTGCGCAATTGCGCTGGCGGGGTGACGCCGTGGGGCACATGGCTGACCTGCGAAGAGCCCGGTTCGCGCATGGGCAATCTTCCCGATCACGGATTTGTCTTCGAAGTGCCCGCAGGCGCGACCACGCTCGTCGATGCCCAGCCGATCAAGCCGATGGGCCGCTTTAACCACGAGGCCGCCTGCGTCGATCCGGCAACCGGCATTGTCTATATGAGCGAGGACCGCGATGATGGTCTGCTCTATCGCTATTTGCCCAGTGTCGCAGGCGATCTGGAGCAAGGCGGCAAGCTTCAGGCATTGGTGCTAACCTCTGGTATTCGCGACAGCCGCAATTGGAACGGCAGCGACGTGCAGCGCGGCGTGGCTTACACGGCGCGCTGGATCGATCTCGACAATCCCGAAGCGCCCGATGACGATCTGCGCACACGCGGCGCGGCGGCAGGCGCACTGAAAATCGCGCGCGGCGAAGGCATCCATATGGGGGATGGTGAGCTGTATCTATGCTCCACGAGCGGCGGCGCGGCGGGCGTGGGACAAATCTTCCGAGTGCGCCCCGGCCTTGCGGGCGCGGCGGACACGCTGGAGCTGTTCTTCGAAAGCGGAAGCACCGCGCAGTTCCACTATGGCGACAACTTGACCGTGGCGCCGTTTGGCGACCTTATCGTGTGCGAGGATCAGTCAGGTGATGGCAATGAGAACCGCCTGATTGGCGTCACTCCTGCGGGCGAGCCTTACGTCTTTGGCCGCCTGCGCCTTGCCACTGAGCTCGCCGGCGCGTGCTTTTCTCCCGATGGCAAATGGCTGTTCGTCAACGCCTATTCGCCGACCAGGACCTTTGCGATTACAGGGCCATGGGAGACGCTGGCAGCGCGGGGATAATCGGCTTTCCTACTTGCCGCAGCCGCGCCACAATGGGTGCGCTCTTTCCCATTGTCGTCGCCGCCATTGTCCCGGCCCCCTGATCACCCCGCCCGGTCCGCTGTCAGGCCCGTGGAAGCGGAGTTTTGCACATAAGGCCCCGTGCAATTCGTGTTGGATAAGTGTCAACTTCGCATTTTTGCCAATTTCAGTATATTTTTCATGGCGTTAACGGGAAAGCAGCCGAAAAACACGTGTCAACTATGTCAACTTCATACGAATTGGCGTATCAGTGTGAAAGCGGCCCCTTGGCAAAACTCTCCGCCGTGATCTCGTAGAAAATGTGCAGCAGCCGCTTCCCGCGATAGAGCGACAAATCGGTGCGCTTGGTCCGCTCTGCCCCGATATTCTCAAGCGCGATGCGCGAACGGTAATTGGTCTCGCCCACCTTGAAATCGACCCGCTGCACATATTGGAAAGCGTGCGCGAGCATCAGCCGCTTCATCTCTGCGTTGATGCCCTTGCCCCAATAGCGCGTTGCCAGAAAGGTCCATCCGATTTCGACGCTGCTGCCTTCCCCCTCGGCGTCTTCGTCCGAATATTCCTGAAACCGGGAGGAGCCGATGATCGCGCCCTTGGCTTTGTCGATCACCGCCAGCGCGCCACCCTTTGCCAAGGCATCGGCGAAGAATTCGGCAAACACATCCTCACGCGATCGGTCATAGGCGGGATGCTGCTCCCACACCGCCGGATCGCTCGCCACTGCGTAAAGCGCCTCCCAATCCTCCGCTCGCAAGGGCCGCAGGAGAATACGCTCCCCGTCGAGCGTGGGCTGGCGGTCCATCCTTATCCCGTCACATCCGCCAGAGCGCCGATGAACTTGTCGATATTGTCCATCGTCAGCCCGGCAATATTGATGCGGCCAGAGCCTGCCATGTAGATGCCGTGCTCGTCGCGCAGCTCCACCACCTGCTCCTTGGTCACCGGCAGAACCGAGAACAATCCGTTTTGCGATCCAAGCGGCGTCAGATCAACGCTGCCCGCCATGCCTGCCGCCGCCAGTCGCTCGCGCACCTGACGCATCCGCGTGCGCATCGTGTCCAGCTCATCCAGCCAGACCTGCGTCATCTTCGGATCGCGCAGAATAACCCGCACCGCCGCAGCGCCATGGTCAGGCGGCATTGACCAGCTGGCGCGGGCCAAAGCGTTGGCGTTGGAGAAAGCGGTGTCGAGCACTTCGGTCTGCCCCTCGCCCGCCATGATGTAGAACGCGCCCACACGGTCGCGATACATGCCGAAATTCTTGTCACAGCTATAGGCGATGAAGGCTTCGGGAACCTTGGCCAGTACGCTGCGCATACCGGCAGCGTCTTCTTCAAGGCCACTCCCGAGCCCCTGATACGCAGTGTCGATAATCGGGAAAATCCCGCTTTCGACAATGGCATCGCCAATCGTCGCCCAATCCTCAAGGCTGTAATCAATTCCCGTTGGGTTGTGGCAGCAACCATGCAGCAGCACGCCATCGGCCGGCTGGCTGTTGCGGATCGCGGCCAGCACAGCGTCGAGATTGGCCGTGCCATCGGGATTGGCATGATCGAAGGGAACCAGCTCCATTTCGAGATCGTCAATTATCTGCTTGTGATTGGGCCAGCTGGGCGTGCCCATATGCAAGCGGTTCATGCCCGCCTTTTGCGCCAGCGCCAGGGCGAGCCGCACAGCGCCGGTTCCACCCGGTGTCTGCATCCCGGAAATGCGCCCGCCCATCGTTGCGTCCTCGCCGAAGATATACGGCATCAGCGCATTGACGAAGCCAATGTCTCCTTCTGGCCCAAGATAGCTTTTGGAGCTTTGCGTATCGACCAGCGCCTGCTCTGCCTGCTTGATCGCCGCGAAGACGGGCGTGTCGCCCTGTCCGGTGCGATAGACGCCGACGCCAAGGTCAACCTTGTCGGGTCGCTCGTCAGCAGAGTGGAGTTTGATCAGCGCGAGAAGCGCATCGGGCGATTGGGCTTCGAGTCGGTTCAGCATGCGCGCAGCGATGCCGCGAGCGCTGCTCTGGTGCAACCGCTTTCGCTTTCCTACCCGCAGTCAATTGTGCAGGATCGGATCAGAATGGAAGCCAGCGCTGTTTCTTGGAGAACTTCATATAGCCCGCATTGATGCCCAGCCGCACCCCTGCCCCCATGCGGATGGGAATGAGGACCACATCACCGCGCCGCATGAAGCTCGCATGCAGACCGCCGATGAAATAGGCTTGGCCCTCACCCGCGGGATAGCGTTTGAAGAGGTCTTCGCTGTCATAGAGGTTGTACACGAGGACAAAGGTGTTGGCAGCATTGGCGCCTGCATCAAGCCCGATCGAAGGGCCGGTCCAATAGACTTTCTTCTCGCCTTCCACCTTGTGATAGAGCGTGCCCGATCCATAGCGCGCGCCGATGATGAAGGCACCGCCTGCTTCGCGGCCGACGATATAGGCGTTGGGCTTGCCCTCTTTCTTCAAGAGATCCTCGATCAGTTTCGCAAGACCTTTGGCGCCCTTGCCAAACACGCCTTCCGCTGCGCCGATCAGGTCGTCTTCACCATAGGTGCTGGCATCGGCAGCAAGCACTTCCTCGCCAGCCGCATCACCGCCCACGGAGGCTCCGCTGGACGGATCAACCCATTGCAGAGCCTCTTCAGCACCAGCCTGATCGGAGTAGATCGCGAATTGCTCTTCGAACTCGCTCATGCCGCCTTCAGTCAGGCCACCCTCACGCTGCGCCGCGGGTTCGTCCATACTGGGAACCGGAACAGGGCCAGCTGGCGGTTGCGCGTCTGGCGCGATCAGATCAGCGTCAATCGCGCCGGTTTCGCCGTCTTGCGGGGCCGGCTCCTCGACAAAGGCCTCATCGGGATCGAAGGTTTCAAGGTCTTGCGCTGCGATCGGCCCGGCGGACGCGGTCGAAAGAGCGAGCACACAAAGCGCAGCCAGAGCAATCGACGAGAGCCGTTGCAGGGCAGCATTCAACCCAAACAAGCGTCGAACAGTCTTTACAGCGTCAGTCATAACTGGCCTCTCTTTGGAGAACGGGGCTCGCCAAAAGGCAGCAAACTCCCCGCGCGTGCGTTGGGCAAGGATTCGTCGGCAAAGCGAATCCAAAATGCGACGAGGCGAGACTTCTGCCTTTGCCCCGATGAACCTATTACGAACCAATACTTAGGTAACGAGGCGAAGCTGTGACAGGCATCGGCGGCACGATTGCAAAAAGTTTGGGCAAGCCGCTTGATGCTCCTGCCAGCGCCGACTATAGCGCGCGGCTTGCAGCTAAACGTTGCATCGCGGAGACGTGGGTGAGTGGCTGAAACCAGTTCCCTGCTAAGGAACCATACCTACTACGGGTATCGAGGGTTCGAATCCCTCCGTCTCCGCCACCCACCTGGGCAGTCTTTGAGGCCGGAAAGTGAGGCATCTGGAACTGCCCCCTTCCCTTTGGACCGCAGATCAGGCGATGTGTCGCTGCGTCCCGGCGCTATCCTTCTGGTCGAGCCGTTCCAGCTCTTCGATGATCCACGGGGTTACGTCGCGGTGCGCATTGCGGCCGATGAACAGGTCCATGTGGCCGTAATCCGGAATGATCTTCTGGCTGTAAAGCGCGCTGCCATTGTGGTCTGACAGCCAGACCCGCGTGCGCTGACCGCTTTCAGGATAGAAAATCTGATTGGTGGCACCCGAAAGGAACGTGATCGGTAAAGCCAGACGGCGCGCAGCATCCTCATCAGTATAGACCGCCTTGCCCTGTGCATTCACCGCCAGCCCCTTGCGCATCACATCCTGCAAATGCTTGAAGGGTGATAGCGAGACCCGGCTGAACATGCCGCCGAGCGCGAGATAGGTGTCTCGGCCCAATTGGCGCAAGTCCCAGCTTGGTCCGAAGACGCCAAAGACGCGGCGTACAGTCGGGCTCTTGCATTCCTGACCTTCGGGCATGGGAATCTGATAGGCAATCGCGTCGATCTCATAATCTGCATCCGTGCCCTGGCTCACAAAATCGATGTGCCCGTCGAGCAGCGAAATCTCGCCCAACATGCCCGCAATCCCGAGATCGGCTTTCATGTAGTTGAGCCAGTCGGTGACAGGGTGAAGGGTGAGCTGCGAGCTGATGAAAGAGCGCACATGGCTGACCCAGCCTGCGCCAATTCCCATCAACAGGCTCATCGAACCCACACAATGCGCCAATGCCTGCACACTGTCAGCGCCGGTCACGCTGCGGATTTTGTCAATCGCTGCGGGCCAGTCATAACGAGCGATGTCATCGATGCAGAATTCCGGAGGACGCTCGGTGCTATTGCCCGAATCCGCGCTTGCCCGATAATCGAACAGCCACACGTCATAGCCTTGCGCGACCAGACTTTCGGTAAGGTTTTCATCAACCGTGGGCGTTGCAAAGCTGGAGGCGCGCACGGAGAAACCCGGTGCCAGAACCACCGGACCGCGCGGGCCACCGCGATAGCGTGTGAGGCCAATATTCACCCCGTCGCCAGTGGGCACAACATGCCGCTCGGCCGAGGGCAAGCGCAGATCGCGCAGCTTCAGATTGGCCGCATCCTTGCTCGGAAAATCATTGAGCGTTGCAAGCATGCCGCCATAGGCGCGGAACACGGTCATCGCGAAAAAGCCCGCATATTTGGCCATGAAGTAGGTCTCAATCGCGCTCTTCGCACGCGGGATCAGATTGATGATGTGGCCAACGAGCGTGTCTGAATCGTGCACCGTGATCGTGGTTAGCTGGCGCATGAATTCATCAATGCCAAGCCTCAGGATGCCTCGGCCAATGAGCTCACCGCTTGCATCCTCACCGCGACGCAAAGTGACGAACAACGTGGTGAGATCGCTCCACGGGTCCGAAGCTGTGCTGCCTGTGCCGCGCTGCTCCAGCGTCTTGAAGCCATGGAAATGGATCGGCCCGTCCGGCCCCTCCAGCACCATGTCATAGAGCATGGTCCAGCTTTCCGCCTTGTCAGGATCAGCAACCAACAATTGGAACGTGCCTTCGCGCACTTCGAGCGGATCGGGCGAAATCGCACTCACCCACACCTCACCGGTAATCCTCGAACGGTGGCGGGTGTCCTCGATCATGCGGTGAAGATTGTCGGTGGTGACGGTCAACTTGAAGTGGCACACGCTGTCCTCGACCTGCCCCCAGGCTGACCCGTTGACATAGTCGTCACTGATCCGCTCGACATGGCCGCAAGGTCGATGATGGCAGCCGGTGGCGCTGATATGGCCCGCCATGGTTTCGGTAAACGCCATGCCGGGGCTCATCGCTCCGGGGTGGTCCTGCACCAGCTTGCGGATGGCTGTTGCGCCTTCGGCAATCGCGCCGCTCTCGAATTGTTTGGCAGCATGGGCGACAGCGTCCGCGACTGGTCCAATAGCATGGCCAGCGACCCATCTGGCGATGCCGAGTTTCAGGTGATCGAGTTGCGGCAGAGCGGGCTGGTCCGCGCGCTCTTCATCATTGTCAGCGGGAGGAGGAGGCAGAGGCCCTTCCTGACCCAACGAGTAATCGATGCTCCAGCCTTCGCGCGCAGCGAGCTTCTCAACGGCGCGTTCGGCGACGGCAGTGATGGTCAAAAGCGGGTTCACACCCACCGCGGCCGGCAGAGCCGCGCCATCACACACATACAGACCAGGATGAACATCACTGCCGCTTGAACCGGCAAAGACCCGGCAGGTATCATCCACCACGCCGCGGCTTGCATCATCGCCCATGCCGCAGCCGCCGATTGGGTGCACAGTGATAAGCTTGCGCCCCAATTGCTCTGACCACAGCGGATCGGAGAAGTATTGCGCCTCAATCGCTTCTGCCGCTTCGCGCATTTTCGCATCATCATTGCGGAAAGTCTGCTGCTCACCCGCATGCGACCAGCGGATCGTGATGCGGTCATCTTCAAGCGCGAGGCTGCCGCCGGAATCATCGACGCTCATCACGAGATAGGTGAGCGTGCGTGCCATCGGCCCCTTGTAAGCCCAATCGGCAATGCTGGCGGGATCGGTCTGCACCGCTTCGCCCATCGCCTTGGCATCCATCAGACGCGGTTTGACCTGATCAAACCCAAAGCGGGTAAAGCCATCAGCCAATGCCTCGCCAAAGAAGAAGGCTGGGCCAAGACCAGCGGCCAGAATACCCGGAGCAACGCCTTCCTCGATGACCAGACCCTTGGCCGGGTCATCAGCATTGCGCATATCAATCACACCGGTGATGCAGGGTCCGGGATAGGCTTCCTCGCCAACGTCACTGGTGCCGATGCCCATGGCGTAGAATGGCTGAGCGGTGACATCATCGCCGTCCTTGGTCGATTTGAAATAGCTGTCATAGGCAAAGCCAAGCGCATCGCCATTGCCGGAAAAGCTCTCGCCCAGACGGTCTGACAAAGGCAGGCCCTGCTCGCGCGATCGCAGCAGGATTTCGGTGGAACCGATCGCGCCTGCTCCCAAAATGACGTGATCAGCGGTGATGATGACCGGCGGATCGACGGGCTCTTCGGTGTTGTGAGCGACATGGACATGCCAGCGCGCGTCCTCTCCCTCACCCGCACGCTCGATCCAGAGCACCTTGGCCTGTGTGAAGATCTGCGCGCCGTGATTGGCGGCATCCGGCAGGTAATTCATCAGCGTCGTATTCTTCGCGCCGACATTGCAGCCCGATGTGCAATCGCCGCAATTGGTACAGGCCGGTTGCGGCACGCCGAACTTGTTGGTCTTGTCCTCAAACGTGACGTTGATCGGGGTCTTGTAAAACCGCTCTCCCATCGCCTTGGCCGAATGTTCGAGCGCTTCCAGCTTGCCCAGCTTGGGATACGTTTCGGGATAGACACTGGGTGAGAGCATCTCACGCGCACGCTCATAATAGGCGTCGATCTCTTGTGGGTTTTCGCGAAAGGCAGCGGGCCAATGGGCCTGATCCAGCAGCCGCTTGTCCACCTCCAGCGAGACATTGGCGTTGATCAGCGAGGTCCCGCCCAGACCACAGCCCACCAGCGCATATTGATCATCGTTCACATGCACTTCGAACATCGCATCAGGCGCACCGATCCGGCCGCCTTTGGCGTTGAACTGCATCGCGCCTTTCGCATCGGAGAGCTTGTTGGGATATTCGCCTGGAAGTATTTCCTTGCCGCGCTCAAGCACGGCAACTTCCTGCCCTGCGCGCGCGAGACGCGATGCGGCAACGCCCGCGCCATAGCCAGAGCCAATAACGATGACGCTGTAATGCGACTTTGCCTGCTCAAGGCCGCGTGCAATGCGTTTTTGGCCAGTTGGATACGGGCCTGTCAGTTTTACCTGTGTCATTCTGCTGCCTCCCGAAGCTCGGCATTGGACTGCTCAAGCAATTGGCGAACACGTTTGTCGGATTCTGCGATGATGCGCGCATGGACCAGACGCGAGAACTCGGCCCAGTGGGATGAGGCCTGCTCCACCGCTTCGCCGGCTTCATCGACCAACCGGTTGAGGCGCCCGCTGCCCTCGACCCGCACAGGCGCAATCGTGCCATCGGTGGGGTCGTTGAACAGGCGCAAGGAGGCGACTTCCAACTCGTCGGAGACCAGCATGGCCGCGCATCCTTGAACTGGCATCAGGGTCGGCTCATCCAGCACCCAGCCGCCTGTGTTGAAAACGCCAACCGGCACAGGAAAGCCATCAACCATCAACTCATCCTGAAACGGCTTGTGCGTGTGGCCGAAGATGAAGGAGAGCTCGCGCGGCATATCGCTAAGTTCCTGGCGCATCTGGTTCGCCATTGGCGTGCCGAGATACCAGCCCAGATCGGCGATCTCTTCCTCGCCCAGCACATGACCATAGCCATCGCGCTGTCGCTCTGCTGCGCGGCCCGCAGACAGATCCACCCCTGCACGGATCAGGTTATCAAGCGTGATCCCGTATTTCAGTTCCATCTTCGGATTGAGGCCCAGCTTGGCGTGCAAACCGCCTGTGATCCGGCGTGCAAGGCTCTCGGCAAAGTCATGGCTGGCCCCGGCACTCAGCATGGTCTCGTAAAGCGACCCCACATCGCTGCCGACATCGCCAGCGCTGCCCAGATCAGACCAGAGGAAGTCAATCCACGGACCGTTTTCCTGCTCCAACTGGTGCATTGTCGCAGGGCGCGGCTCTTCATTGCCCAGAAACCCGCGAATGTTCGACAGCGCGCGGTACATGCCATCAAGGTAATGGCCGTGATGCATCACGACCGCGCGGCTCTTCTCGGCGTCAGTAAGTCCCCAATTGGGATAAGCGATCCGGACCGAAGCGTCGCTTAGATGCGGGCGATGAGCAAATAGCGATTCCATCAGACGGCAACAATGCGAAGGCGTGCCGAAAATGCGTGTCACCGATTGCAGATCATTGGGTAGCTCCCCGCGCTCCAGCGCAGAGAGAAAGCCGTTATCCTGCGCGATCCGCCACAAATGGTGGTCGTGATTGCCCGCAACATAGATGATCTCGCGCGCGAACAAATCTTCGCCATCTGTCGGGAAGAACGCATCGAGCAATTGCAGGAAGCTCTTGGAGACGTCCCCAAAAGGCGACAGGCCAAGGTCCAGCGCATCGCCTAACAAAACCAATTGTGGCTTGGCGGTGTTTGGGCGCGCGCGCAGGGTCTCGCGCATCGCATTGGCAAACGATGCAAGGACGTCCGAGGGACCCTCCGCAATCGCGTCTGTGCCATCAATATGCGTGAGCAGGCTGTCGCGCGCACCCAGATGGATGTCGGACAAGACAACGTGGCGAATGCTCATGAGCGGTTCTCCAGGCAGGTGTAGAAGGCATCGCGCACCATCTTCTCGCGGGGATCGTCCCACTTTCCCGTGCCGAGTTGGTTGGTGATCCAGGCGTAGGCCACGCCGTCTTCGGGGTCGCAAAAGGCGAGGCTGCCCCCCACCGCGAAGCTGCCAAAGGCGCTGCGTGTCCGGGCATATTCCCATTCGCTGAACGGCTTTTCAAACCCGTAGCAATAATACATGTCTGCGGTCAGAACCTGATCTTTGAGGCCTTTCTTGGGATGCGGGTGCCCTGCGATCAGAGTGTCCATCACTGCTTGCGAAATGCCCAGCGCCTCGCCGCCTGCTCCAAAGGCGTTGTAGAGCCCGGCAAGTCCGCGCGCTGACGCCATGCCGCCAGCCGCTCCTTGACCAACGCGCCAGAACTCTTCGCAATCCAGCGCGCCCGGCCCTGCGAGCACAAGCGGATTGTTCAGCGTGCGGAAGGCGAGCGTACCCGGCAGGCACATCTCGAATGTCAGCGCCCACGGCATGGTGGTGTGATGGATAAACAGGTCTTGCAGGCCAAAGCCCTTGATCCGGGCAATGCGATTGCGGTCAAAGCTGGCGGGCAGGCCGACAAACACGTCCTGGTTAAGCGGACCCGCCACTTCGTCAGCAAAGAATTGCGGCAGGCGCCGGCCCTTGGGATCGCGGCGATGGATCAACTCGCTGGCAATCCAGCCCAGAGTGTAAGCGTGGTTGCCCGCATAATCGCCCGGCGTCCAATTGGGTTTCTGCCGCGCAATCGCTTCGCAGATCGCTGCCTCATCGCTCATATTCTCAAGCGAGAGCACGAAGTCGATCGCAGCCAGTCCAGCCTGTTCGGACAAGGCCTCACCTATCGTGACGTGCCCTTTTCCATGGGCCGCAAATTCAGGCCAGATATCCGCGACCGTCTCGGAATATTCGAACAGGCCTTGCGACACCGCGACCGCTGCGGCCATTCCGGTAAGACCCTTGGTCAGCGAATAGACAAGCGCAATGTCATCAGCAGCCCAAAGCGCGCTTCGTTCCGTGTCCTTCCAGCCGCCATAGAGGTCAACGACGACTTCGCCGCGATGCATAATCGCACAAGCTGCCCCCAGCGCTTCACCCGAGACAATCGACGCTTCAAACGCTTCGGCAACCGGCTCAAAACCTTTGGCGACAAAGCCGTTTGATAAAGGATCGTGGGCGCTATGCTGACCATCCGATCCCGGCAGACGGCTGAACCATGGCTTCATCTTCAAGACCCCCGCTTGGCACGCAGGCAGAAAGCCTGCTGCTGAAGCCTCAGGGCTACTGAAGATTGGTTAATTCCGAGTTAGGCGCGAGCCTCTATTTGGTTTACCTGTTCTGTTGGCACTCGATCTTTCAATGCAAACCCAATAAAAACTGCCACTACTGATGGGCTTTTTCATTGGGCGTGCAGCAATAGGTGAAAAGAGGCCTGCAGAACTGTGCAGTCCCGCATGCCTTCTTGCGATCGCAGCGATCAAGGTCAGAAATAGGTCGGCACGCTCTCATTGCCCAGACGCATGGAAATGCGAATGCGCCGGTCAGCCGGATCGGACACAAGCGGGGTTGAAAGCCCATCAATGAAGGCGGCCAGCCCGGCCGTTTCGCTTGGCGCTGGATTATTATCCATTGCCAGCATCAGGCGCAGCAAGGTGACTAGTCTTGGGTGAAGATCGGGCACGAATAGCCCCTCCTTGGTCGGCACCCACCGCTTCGCGAGTGTTGCGATTTTCTGCTGTTCCTTGCGATAAGTATTGGCGGTCCACTCGCCGCTATTCACCGTTTTAGGCATCGCATCACCAAGGAAATCACTCGAGAAGCTGAGTCCTTTTGAGGACTGAGATATCTGCGTGACTGACGAGCCTTCGCGGACCACAAACCCGTTGGGCACCTGGTCAGGATCGGCGATGATCGTCTGGATCGACTGCATGCGACCAAACGCAAGATCGCGCCAGATTTCGTCAGTGCTCGCGTTATCCTGAGTGATTGTCGCCACAAGTTCGATCTGAGTGGAATTCATCTGCGAATATTCGAGTTCGAGCTTCGCCCCGATTTCCTTCTCTGCCAACTCCTTGAGCCGCTCGCGCAGGATCTTAGCGTACTTCTCATACTTGGCGATCAGATCACGGACACCGACCATGACCTCATCAGCATTCTTGGCGGTCGCCTTTACCGCTGCCCCGACCTTGCGCAGTTCCGCTGCCAGCGCTTACTTAATCAGGAAGGTTGCCCTCAAAACTCCCCCGCTATCCCTGCGCGCACGGATGTTGAGTTGTCTCCGGCATACGTGACGCCTGCGGTGATCGCGAAGTCGCCTTCGAACCGGTGCATCAGGCCTGCCGATACGCCCACCTCGCCGCGATAGGTCGCGATGTTGCTGGCATAGCTGGTCTTGCCCGGCTCGCTCGGGAAGTGCGGGTTGGCTTGCGCTGCGATCGAGGCAATGCCGCGCTGCGCATCGCGGTCAATCGTCGCAGACAGGTCAAACAGCGCGTCGACCTGACCCTCCAGCGTGGTCACCCGCTCGCTCAGCTGGTTGAACTGCGCCTCGGTCACCTGCGCGATCACCGGAGCCATGGCAGGCTGCACCGCAATCTCCGGCGCGCTTGCAGGCGTGCTGACACTCCGCGTGCCCGCATCGGCCTGAACCTCGGCGGGCGGCTCGGGGATGGCTTGATCGGCATCGAGCATCGCAACCTCGGCAACGGGCTCTGATGGCGCGACTGCCATGGCGGCAGGTTCCTCCCCAAGCTCAGCGACCTGCTCCGGCATCTGGCGCGATCCGCTGGCATCGGCGAGCGCCATGCCCGGCGCTGCAACTGAGGCAGGGCCACCATCAACGCTGGTCTGCGTGTAGTTGACCGGAGCCTGATTGACCGGAGCCTGCGTACTCGCGCTAGCCTGCGTGCTGCGCGTGACGCTTGCTGGCTGGGCGCTTGCTGTGGTGATCGGCGTGCTGATCGCAGTGGCGCTGCTGCTGGAAACAGAGCTGGTGGCGAGGCTGTCGCTGGTCGTAAAGCCCAGGTTCCCCGCGCTGTCGACCGTGACCAGGAACAGCCCGCCCGATTGCGCATCGTTGGAGGCACTGGTGGGCAGGCCGGGCAGCGTGATCGTCGAAGGCCCGGTCGCCCCAAAGGCCGAGCCGTCATTGCCGATCACGATCTGGTTGGTGCGGGTGGTCACGGCGCCATAACCAAAGGCGGAGGAATAAGCGAAGCTGGACACAGTGAACTGCCCCAAAGCCATCGCAAAGTCCGCGCTGGTGGTGGAGTTGGAACCCAAAGCAAGCGAGGAGGAGCCTCCGGCATTGGCAAAGATGCCCAGCGCAGTGGAGTTGACACCGCTGGCCACCGAAAGCGGCCCCAGAGCATAGGACAGGGCTCCGGTGGCCGACGCGTCCGGGCCGATGGCGGTCGAGAACGCACCAGTCGCCGCCGCGCTGTCGCTCTCGCCGTCAACGCCCGTATCGCCGCCAATGGCAATGGAACTGGTGCCAGCTGCCAGAACACCCGCACCAAGAGCAATCGAATCGACGCCTTGCGCACCGGCGTCCACTCCAATCGCTATCGCGCCTTCCACAGTCGCCTCGGCACCCAGGATGCCCGTGTCATCGCCATCGCCTCCGATAGCTATCGCATTCAAACCTGTTGCCAACGAGTTCTGCGCGATGGAGACCGCCTTCTCTGCGGCAAGCGCATCCTGCCCGAGGGATACCCCACCCAGCCCATTAATGTTGGCGCCCTGCCCAATTGCCACGCTCCCTGAGAAGTCGGCGATTGCCAGATTGCCGAGTGCGACGGATGCCTCTTGTGAGGCTACAGCGTTGGAGCCAATGGCTGTTGAAACCAATCCGGTGGCTTGCACGCCGGGACCAAACGCAACAGATGAGTTGGAAGTGGCAACAGCATCCGTGCCAATCGCCACCGCACTGGCACCCGTAGCCCGGGCGCCAAGATTATCGGCATCGCCCCCATCAGCGCCCAAGGCTATCGCGCTTGCCTGCGATGCTGTGGCGCGTGCGCCTAAGGCCACCGCATTGTCCGCCCCTGCACTGGCGTCTGCCCCGAGCGCGACCGAGCGAGTTCCGCTCGCAAGGGCACCGTCGCTATCGCTGTCATTATCATCCGTACCGATTGCAATCGCATAATCGCCTGTCGCATCGCCGCCGCGCCCGACAGCAACGGAGCGGTCGCCACTTGCAAAAGCGTTGTTCCCCAGCGCAACCGAACTGGTTGTGATTGCATCGGCACCATCGCCGATTGCAATAGCAGCAAAGTCCGACGCCGTAGCCGCATCGCCAATCGCCACTGTCCCGGTATCCGATGCCAATGTATCCGAACCCAGCGCCACGGAGCGAGTGCCGCTTGCCTGAGCACCAAGCGTGTCTAGGTCTGAGCTATCTCCACCGATGGCAATCGCATCGCTGCCGGTTGCGCTCGAAAACCCGCCGAGAGCAATGGCGCTGGCCCCTTGCGCAACCGAGTCCTGCCCGATGGCAATCGCCCGCACTCCCGAAGCAGCCGCTCCAACACCATCAAGGTCCGTGGCGCCGTCCGCACCGATAGCAATCGCGCCTGATTGCGTGGCCGAAGCAACTGCACCCACTGCAACCGAATCCACTCCTGCCGCATTGGCCGAGGCTCCGATAGCCGTCGCATCATTGCCTGCATCAGCGAAATCGCCCAACGCCACCGAGCTGGTCCCAGCATTTGCGTTGCGGCCACAGGCAAGACCGGAGGAGCCGCTTTCAGCTCCATCATCGGTGTCCACATTGCTGTCTGCGTTTCCATCGTCATTGGTGTCGAGCAGGCAATCATCCGCTCGCGCTGGTTCAAGGGGAGCGAGGAACGAAGACATCAGGCCAAGTGTCATGGCCGTGCCCAGCAAAGCGGCTGTCTTTATTGTCATCACAAATCTCCAATCCTGGTCGCAGCGCGATCAAGCTGAGGAGGGTGAAGTTGCGGCTTTGTATTGTGCAGTTTGATTTCTGCCCGCCCCTCGCGACTCAACCACTGATATTAGGCGGATCGCCTGATCTATCTTACAAGTATCACTGCAATCAGAACGCCAGTGAAGTAAACAATTACAACACTATTTTGGATGTTTATTGCTACTTTCCTACAATATTGGAGCTAATTATACGTGCGGATGTCCGCTTCACATCGTCGGAGCGCTGTTTTTGCGGCGCATAGCTCAGAGCGCTTTTGGTCAAGTCAAAGTGATTCATGTTGGGAAAGTGTCAACTTCGCATTTTTCCATAAGAATCTGTTTTACTTGAGATTTGGCTCAAATTTATGCTGTTGTGTTGGAAAGGAGTGTCAACTTTGCCCTATTTTGGGCTGGCAAAATGGACCTTGGATGACGCCGCTCAGGTGATCGCGCGGCGATACAAGTGCCAAGTCGCATGGCCCAAAACGGGCAGCACGACCAGCAGCCCCAAGAAGGCCGGGAGCATGGCGACAAGAAGCAGAACAGCCAGAAGCAATGCCCAGACCAGCATCACGAACCGATTGTCGCGCACAGTGCGCAAGCTTGCAAAAGGAGGAAGCCTTTCAGCCCTTCATGGAACGCGGCCTCGCCCAGCTTGACGGCTTGGAGTTGAGCATCACCGCCGATGGCTTGCCCTATGCGCGCGTCATCGCCTCTTTGTTCGATCGGTTCCGCGAGACGACAAAGCAGCGTTTCAGCTCTGCGATCTAAAATGCAAAGAGGCCGCCCTCGCACATTCGCGAGAGCGGCCTCCTTTTTCAGTTCGGATTAGAGTGCAACTGTCAGCGAGAAACGCGCCGACAGGTCGACATCGCCCTGGATCTGTTCGGCGCCAATGCCGAGCTGCCACAGATAATCCATGCCGCCGACCTTGATGCGTGCCTCAGACACCCAACCATCACTCAAAGCCTCAGGCCCGACAGTGAAGGTGTCAGCCTCGAGGAAAGAGGATGTGGTGTTGCCCAGATCATCAATCAGCACAGAGCGCCAGCCGCCTTCGAGCTCAATCGTCAGCGGGGTGTTGTCGCGACGCTGACGGCCCAGGCGATAGCTCAATGCCATTGACGCAGTAGCGGTTGCCGCCGTGCTGGTGCGATCTTCGACGAGAAGCTCAATCTCATCCGCGCCGTCTTCCTGATAGCCATCTTCCTGCAACCAGAAATAGTCCACCGCAGCCTTAGGCCGCAGGCTGAACGCCTTTGACAGTTCAAGATTGTAAGACATTCCACCCATCGCGGAGGCGGCCCAACCTTCCCAATCACCAAGCGCAGTATAGGTAAACTCGCTCTCTCCAAGTTCACCAGTGAAGGTGCGGGTCGACGAGAAAGAAGGACGGATGCCCGACACCCTTGCAAAGGCATTGAAGTTACCGCTCTGAACCCGCCAATGGCCGCTCAGCTCAAAAAGGCTGCTTGAGATGTCCTGACGATCTGTATTGGTCACCGAACCGGTGGCATAGCCAAGGCCAATTCCGACACGGCCAAAGCCGAAGTCGCGTTCGATCCCGCCGCTGAGTCCCCAGCCATCGGTCGTGAATTCAGCCGTGTCGCCGGTGTCCTTTGAACCCGTGAAGTAAACCGGCTCCAGCCATCCGCCGACCGGGCTGATATCGAAGAAGCCCTTGCCATCGCTCAGCTGTTTCGAGAACTGACGCGATGCGCGGGAGACGAAATCAAACGGGCCGCCAGCATAATCAGGCAGCAGCCCTTCAAACTGCTGTTGCAGCTCTGCTTCGGATTCTACGTCGAGGAAGCTCTGCTCCAGCAAAGGTGTTTCCAAAGCCGCATTGATGAACGCATCGTAGCCCGCGCTCTGAGGTGCCGTCAGGCCAAGCTCTTCAGCCGTCTTACGACGCAGGTCGAGCGTAATTTCTGTGTCAGTCGTGTTGAGTTCACCGGTGAACAGCAAAGGCAGAACCTCGCCAGCAAAATCCAGATCTGGCGTACCAGTCAAAGTACCAGCGGTAAGCACTGTGTAAGAGCCTTCGGCGCCCGTGATCGACTGCACATCTGCCGAAACGAGCGACCCGTCTGCGAAGGTCGCCTCATTGACGACAAAGCCGGATTGGGAATCGTCTTCGCCGTCAATCGTAACGGCCAGAATGCCGCCGGATTGAACTTCGAGCGTGTCGAAGGTGAGCGTTTCCCCTTGGGGTGCTTCAAGCGTGCCGCCTTCAACGATCACGTCGAGATTGTCTGCTTCCTCGAATGTACCAAGGTAAAGCGCGTTGTCTGAGATACGCACTGTCGCGTCGTTGCCAGCGGCATTCACTGTGCCCCGGAAACTGGAATCGTCTGAAAGCTCAAAAGTGAAATCACCCGCTCCCGCGAAGATATCGCCGAAGTACTGGGCATCGTCAGAGAGCAGAACGGTGTCGTTGCCTCCACCGAGGAAAGCGTCGCCGCGCACCAGA
>JBCBMN010000007.1:0-41596 GCA_039822745.1 Pseudomonadota bacterium | reverse complement strand
CTGCGCAAAGGCCCCGAGGGCTCTGCGCATTTCGCCTTTGCCGGTCACCTCGATGTGGTGCCGCCGGGTGAGGGATGGACCAGCGCGCCGTTCGAACCCGAAGAGCGCGGCGAGCTGCTGTTTGGGCGCGGTGCGGTTGATATGAAGGGCGCGATTGCCGCGATGATCGCAGCGGTTGAGGATGTTCCGCTCGATGCCGGCACAATCAGCTTTATCATCACTGGCGACGAAGAAGGCCCGGCTCTCCACGGCACGCGCGCGCTTATCGACTACATGCAAGCCGAAGGGCTGGAGCCTGACCTGTGCCTGGTGGGCGAGCCCACCAGCGTCAATCAACTGGGCGACATGATGAAGATCGGACGGCGCGGTTCGGTCAATGTCTGGCTCAAGGTTGAGGGGCAGCAGGGCCATGTCGCCTACCCGCACCTCGCCGACAATCCGATCCCAAAGCTGGTCGCCATCCTTGCAGAGCTGGATGCGCTGGTGCTTGATACCGGCACGGACTGGTTTCAGCCGAGCAATCTGGAGATCACTGATCTGGAGGTTGGGAACAAGGCGCACAATGTCATCCCGGCTGAGGCCAAGGCGCGTATCTCGATCCGCTTCAATGATCTGCACACCGGCAACAGCCTGTCCGAGCGCGTCGCAGCCATCGCTGAAAAGCATGGCGGCAATGCGCTGCCGATCATTTCGGGCGAGCCATTCCTGACCGAGCCGGGAGCATTCTCAAATGCCATTGCTCAAGCGATCGAGGCAGAGACCGGGATCAAGCCAGAGCAATCGACCACGGGCGGCACTTCGGATGCGCGGTTCCTGCGCGCCGTGTGCCCGGTGATCGAGTTCGGCCTGTGCAACGCCACCATGCATAAGCGCGACGAGGCGGTGGCGATCCCCGATCTCGACATGCTTTCGCGCATCTACACCCGCGCCGCGCTCGCCGCGCTCGCGCTTCACGACACTATCGAAGGGTAATCACCATCATGAAGGCCTGGTTTGCAATTCCGCTATGGCAGCGGGTTATTGGCGCGCTCATTCTGGGCATTGCGCTCGGCCTTGTGTGGGGACCGGAGGCGGCGAGCATCAAGATCATCGGCGATGTCTTTATCGCCTTTATCAAGATGCTGGTGGTGCCGCTCATCTTCTTCAGCCTGGTGGCAGGCGTTGCCTCAATCGGCGACCTGAGCAAGCTGGGAAGCGTTGGCTGGCGAGCCATGTTGCTCTTCATCGTGACAGGCCAGATGGCAGTGTGGCTGGGCCTCGCGATTGGTACCCTTGCCAAGCCCGGCGCCGGGCTCGATCCGAGTAAGATGGCGCTTGATGCCGCAGCGCTCGAAAAAGCCGAGAAACGCCGCGAAGAGGCTGTGACGTTCACCGACATGGTGCTTGAAGTCATCCCGTCCAGCCCTGTTCAGGTCATGGCGGACGTCAATGTCCTGCCGCTGATCATCTTCTCTTTGCTGATCGGCGTCGGCATTCTGATGGCTAAAGAAGAGGGTGAGCCCGTCCTCAAGATCTTCGAGAGCGGCAGCGTGGTGATGCAAAAGGTCACCATGGTCGTGATGGAGCTGACCCCGTTTGGCGTCTTTGCACTGATGGCTTGGGTCGCGGGCACGCTGGGTATCGAGGCCTTGCAGGCGCTGGGGCAGGTTGTTGTCCTCAATTATGTCGGCTGCCTGCTGATCATTGGCATCATCTATGCTGGCATGATCAAGTTCATCGCGCGCCTGCCTGTGATCGATTTCTTCCGCGGCATTATCGATGCGATTGCGGTGAGTTATTCCACCGCCAGCTCCAACGCGACCCTTCCGGTGACCCTGCGCTGCGCTCGCCGGAACCTTGGGGTGTCGAACTCGGTGGCGAGCTTTGTCATCAGTCTGGGCGCGACGATCAACATGAACGGCACCGCCATGTATCTGGGCCTTGCGACCCTATTCGGCGCGCAGGTGTTCGGCGTGGACCTGAGTTGGGGTGACTATGTGACCATCTCGATCCTCGGAACATTGGGAGCGATTGGCGCAGCGGGTATTCCGGGATCGGGCCTGATCATGATGGTGCTGGTCTTTGGCGCGGTGGGCGTCCCGCTCGACACGATTGCGCTGGTCGCAGGCATTGACCGGATCATGGACATGATGCGCACCACCACCAACGTGTCCGGCGATGCAGCGGTGGCGACAACGGTGGCGAGCCTGACGGGCGAGATCGACGCTGCCGAAATGATCAGCGCGGACGATGTTTAAGATAAGCCGGACCGGCATTGCCCGAGGGTTTTCTATCTTCGGCCATCCGATGATCATGCTCCCTGCGAGCGCCTTGCTCGTTTCGCTTGAACTCGGCTCGGTTGGCCGCATGTTCAGCGTGATCGGGACTGCGATACTGGTTAGCGCGGGGCTGGGCGCCTGGGCCAAGCGTAAGGTGGCAGAGGGCGAGTGGTCCCATGTCGATGCGAGCGATCCGGCCGAGCGGCTGCAATGGAACCGCGTCGTGTTCGTGTCCTTCATCGCCGTTGCCGCATTGTTTGCAGCCTTTGACAGCGTGATCGCTGTGGGCTCGCTGGCGCTTGCCTTCATCATCCTGTGCGCGATGCTGCTGGCGCCCTGGCTCAAGCTGTCGCAGCACACCGCTTTTACCATTCTGTCTGCCTGGGTCGCCGGGGCCGTCGATCCTGTGATCGGAGGCGTGTTTGCCCTGTTGTCGCTGGGCGTGATGTGGTCGCGCCTCGCGCTTAATCGCCACACATTGCCCGAGGTGATTGTCGGAGCGATTTGCGGGTCGATCACCGGGGCAAGCCTTTGGTGGCTCGCCAGCAACTCGGTGACTTAACGCCCCTTGGGCTTCTCCAGGACCTTCTTCCTGAAGCTGCACAAGTCTGCCAGTTCACACCGCCAGCATTCGGGGGTGCGGGCCTTGCAGACATAACGGCCATGCAGGATCAGCCAGTGATGCGCGTGCAAGCGGAAGGGTTGAGGGACGCGCTTCTCCAGCTTCGCTTCGACGCTTTCAGGCGTCTTGCCCTTGGCCAGACCGGTGCGATTGCCGACGCGCAGGATGTGGGTGTCGACCGCGAAGGTTTCCTGCTTGAACCAACAATTGAGCACCACATTCGCAGTCTTGCGCCCCACGCCCGGCAGCCGCACCAGATCATCGCGCGTGTCCGGTACCTCGCCGCCATATTCGTCAATCAGCAGCTGCGAGAGCGCGATCACGTTCTTCGCCTTGGAGTTGAACAGGCCGATTGTCTTGATGTGATCAATCAACCCGTCGAGCCCCAGATCAAGCATTTGCTGCGGCGTCTCGACCTTCGCAAACAGCGCGCGGGTCGCCTTGTTGACGCCCACATCAGTCGCCTGCGCCGACAGCGCAACCGCGACGACAAGCTGGTAGGCATTGCCATATTCCAGCTCGGTCTCCGGCTCGGGATTGTCCTCGGCAAGTCGGCGGAAGAGTTCGAAGATTTGGTCTTTGGTCATGGCTGCTTAGTGGCAATCCCAGGAATACGCGACGCGGCCGAAATCACCTTTTGCCAAGTCAGCGCTGGGGATCATGAAGACACACTCACCGACGTCACCCCACATCAGATAGTCATCCGAAGTCAGGCGCAACAAGACATGGTCGTATTCGGCGTACCGTTCATCTTCGCGAATGTCCGACTGGGTGAAAGCGGGGTAGCCAGCGGTGTGGTGTTCCAGCGGGGCATCTTGGATGATCGTATCAATCGCATCGTATAGCGGATCGAGATCGTAAGTCTTGCGATCCAGCGCATAGAACCGCTGCGAGGCTTCGAGGACGTCTAAGCCCATTTGATCGGTGATCATTTTGGGCACCAGAGTGATCCCGCGTTTGCGCAGTTCGAAATGGTTCGAGGGCGAGTAATCGTCGATTCCGCTCGAGTCGACTGTACCGGCGTGCGGTGCCGTGTGGAGCGCGCCGCGAACATCCACGGGCAGGCCGCGCACCAGAAAATTTCCCGTGTCTAGGCCGCCGGGGCCATCAAAATTCGCGCCGTAATAAACGTCGCGTCCGATGAAGAACTGCACCAGCCCTTGACGCGGATACCCATCGAGCGGAGCGCAGTCGGCAAGGTTAAGCTGGGCGAGGAAATCCAACGTCTCCCCGTCGCGCCCCTTGGGCCATTCTTCGCCTTCGACGAGTAAGGCCGGCCCGAAAAGCCGCGTCCCTCTCGGTTCAATCGGAAGAGTAGGGTCTGGCTTGAGTGCCACTGCAGGTTTTTGCTGCGCTTTAAACCAGTCGAGGAAGTCCTTTGCGACCTCTTCTGGCAGAGGTAGGAGAGTTGGCTGGGTCGAGTGGGATTGCAGCGGCATTGGTGTTGCGCCACCGACTTCTTGGAGACCCAGCAACCATTTGAGAAAACCAATCATAGCCCAAGCACCTTTCCCATCATGGTACGCACCACGCGGCGCCCTATCAGCAACCGTCCCTCGACCCATTTGCAGTCTGCCGTTTTGAGGGCGCCAGCGCTCACTGATCCGCTTCATCCGCCAGCTTAGCGGCCTTCCACTCCATCGCCGTCAGCACGCGGTTGCGCACTGTTGGGTGGGTGTAGAAGATCGCCTCTTCAACCGGCCCGGCCAGCGGATATCGGTACTCCGCCGTCTTCACCAGCGCTTCGGACAAGGCATCGGGCAGGCCAACGGTCTCCAGCGAATAGGCATCCGCCTCACGCTCGCCGACGCGGATCAACGTGTTGATCACCGGCTGAGCCAAGGTGAAGAACAGGCCAACCACGAACAGGAAAACCGGCAGACCGCGCGCATCTTCAATCGGAGCATTGCTGCCAAACACGCGCGCAAAGAACGGGTAGGTTCGTGCAGTGAGGAAGAAGACAATCACGGCGAGCACGCTCAAGACACCGATCTGCCGCCAGACATGGCCCAGCACATAATGCCCGATCTCATGACCCGTCACCGCTTTCACTTCATCCAGCGAAGCCTCGCCCAGTGCGACATCCGAAATCGCGATGCGCGCGCTGCTGCCAATGCCTGAGACATTTGCGGTGAAGTTGTTTGACTGGCGCGATCCGTCAAACACGAAGATGCGATCTTCCGGGATGTCGGCTTCGGCAGCCATCACCAGAATAGCATCACGCACTTCGCCTTCGGGCACAGGCTTGAACTCATTGAACAGCGGCTCGATCAGAACCGGGCTGAGCAGCAGCATGACTGAGATCGCAGTGGCGACCAGACCGCCGGCCCAAACCCACCAAAGCTTGCCTGCGCGGCGCAGCAGGAAATAGAGGCCGATGAAGAATACTGCCCCCAGGATTGAGGACAGCACAATCCCGATCGCCCCTTGCGTAAGGTAATCGCTGAGCGGTTGGCTGGTGCGATCATATTGCGTCTCGCGCCACCAATCGGTGTAGATCGAATAGGGCAGGGTCAGCAGCGAGCTGATCAACGAAAAGATCGTCGCCACAACGAAGACCCGCAAATTCTGCCAGCGTTCCGACACCTTGCTGAAGAACCAATCAAGCGCTCCGCTCTTCACGATCAGCCAGGTGACGATGGCGGAGACGATCAACCCACCAAGAATCAGCCAGTGATTGCCGGTCGTGTAATCGCGTGCAAGCGCGAGGTCTGCGGCGCTCAAAGTGCTCATATGCGCGTCGGTCGCGGCTACTGGGTCAAATGCCATAAATAATCCCTATTGCTGTATTGCTTGCCTAACTCACCCAAGGCCAAGCACGTCATTCATCGTATAGCGACCGGCGGCTCGACCCACCAACCAAAGCCCTCCACGAACCGCACCGCGCGCGAAAATCATGCGGTTCTCTGCCGAGTGGGAGAGGATCAATCGCTCCTCATTCCCGGCAAGGATCACGCTGTGTTCGCCCGCAACGGTGCCGCCGCGCAAGGACGCAAAGCCGATCGCACCTTGTTCCCGCGCCCCGGTATGGCCGTCGCGTCCGGCTTCGCGGTTGGTCGCAAGTTCGATGCCGCGTCCCTGCGCTGCCGCTTCGCCCAGCAGCTTGGCCGTGCCCGAAGGCGCATCGACCTTGCCGCGATGGTGCATCTCCACCACCTCGATATCCCATTCGCTGCCCAGCTTGGCCGCCGCCTCGCGCACCAGCGCCGCCAGCAGCGTCACGCCGAGCGAGGTGTTGCCGGTCTGAAGCACCGGGATCACCTTGGCGGCGTCTTCGATGGCGGCGAAGTGTTCGTCTTCAAGGCCCGTCGTGCCGATCAGGATCGGAATGCCCGCCGTCTGCGCTGCCTTGAGATTGGCGATCAGCGCGTCGGGTGAAGAGAAATCCACCGCCACCTCGCATGGCCCGATCACCGCTTCCGCATCGCCGCCCTGATCAACGCCGACACAGAATTCGTGGCCTGCCTCCTCGATCGCCGCAGCGATGGCTTGTCCCATCCGGCCCTTGTGCCCGAGCACTGCGAATTTTGTCATGAAGCATTCTCCGACTTGATGCTGGGGTTGCTCTAAAAGTAAGTGGTGTGCTTCGACAAGCGCTGGGCGTGTGGAGGATGATTTGAGCACAACATTTGAAAGTATCGTGATCCTCACCGGCGCCGGGATCAGCGCGGAAAGCGGGATCAACACGTTTCGCGATACAGGCGGGCTGTGGGAAACGCATTCGATCTATGATGTCGCCACGCCAGAGGGGTTTGCGCGCAATCCTGACATGGTGCTGCGCTTCTATGACGAGCGGCGCAGCGGGTTGGACAAAGTGGAGCCAAACCCGGCTCACACCGCGCTGGCCCGGTTGGAAGCGCAGTTCAAGGGCAAGCTGCTGTTGGTGACGCAGAATGTCGATGACCTGCATGAGCGCGGGGGCTTTCAGGACGTGCTGCACATGCATGGCGAGCTTAAGAGCGTGTTGTGCTCATCGTGCGGCACCCGATCCCGCTGGGAAGGTACGCTCAGCGAGCGTCCGCCATGCCCGGTCTGCCAGGCCCCTACTCTGCGTCCCGATGTCGTCTGGTTCGGCGAGATGCCATACCAGATGCGCCGGATCGAAGAGGCGCTGGCCACGTGCGACCTGTTTGTCAGCATCGGCACCAGCGGCGCGGTTTATCCCGCCGCCGGCTTTGTCGCGCAGGCCAAGGCGATGGGCGCCCGCACGCTGGAGCTGAACCTTGAACCGAGCGAAGGCACCGGCATTTTCCATGAGGCGCGCCACGGTCCGGCGAGCCAGCTGGTCCCGCAATGGGTGGACGAAGTGCTGGGCGTGTGACGGCTCGGCAACGCCCTGATGCGCCGCCGAAGTTGACAAAGTTGACACCTCTGCCGAGCCGAAAAAGGGTATGTTCCGCATTCATATCAGATGCTTGTCGCGGAAAAGCGAAGTTGACACTTTTCCAACACGAATGCGTGTGTTTCCTATGATTGAGAAAGAGCCGCACCACGATTGTGACGCCGGTTTGCCAAGTAGGAAAGCCCTCTGGCCTTTTGCCGCATCACCTGCCAATCAGGCGCCCAGTTGAGAGGTTTTGACACTATGCACGTCGAAACATGCCTTTAGGGAGACCCGCGTTCCATGACTGTGATCCAAGGCCATTGCGCCGCTGACTTTGCCCCCGTCAAAGCCGCCTTCGAAGCCAATTTCAAAGATCGCGATGAAGTAGGCGCGAGTGTGGCTGTCAGCGTTGAAGGTGAGATGGTTGTCGATCTGTGGGGCGGCACCAAAGCGCGCGATAGCGAAGAGGCATGGGCTGAGGATACAATCGTCAATGTCTGGTCGACGACCAAGACGATGGCCGCACTCAGCCTGCTGGTTCCGGCTGACAAGGGCGAGGTTGACTTTGCCAGCCCCGTCGCGCGCTACTGGCCCGAATTTGCTGCCGCTGGCAAAGACGGTGCGACCGTAGGCCATGTCATGTCGCATCAGGCAGGGCTTTCGGGCATGGACGCTGCGCTCGAAGGCGATGCGCTGTATGACTGGGACTGGATGACCAGCGCGCTGGCCGCGCAAGAGCCGTGGTGGGAGCCGGGCACCGGCTCAGGCTATCACGCGATCACACAAGGTTTCTTGCAGGGAGAGATCGTGCGCCGGATCACCGGGCAATCGCTTGGCGCATTCTTCAAACATGAAATCGCCGAACCCACCGGAGCAGACTTCCAGATCGGTGTCAGCGAAGAAAGCCGTGCGCGCATTTGTCCGCTGATCGTGCCTGCGCAGGATGCGGGCGCACCTGATGGCGATTCGATTGCCGCGCGCACCTTTGCCAATCCCAAGGTTGATGCTGCCGCTGCCAACACCGAGCTTTGGCAGAAGGCGGAAATCCCCGCCGCCAACGGCCACGGCAATGCCCGCAGCGTGGTGCGCCCGCAGACTGCCTTGGCGAATGGCGGGCACGCCTTTGGCAAGACGATCCTCTCCGAAGCGGGCGCCAAGCGCGTGATGGAAGAGCAGTGCCGCGGCACCGACAAAGTGCTGGGTATGCCGACGGTGTTTGGCCTTGGCTACGGGATCAACAGCGATCTGATGCCGCTCTCGCCCAATCCAAACACCTGTTTCTGGGGCGGCTATGGTGGCTCGCTGGTGCTGGTCGATCAGGATGCGCGCATGTGCATGGCGTTTGTCATGAACCGCATGGAGCAAGGCCTGATGGGCGACCAGCGCGGCTTCTCGCTCGCGGTTGCGACCTATCAGGCGCTGATGGCGAAGGGATAGGGTCGGGGCGCTAAGGGATACACTGCGCGACAAAAATCCGCGTCAGCGCGATGCGAAAATTGATCCAGCGCAAAGATTGGCCCGATGCATGATGCGATAAGACTCGCATTATGAAAAAGCCCCTGACGATACTCGCTCTCGTGATCGCTGCTGCTGCGGTCTTCGCGTTTTCCCTGCCCTCCATGATCCAGCTCGCCGGGGTTCATCCCCACTTTGAAGGCGAGCCATGACGGGTGTGACCGACAAGCAGGTTGACGAACTTGGCATCGACTTCACGCCGTTCCACCCAGAAACCGAATTGCGCAAGGCAGGCGCAGTGTTCGAATCGGACACAGCGCTTCAGGACTTCCTCGCCAATCATGTGGTGGTGGATGCGCAGGGGCGGTTCGTCACTGGGCAAAACCAGAATTCGGGCTGGGAAACGGCCTATGAAGCGATGCGGATCATAGCGCAGAGGGGTTCCGGGCAATCAGCGCCAGAGGAATGACCGGGAGCATCTCAATCCACCTCAAACAAAAGGCCCCTTCCCCAAACAGGGGAGGGGCCTTCTGCTTTGACGTTCCCGGTGAAAGCGGGTTTTAGCCGCCGGCCATCGCCTTGATCTCTTCGCGAGCGACAAAGCCATCCTGGTTGGCATCTACGCGGGCAAAGGCGCGGTCATACATGCCATAGCTCTTGACCATGCTTGCACGGCCCAGATTGTCTTCGGCGTTGAGATCGATGAATGTACGGAACTCTTTCTTGCTCAGCTTGCCGTCTTCATCGGCGTCAGCCTGCTTGAAGTTCTCCGCGGCGGCAGACTGCTTGTCCTCTTGAGCGCTGGCACCGGTGGCCATCAGAGCGACGGCAAGAACAGGCAATAGGGTCAGTTTTGTCATGGTGTCTCCGAATCTTTGACTTGAATAAAATGGGTTGGGTGCGAGGCGCACCCGTTTAGTGAAGGCCTCGATTGCAGGGATAGGCCCCGGACGCTGTATCCCAAGTGAATTTCCCGGTTTGGAGACAATTTGGTACATTCGCGCAAAGAAGCGGCGACATGTGCCAATCGCGCGGTTGGCCCAGGGGGGTGTCGTCCTAGCCGCAACCCTTACAGGCGGGGTCTTTCGCGATAGTGAGCGAGCGCATGCCGGGCTCCAGACCATCAAGCACGAATAGCCGACCCCAAAGCGGGTCTTCGCCAAACGCGCTGGCTCCGCTCAACAGCGCGCGCACCGCCTGCATGGCAGCAAAGCTCCCGGTCCAGCCGGCCATCGCGCCCAGCATGCCGTCTTCGGCGCAAGTGTCGCAATCCTCGGCATCGAAGGCATCACCAACAAAGCAGCGATAGCACGGCTGGCCCGCCAGATGACCGGCGAAAGCGCCGACCTGCCCCTGAAAGCGCCCGACCGCAGCCGAGAGCAGCGGCACGCGCTCCGCAACGCAGGCATCGCTCACGGCGAGGCGGGTGGCGAAATTGTCCGTACCGTCACAGACAAGGTCGCATCCGGCGATGAGGTCTCCGGCGTTTTGGGCCGTGATGCGCGCGTCGGAAATCTCCACCTTTAGCCGATCATCGAAATTGGCGAGCCAGCGACGCGCGCTGGTGGCCTTGCCATGGCCGACATCGCGGCTCGTGAAGATCGTCTGGCGCTGGAGGTTGGAGAGATCGACCACATCGTCGTCAACCAGCGTAAAGGTGCCGATCCCGCTCGCCGCCAGATATTGCAGCGCGGGCGAGCCAATGCCGCCCAGCCCGATCACCGCGACATGCTTGTCCGCAAGCGCGACCTGTCCCGCGCCGCCGATTTCGGGGATAACAATGTGGCGGGCAAACCGCTCCAGCCGCTCAGGCGAGAGGGCAGCGGCACCCGGTCCTGTGCCTGCTCCTGTGGAAGCATCTGGGGATGACCCTATGAACAACCTGTCGACCATGACACTTCTGTTGGCAGGCTGTGGGCTGCTTGTGAACAGGCTGTGGGTAAGCCCCGGACAAGTCTGTGGACCATCCGGGGCATAAACTTGCCGAAGACCCTGAGGATTGCCTGCGGAAACACGGGGTGTTCTCAGGGGACACTCAGGGGATCGCGAGCCTGGTAAGACGCGCGCGGGGTTGCATGTGGGCCCTCAGTTCATCGTGCGATGGTGTTCACATCCCTGGTGGGAAGGAGGGCCCACATGCGGTGGGCAAGGTGCGTGTCAGCTCTCGAGTTGCCTCAAGAGGCTGCGCACATCGCCATCCATATCGGCGTCCCGCTCACGCAGATCTTCGATCAGGCGCACGGCGTGGATCACCGTCGAGTGGTCGCGGCCACCGAATTTGCGGCCGATTTCTGGATAAGAGCGCGGGGTCAGCACTTTGGAGAGATACATCGCCACCTGACGCGGACGCACAACGGCCCGCGCGCGGCGCTTTGAGCTCATCTCTGCCCGGTCGATGCGATAGAACTGGCAGACCGTGCGCTGAATCTCGTCAATCGTGATCCGGCGGCGATTGGCGCTGAGGATGTCGGTGAGCTGCTCCTCAGCGAGTTGCAGCGAGACTTCCTGACCGGTCAACTGAGCATAGGCGATCAGCTTGTTAAGGCCGCCCACCAGTTCGCGGACATTGCGGGTGATGGTGCGCGCAAGGAAGTCGATCACATCATCGGGCACGCTCAAAGGCGCAAAGCGCGACAGCTTGCTTTCAAGGATCGACTTTCTGAGTTCAATGTCAGCCGAAGCAATGTCAGCCACCAGACCCATCGACAGGCGGCTGAGCAGGCGCGGCTCGACTCCATCGAGCGCTTGCGGTGCGCGGTCAGCCGCGAAGACCAGTCGCTTGCCTTCAGCCAGCAGCGCGTCGATCGTGTAGAGCAGCTCTTCCTGCGCCGATGCCTTGCCGATGATGAACTGGATGTCGTCCACCAGCAGCAGATCAAAGCTGCGCAGGCGCGCCTTGAACTCGATCATCTGGTTGGCTTTGAGCGCTTGCACGAACTCCACCATGAAGCGTTCGGCGCTGCAATAGAAGATGCGCGCGCGCGGGTGTGCCTGCAGATAGCCATGGCCGATAGCGTGCAACAGGTGCGTCTTTCCCTGTCCGGTCGCGGCCTTGAGATAGAGCGGCGAGAATTGCGGTTGCTCGGTCGCGGCCATGCGCTGTGCGGCATTGCATGCGAGCACGTTGGCCTCTCCGGTAACAAAGGCGCCAAAGGTCAAGGACGGGTCAAGGCCCACACTGGAGGTGAAACCGGCATCGCCAATCGTGCCAGCGGCAACCGCAATCGCGCTCGCGCCATCATTGGCGGGGCGACGACCATCATCAAGCCGCAGCTCTGGCAATTGGCGGCGACCGGGATGCACCTGAATGTTGATCTGGCGCACTTCGGGACGGGCAATCGTCCAGGCAAGCTGGAGACGGTCTTCAAACCGGTCCTTGACCCAATTGGCGGAGAATTCTGTTGGCAGGAACAGGTTGAGCGTGCCGGAGTCCTTATCAATCTCGCCCACCTGGATCGGCTTGATCCATTGGCTATGGAGCTGGTGCCCAAGATCTTTTCTGAGGCCTGTACTGATATCGGCCCAATCGGCAGCGAGGTTCACGGCTTCGGCATCTTCCATCAAGTCATCATCTGCGTTGCGACGCGTGGTCCGCGCCTTGTCCATTTTGTGCACCTTATTTCCCCAATACTTCTCCGCATTCGGAATCGCTTTCCGAACCGGTCTTCCAACAATACGACAGGCAAATCTTCCCCGCTCTCGAAAATACGTGTGATTCCGAGAGGACCCTATCGACCTAGATTTATGACCCCGGACTGTCCCGCTCCGGGTGAGACAACAATAAACGCCTGATTGCTTCGGGAAGCAACGGCAAAATTTTCATTTTTCTGAAATATATCTCTTGACCCGCCGAAGCCCGCAGATTTGCGTTCAAGTGCCTAATTTACTTAGATTTTACCAAATTTGGCCCGCGAATCGTTGAATTTCCTAGGTTTGCCAAGCGTCACAAAGGTCATATTTGTCGCAAAACAAAAGGGCCGCTGCCCAAAGGCGCGGCCCTCAATATCTAACAACCGTATTACCACTTAACGACCATCCGCGAATCGAGATGGCCAGGCGGCGGTTAGCAAGGCTTACAGCGCGGCGACTCGCTTGGTGAGGCGCGACAGCTTGCGAGACACCGTGTTCTTGTGCAGCACGCCGCGCGCAACACCGCGTGCCATTTCAGGCTGAGCAGCCTTGAGAGCGGTTGCAGCAGCGTCCTTGTCACCGGCTTCACAGGCGGTTTCGACTTTCTTGATGAAACCGCGGATGCGGCTGATGCGCGCGCCATTGATCTCGGCGCGGCGGTTATTGCGACGGATGCGCTTTCGGGCTTGCGGCGTATTGGCCATAGTGTCTCGTGTCTCGCGTTCTATTAGGGCCGCTTGGGAGCGACCTTGAATGAATCTGGGTTTATGCTCGAAAAAGCAGCGTCCAGATTCGTATCTGTTCGCTGGAAAGCGCGCCACATAGGCGGCAGTCACCGAATCGTCAAGAAAAGTGTGGGGGTTCCATTGTTGCGTTCCCAAGCCAACCGCTCCCGCCAGCGTTCTTATCGTCCTACCCCTTCGATGCTTGAGGACGCTCCACTCGGACAATGTCTCGGGATGCAATCCGGGTGAAGGCGTGGAGGGCGCGGATGGCTCTGGGCTTTCTGGGGTAGCGTCACCGCAGTTCGAGGCCGCAGAGGCCTCGCAAGGGCGACCGCCCGCCCGCAGGTGCCCCGCAGCGCAGCGGAGGGAATAGCGCCGAGGATGCCTGCCCAGACGCGCGCATCTTCCTCACTTCTGACACACCGGGCAATACCATGTGCTGCGCCCGCCTTGCGCGACGCGGCGGATGGTTCCGCCATCTGCGCGGTGGCAGGCCTCTCCTGTGCGGCCATAGACATCAAAGCGGGTCGCGAAATAGCCCAGCTCGCCATCGGGCTGCGCGTAATCGCGCAAGGACGATCCGCCATCCTTGATCGAGGTCTCCAGCACTTCGCGGATTGCCGGGACCAGTCGCGCCAATTGCGGCCCCGTTACTTTGCCGCCTTTCTTCATCGGGTGAACGCCCGAACGCCACAAAGCCTCGCAAACATAGATATTGCCAAGCCCTGCAACGAGCCGCTGATCGAGCAGGCACAGCTTGATGCTCTGCGTCTTGCCCTTCAGCGCAGCTTTCAGGTGCTGAGGCGTCAGGCCCGGTCCGAGCGGCTCTGGCCCCATGGCGGCGAATTGCGGCCAGTCCTCCAGCGCCTGTGTCGCGACCATGTCGACCGAGCCAAAGCGGCGCGGATCGCACAGCGCAAAGCGGTTGTTCGCGGTCTCGATGATCATGTGATCGTGTGTGTCCGGCTCTTCAGGATCGATCCGCCAGCGCCCGCTCATGCCCAGATGGAAGATGACCGATTGCGCGCGGTCGAGATGGATCAGTCCATACTTTGCGCGGCGCGAGAGGCTGGTGACGACAGCCCCCGTCATCACCTGCACCAGGTCTTCAGGGAAAGGGCGGCGCAGATCGGGCCGGTTGAGCATCACGCGCGTGATCCGCGCGCCATCAAGGTAGCGAGCAAGACCGCGAACGGTGGTTTCGACTTCGGGCAGTTCGGGCATTGTTTGTGTGGCTCGTTCTCACTCGCGGGCCTTGCCAGCCCTCTCCCCGCCCTTCCACCCGGAGATCGTACGGTCAAGCTACCGGGTGGAAGGGCGGGGGAGAGGGCTGGCAAGGATGCAAGCGCCGCGCATCGCGCGGTGCGGATAATGCACAAAACTCCACCCTTTGCGCGGCGCACAATTCCATCTAGGGACCGTGTCCATGAGCGAAAGCACACAAGACACCGTCTCCTTTGGTTATGAGCAAGTCGCGCCTGAGGAAAAGACCCGCCGCGTGGGTGAGGTTTTCACCAGCGTCGCCAAGAAATACGACATCATGAATGATGCCATGTCATTTGGCATGCACCGGGGTTGGAAGGATCGTTTCGTCAAGCGCGTGAAGCCGCAGCCGGGCGAGACAATTCTCGATATGGCGGGTGGAACCGGCGACATTGCCTTTCGCATGGCGGATCGCGGCGCGGATGTGACCGTTGCCGATATCAACCAAGACATGCTGGATGTCGGTGCCGAGCGCGCGATGGAACGGCGCGAAAGCGAGGAAACCGGCAGCCTCGTCTTCACCCACCAGAATGCCGAAGAGGTCAGTTTCGCCTCCAACTCGTTCGATGCCTATACGATCGTCTTTGGCATCCGCAACGTCACCTTCAAGGACAAGGCTCTGGCCGAAGCGCACCGTGTGCTGCGTCCCGGAGGCCGGTTCTATTGCATGGAGTTTTCGACCAGCGAGTGGACAGGCTTTCAGCAAATTTACGATGTCTATTCCGACGCGCTGCTGCCGCGCATGGGGCAGGTGATCGCAGGCGATGCAGAAAGCTATCGCTATCTGGTGGAATCGATCCGCAAGTTTCCCAAGGTGGCTGAGTTTGAACGGATGATCCGCGCGGCAGGCTTTGTGAACACCAAGTATGAGACGATCCTGGGCGGCGCGGTGGCGATCCATTCGGGCTGGAAAATCTGACCGCCTTCGCTTGCTGATCCTGACCCTATGACCTCTCCCGTTATTCACCTCTCCCGCCTTGCGCGCTGGGGCATCACTCTGGCCCGGCGGCGAGCGCTTGTGGGGATAGAGGATGATGTAAACGCCCCTGCGCCTGTGCGTCGCCTGGCCAAAGTGGCGCGGCTGGCGACTTTTACGGGCAAGCAGGGCAAGCCTGATTATGCGGGCGCCTTTCGCGCTATCGGTCCGGCGGCGATCAAGCTGGGTCAGTCGCTAGCCACGCGGCCCGATCTGGTGGGCGAGGAAGCGGCGATCAATCTGCTGAGCTTGCAGGACTCGCTCCCGCCTGTCCCGTTCGACAAGATCAAAGCCTCGATTGAGCAGAGCTTTGACCAGCCGATTGAAAGCCTCTTCGCCGAAATCGACCCTGAACCTGTTGGCGCGGCCAGCATCGCGCAGGTCCACAAAGGGGTCACCACCGATGGGCGGACGGTTGCGATCAAGGTGCTTCGCCCCGGCATTCGCGAGAAGTTCGCGCGCGACATCCAGACCTATGAGTGGGCCGCTGCGCATGTCGAGGCGATGGGCGGCGAGGCCTCACGCCTGCGCCCGCGTCTGACGATTGCCAATTTCAAGCGCTGGACCAATTCCGAGCTTGATCTGCGGCGCGAGGCTGCCTCCGCTTCCGAACTGGCCGAGGATATGTCAGGCGTCGGCGGCTATCGCATCCCTGAGATTGACTGGGATCGGACCAATGGCCGGGTGATGACGATCGAGTGGATCGACGGGGTCAAGATCAGCCGCAGGGAAGAATTGCTCGCGCGCGGGCACGATCTGGGCCGGCTCGCGGACAAGCTCGTCATCAGCTTCCTTAACCAGGCGATCAGCGCCGGGTTCTTCCATGCTGACATGCATCAGGGGAACCTGTTCGTTGAGGATGACGGGACGATTGTGGCGATTGATTTTGGCATTATGGGCCGGATTGACCGACGCGCGCGGCAATGGCTCGCTGAAATTCTCTATGGGCTGACGACGGGCAATTACAAAAGGGTCGCCGAGATTCACTTCGAAGCGCAATATGTGCCCAGCTATCACTCGGTCGGAGAGTTTGCGACCGCCTTGCGCGCTGTGGGCGAGCCGATGCGTGGCAAGCCGGTGAGCGAATTGTCGGTCGGCCAAATGCTCGACGGGCTGTTTGCCATCACGCGCGATTTCGACATGCAAACGCAGCCGCACCTGCTGCTGCTGCAAAAAACGATGGTGATGGTTGAGGGGATCGCGACGCAGCTTAATCCCGAGATCAATATGTGGGACACCGCATCACCCTATGTGCGCGAGTGGATCCGCGATGAGCTGGGGCCAGAGGCTGCCGTGGCGGACCGGATCAAGGAAGACACCGAGACGCTGTTCCGCCTGCCCGGCCTCATCCGCCGGATCGAAGAGCAATTCCCGCCCAAAGGCGGCGCGCCGGAACCTCCTCCTCTCCCTGAGATCAAGCTGATGACCGACCGCAGCGATAGCCCAGGCAGTGCCGCAGGCGCTTCTGGGGGTGGAGGCTGGCTCGGCTATTTCATCGCCGGACTGGCAGGCGCAGGCGCGATGTGGGGCGCAGCTGCCATGGGTCTGCTGGGCTAGCGCGACTGGTGGGCTGGTTCTGGGGCGGGCGCTTACCCAAAGCGCCCGCCCCTGCTGTCAGACCGCTCAGGCTTTCGCCGGAAGCACGCGCGATCCGATAATCGCGAGCGTGCCGAACACCAGCTCCACCACCATGGGCGGGATAAAGCCTTCGAATGATCCATATTGTGCGAGGCTGATCAGGCGGCAAACCAGCACGATCAGCATCAATGCCGCTCCAATGATCAGCGGGTCACGCCGCTTGGCCAGCGCACCCCAGATATAGCAGATCGCGCTCACCAGAAAGAACGAGGTCATGTCTCCCCGCAGCGATGTGAGGCCATGCGCGCCTTTGACCGTCAGGCCAAAGTCTGCACCCGCCTGTACCGGGTCCAGGAAAAAGCCTGCCGCGATGAACAGAAACAGCAATCCACCCAGAACCAGTCCGGCACGCAACGCGATGATCATATCCCATGTCTCCTCTGTTGCCCGCCGACCTGCCGCGAGGGGTGGGTAATGGCAAGCATTATCATGTTGCATCGTGTTGCGTTTGCGCGGGGCATAAGCGTAAATTTAACCATCCTATCCCACAGAGTTCTGCGCATAATCGGGCATTCTTGATATCGGGGCCGCATCTCAACGTGCACCCGGCGCAAACCGGTTGGACTTGGGACACAGTATCGCTAGACGAAACGTGGTGAATAGAAAGTTGTATCGGCGATGCAGGAGCCAGGCTCTGCAATGGTCGATCTTGGGGAGTGATTTGACAAGCATGCCGTGCCCGACGCCTCTTTGCAAAAGGCCCTTTGAAGGAAGGCTCACCCGATGAGCACTGCCCCTCTCGAAGTGGTCGGCCCGAAGATCCTGCTTGTCGTGGGCGGAGGCATTGCGGCCTATAAATCGTGCGAACTGGTGCGCCTGATCCGCAAGGGTGGAGGCGATGTCACCTGTGTGGTGACCAAAGGCGGGCAGCAATTTGTCACTCCCATGTCGCTCGCCGCGCTGAGCGAGAACCAGGTGTACACAACGCTCTGGGACCTGAAGAACGAGGCTGAGATGGGCCATATCCAGCTCAGCCGAGAAGCGGACCTGATCGTTGTCTGTCCGGCAACGGCGGACTTGATGGCCAAGATGGCGGCAGGCATTGCCGATGATCTGGCGACGACACTGATTTTGGCGACGGACAAGCCGGTGATGGCAATCCCGGCGATGAATGTGCGGATGTGGGAGCACGAATCGACCCAGCGCAATGTCGAGGCTTTGCAGGCTGCAGGCGTGGAAGTGCTCCATCCCGATGAAGGCCCGATGGCGTGCGGTGAGTTTGGCTATGGTCGCTTGCCCGAACCCGATGCGATCTGGCGCGCGATTGCCGGTCACTTCGGCATTCCGGTGCCTGAAACGACGCCTGCGCCCATGGCCGCCAACGATTCGGTTGAGGCGCTGGAGCCCACCGACGAAGGCGCAGCGACCATGGGGCTGGGCGGATTGCTCTCCAAGATCATCCCGCGCTCAACCGCCAAGAAGTCGCATGAAGATATCGAAGCGGAATATCAGGACCTCGAAATGCCGGAGGACTATGATCCGGCTGAGCCGCTGCCAGAGCTTCCCGGTGATGAAATCCCGGAATTCAATCCCGATGGCGCAGGCCCGCTGCTCGCCAAGAAGGGCGATGCCTCCGCCGCGCCGCCGATTGATCCCGATGCGATCAATCACGAAGTGAATGAACGGCAGTCTCCGCCTGAAGAAATCCCCGACGAACCCGAAGAGCCAGAAGAGACTGAGGCCGAAATAGAGGCTGACGAAGCCGAGTGCGAAGCCGAGCCTGAAGAAGAGGAAGCGCCGCCTCCTCCTCCTCCTCCTCCTCCTCCGCCGCCGTCTGCCAAGGCCAAGAAAGGCAAACCGCCCTCGATCGAATTGGATGCGATTGAGAGCGAGTCGGGTGATGCGCTTGCGGGCGCTGACTTTGATATTGATGGCAAATACAAACCGCTTGCTGGCAAGCATGTCCTGATCACCGCAGGCCCTACGTGGGAAGCGATTGATCCGGTGCGCTACATCGCCAATCGCTCCAGCGGGAAACAGGGCTTTGCCATCGCGGCGGCTGCGGCTGCCTTGGGTGCGCGGGTGACCTTGGTCTCCGGACCGGTCGCCTTGAAGACGCCCGATGGCGTGGACCGGCAGGATGTCGAAAGCGCGGCCGAGATGAATCAGGCGGTGCGCGCTGCTCTGCCCGCTGATGCGGCGATCCTGGTCGCCGCCGTGGCGGACTGGCGTCCGCGCCAGTATGTGAGCGAGAAGATCAAGAAGCGCGGCTCCGCTCCACCAGCGCTGATGCTGACCGAAAACCCGGATATCCTCGCCAATCTGGCTGCGAGCGAGAAGCGCCCCGAACTCGTGATCGGCTTTGCAGCAGAGACCGAGGACGTGATCGACAACGCCAAGAAGAAACGCAAGCGCAAGGCCGTTGACTGGATTATCGCCAATGACGTGTCAGGCGAAGTGATGGGCGGCGATGACAATGAGGTCCACATCATCAGCCCGGAAGGGGTTGAGAGCCTCGACCAGATGGCAAAGCACGAGGTTGCCATGGCGCTGGCGCAGCGGGTTGCCGAAACGCTTACCGCTGAGGCTGCGGAATGAGCTCCGAGGTCAAAGTTGAAGTGAAGCGGCTGGAGGCCGGTGTCGGCCTGCCGTTACCTGCTTATGCGACCGATGGGGCCGCGGGCATGGATGTGGTCAGCGCTGAGGATGTGACGATTGAACCGGGCGCTCGCCATGCGGTGGCGACCGGGCTTTCAATGGCGATCCCCTACGGATACGAAATTCAGGTGCGTCCGCGCTCTGGCTTGGCTTTCAAGCACGGCATCACGGTGCCCAACACGCCGGGCACAATCGACAGCGATTATCGCGGCGAACTCAAAGTTCTGCTTATCAATCACGGGACCGAGCCTTTCGCCATTGCGCGCGGAGATCGGGTTGCGCAGCTGGTGCTCGCTCCGGTGGTGCAGGCGGCATGGGACGAGGTGGACGAACTCGGTTCGACGGCGCGCGGTGCTGGCGGTTTCGGCTCCACCGGCGGTGCTTGGGGGCTTTAGAAAAAGCCCTCTCCCCGCTCCTGATCCCCAAAAGCAAAAAGGCGGCGCTGATCCCTTGCGCCGCCTCTCCGTCCCATCCAAGGGTTTGCTTGTATAAGGCTGTACCCGATTAATCGTCCCGACGCACGGTCTTTTCGTTTTCCTTGATCGTGATGCGCAGCGTCTCGCCCGAATTGCCGGGGAAATCGGTGAACAGCGCATCAACCAGATTGGGCACGATTGTCTGCAAACGGTTAGTGCGCGAGGCGCTTTCCGCATTGCCTTCGAACAGGCGCTCACCGGTTTTGGTGTTGTCGATCTTTACGTCGATTTCGCCGGTATAGATGGTGTAACTGCGCACATTGGGTCCAGCGAGCCATGGGTCGTAGAAACCAACCGCATAGCCCCGGCGAAAACCAACCGGGCCCCAGCCGCCCCATGGGCCATAAGCTGCTGCGCCAAATGTATTGCCTGTCGTGCGCACGCGCTCACGGCCATTGTCGACGCTGTAGTCAAAGCGCACAAGCAGGTCTGCGGCTTCAGGGCCGGTCGCCTCGACATAGCCAAGCTGTGTCAGCTGGGCTGCGACGTCGTCGGCATAGAGAGCAAATTCCAGACCGCCTGCAAGCTTGGGGTCTTCTGCGACCACGGCAAAGCTCTGGCCCTTGGGCGCGGGCAGTTCGGCATTGAAGCGCGAGACATCGGCCTTGAACGGCGTTGCACAGGCAGCAAGGCCAATTGCGGCAGCGCTGACAAAGGCCACTTGCATGAAGCGGCTGGTGGCCGAACGGCGCGATTGCGGAGCGGAGGATCTGGTTTGAGGACGTTCCATGGAAAAATTTCCTTTTGCGATACCCTGTCATGTGGACCCGAAACGGGTCTGTCCAGTGGCGATTGCACCGCCTCCATCCCTGATGGGTCACAAATCAGGCCCGGCCCGCTTGGTTGGAGCCGTATTCCTCTTAATGGTCCCAGCAGTTCGGCCAAACATCCACTGCCGCGATCAGTTCTAAACTAAGTCGCTGAATGGCGATTGAACGCAGGGGGCGAACGGATTGTCGCTGGCTTGCATTCTGTGCGGCCTCTGTTCTTACCCCCGTACCAGTCCCAGCGCTTCATAAGCGGCGTTGAGCGTGGGTGTGCCGCGCTCGCGTGCTTTTGATGCGCCGCGGGCGAGGATTGCATCGAGGGTTTCGCGATCATCCTTCAAGGCGCGGAAGCGTTCGGAAATGGGGCTGAGCGTTTCGACCAGCACATTGCCCAGCAGCGGCTTGAAATGGCCAAAGCCCTGTCCGCCATTTTCAGCCAGCACCGCCTCGACACTCTGGCCGGTCAGCGCGCCGTAAATGCTCACCAGATTGAGCGCTTCGGTGCGGCCTTCCAGACCCGCCTCTTCGCTTGGCAAAGGTTCGGGATCGGTCTTGGCCTTCTTGATCTTCTTCATGATCGTATCGGCGTCGTCCTGAAGGTTGATGCGGCTCATATCGGACGGGTCGGATTTGCTCATCTTGGAGGAGCCATCGCGCAAGGACATGATGCGCGCAGCCTCTGGCGGGATGATCGGTTCGGGCAGAGTGAAGACCGGCGCTTCCTCTGAGGCGAAGTCATTGTTGAACTTTTGCGCGATGTCGCGGGCCAGCTCCAGATGCTGCTTCTGATCCTCGCCCACGGGCACATGGGTCGCCTGATATAGCAGCACGTCAGCGGCCTGCAGCACCGGATAGGTGAACAGCGCGATGGAGGCCCCTTCGCGGTTCTTGCCTGCCTTGTCCTTCCACTGCGTCATACGGTTCAGCCAGCCCATGCGCGCTGTCCCGTTCAGCAGCCATTGCATCTCTGCATGATTGGGCACCTGCGCCTGATTGAACAGGATCGCCTTGTCGGGATCGAGCCCGCAGGCGACCAGAGTGGCGACCAGTTCCAGCGTCGATGCGTGCAGTTCGCGCGGGTCATGGGGCAGTGACAGTGCGTGCAGGTCGGCGATGAAGATCAGGCATTCCCCGCCCGCTGCCGCCGCATCGTCCTGCATCTTCACATAATTGCGGATCGCGCCGAGGTAATTGCCAAGGTGAGGCTTGCCCGTGGGCTGGATGCCGGAGACTACACGCATTGTCGGTCTTTCCATTGAATTTGGCCGGTTTAGCTTTGACGGCGCATTAGCCGCAGCACAGTCGCCTTGTCGAGCACACCCAGCGCCGCACCCGCCGCGCCATAGGTGACGCCGCCCACGCCAAGGATCACGGCAATGCCCAGCGCTTTGTCCAATATGCTGCCGACCAACCATGCCTCGATCTGGCTCATGAGGAACCACAAGGCTGCGCCCATCAATGCTGCGGCGATTGCGATGCGAGCCAGGCGACCAATCACGCGCGCAGGCAAAGTGAAGAAGCCGCGCCGCGCAAGGATGCCTGTCAGCAAAGCGATATTGACCCATGCGCCAATCGCTCCGGCAAGCGCGAGGCCAACCACGCCAAAGCCCAGCTCAAAGATAAAGAGGAGGTTCAGCGCCACGGTCACGCTCAACGCGATGGCGGCAGTGATGACGGGCGTGCGCGTATCCTTGCGCGCGAAGAAATTGGGCGTGAGCACTTTGACCAGCACATAAGCGGGCAGGCCTATGACCAAGGCTTTGACGACGAGACCGGTGACGCTTGCATCCTCTTGGGTAAAGGCTTGCCCGGCCATGAAGGCTTGGACAAAGGCGGTGCCGGTGAAGAACAGCGCCACGGCACACGGTATGGTCAGCAGCATGGCCAGCTCAATGGCATTGGATTGCAGCCGCGATGCCTCATCGTCCTCGGCCTTGCCGATATGGCGCGACAGCGCGGGCAGGATGGCAGTGCCCAGCGCAATGCCGATAATGCCCAGCGGCAATTGGTTCCAGCGGTCGGCCATCGCCATATAAGTCAGCGAACCGTCGGGCAGCTGGCCGATAAAGGCGAGGTCGATAAAGCGGCTGATCTGATAGACGCCTGCGCCGAAGATGGCCGGGACGATCAGCGCGCCCATCTCTTTTACCTGCGGCGTGATGCGCGGGCGCGAGATGGCCAGCGAAAACCCGGCGCGGCGCATGAAGAAGACGAGCCATGCCAGCTGCAACAGCCCGCTTACCGAAACCGCGACTGCCAGCCAGAACCCGACCGCTTGCCGTGTCGCCTCGCTGTTTCCTTGCACCGCGCCCCAGAACAAGGCTGTGAGCAGGCATATATTCAGCAGAATGGGCGCAGCGGCAGCGGCGGCAAAGCGCGACAGCGAATTGAGGATCGCTGCCACCAATGTCGCAAGGCTCATAAACAACAGATAGGGAAACGCGATCCGCCCCATTGTGACGGCCAGATCATAAGTGCCCTCGCTTGCGAGCATATCGGCATTGGCAAAGGGCCACAGCACCCATGGCATCACCAGCATCATCACTGCGCCGAACACAACGAGGATCGGCAGAAGGACGCTCAAAACCTGGCTGGCAAAGCGCTTTGCCGCGCTCTCGCCCCCATTTTCATCGGCGTTCATGTGGCGGTTGAACAGCGGGACAAAGGCGCTCGCAAACGCGCCTTCGGCAAACAGGCGGCGGAACAGGTTGGGGAACTGGAAGGCAAGCTGCCACGCATCGCCAACCCCGCCAGCGCCCAGCACCCGCGCCAGCATGATGTCGCGCAGGAAGCCGAACACGCGGCTGACCGCTGTCAGCCCGCCGATTGTGCCCACATTCTTGAGGAGGCTCATGCTCTCATCGCCCTAACCACCTCAGCCCGACGCCACGATTGCGCGCGTGCCCCTATGCCTGCGGCTTGGGCATTTCGCCTTCGCCAAGGCCCTGTTCGGCGCGGCGCTGAGCGAGTTGCTGAGCATAAAGGCGGTTGAAGTCGATCGGGTCCACCAGCAGAGGCGGGAAACCGGCATCGCGCACCGCATCGGCAATCACGCTGCGCGCAAAGGGGAAGATGATGCGCGGGGCTTCGGCATACAGATAGGCATGCGCTTGATCTTCGGGCACATTGCGAATGCCGACCAGCCCGCAATAATCCAGCTCGACCATATAGAACGGACCTTGTGGGCCGGTCGCGCTGATATTGATCTTCAGCGTGACTTCATGGACATCTTCGCCAACGGCGTCGGCACCGATATTGAATTGCACGTCAACTTGCGGCTGGTCTTTCCACTGAAACACAGCTGGCGCGTTCGGATTCTCGACCGAGAGGTCTTTCACATATTGTGTCAGGATCGCTGCGGTCGGCTGATTGTCCGCGCCATTGGCACCGGCACCGGGATTGTCGAGATTGGTGAGAACGTCGCCTTCGTCGGCCATGATAGTCGTGTCTTTCGATTGGAATCAGAAATCAGGGTTGAAAAGGCTGCACGATCCATGCCGCCCTTTGCAAAGCTTGCCGCGCCTAGCAGGGGTCTTTGCGCCTCGCAACACACCAGAATGCGCCACTAACAGGCGATAAAGGGTCTGTTCAGTGCAAAAATGTTACCAGAATGTCGGCATTCGCTACCGAAAGGCACCGATCCTTTGTTGTCGAATTGTATTTGAGGCCTATGTTAGGCATGACTGAAATGATGAGTGACGGCGTAGGGAGCGGCGTTTTCACCAAAAGACAGACCGGAAAGCTATTGTGATCATTGAAATCGTCATCCTTGCCATGATTGCCGTGTTTCTCGGCCTCCGGCTGTATTCGGTGCTTGGCCGACGCGCTGAGCATGAAGAAGAATCAGTGCCGCAGCGTTTTGAAGGTTCTCAGGATCAGCCCAATGGCCTGCCGGGCCAGCCGCAACCGGGTGCACCGATCTTGCCTGCGCGCCCATCACAGCTTGAAGGCGTGATGCCCGCTGTTGAGCGCGGCGTGCGTGAAATTGCCTCTGCCGATAACCGTTTCGACCTCACCTCTTTCCTCGAAGGCGCACGCGGCGCTTATGAAATGGTGCTCGAAGCGTATTGGGCAGGCGATCGTGAAACACTTCGCGAACTGTGCGACGATGATGTGTACGAAGGCTTCTCTGCTGCGATTGATGAGCGGGAGAAAGCAGGACACGCGCTGGAAAACTCGCTGATCCGCGTTGAAGAGACTCGCATCCATTCGGCATCTTTGGATGGTCGTACGGCGCGCATTTCGGTGCTGTTTGTGGCCGACATCGCGGCAGTGACGCGCGACAAGGACGGCAATGTTATCGCCGGATCGCTCGACGATGCGATTGAGAGCCGCGATGTGTGGACCTTCATGCGCAATACGAACTCGAAGGATCCCAACTGGATCCTCGATGAGACAGACGAAGGCTAAAGCCGCTTAATTGCGCTGCTGACCTTTCGACCAAGACAGCGGCGTTCAAAGGAGTGATCCCGACATGCAAGCGCGGCTGGCATCCCACGCTCGGTTGCCGGTCATAGCGCTGTTCGCGTCGCTGAGCGCTTGCTCGATCATCCCCGACGCGCGGCCACCCTCTCCCAGCACCAGTACCGTGCCTGAAGTTCCCGAATCTACCAGCGCCGCAAGCGCCGGAGTGACTCGCGGCCCAAGCGTCGCAGCTTTGCCTATGAGTGCCAGCGATGCGGCCTCGGCTCTGTCGGGTTTCCGAGAATCATGCCCCAAGCTCCTGATCCGCGATGATGTGAGCGGGCTTAATGCCGGGGCGGACTGGCAAACGGCTTGCGATGCGGCGATGGCATGGAATGTCGGGAGCGCGACGCTCGCGGCTGATCCGCGCAATTTCTTCATCGAGCACTTCGAAACCGCGCGAATTGGCGATGGCAGTGCATTTGCGACCGGCTATTTCGAACCCGAGATCGCCGGATCGCGCACTCGCCTGCCCGGATATGATGTTCCGGTTTACGCCGTACCGGATGACCTGCTGCGCCGTTGGCCGGACGATGTACCGCAAGCCGAGCGCATCGGTCGCCCAACGCTGGGCCGTTATGATGGAGCAGGCAATTTCGTCCCTTATTACTCGCGCGGCGAGATCGAGGACGGCGCGCTTGCAGGGCGAGTGCCGCTGATAGGCTGGGCAAAAGACCCGGTTGAGTTCTTCTTTCTGCAGATTCAGGGATCGGGCCGCCTGCGCGCGCCTGATGGCGAGGTGGTCCGCATCGGCTATGCCGGGCAGAACGGACGCGGCTATACCAGCATCGGCAAGCTGATGCGTGAGCGCGGGCTGCTGGGCGAGGGACCAGGGCAATATCCCGGATCGATGCAGGGGATCATGGCCTACTTGCGCGAGAACCCGGCGGCTGGCCGCGCGCTGATGCGAGAGAACGAAAGCTGGATTTTCTTCCGCGAACTGACGGGTGACGGGCCGATTGGCGCATTGGGCGTGCCCGTGCGGCGCGAGGCCTCGGTCGCGGCAGACCCGCGCTTTGTCCCGCTGGGCGCGCCGGTCTGGCTCGATCTTGACCGGGATGAGGCCGATGGTTTGTGGGTCGCGCAGGATACGGGCGGCGCGATCAAAGGGGCCAACCGCTTCGATACGTTCTGGGGCGCAGGCGAAGAAGCGCGCGCGATTGCGGGCGGCATGTCGGGCCGGGGAGAGGCGCTGTTGCTGCTGCCCAAAGGCACGATGACCCGCCTGAAAGGGGAAGGGAAGTGAGCTTTCCCCACAAGACACCGCGCCAGGCACCCAGAGGCTTGAGCACCGAAGAGCAAGCGGCATGGGCACGGCTCGCCGAAAGCGTGACCCCGCTCTCCGGGCGGACGCGGCCAGCGGTGGCAAAGGCATCCAGCGGCGCAGCGAGTGAGGCGGGGAAGAACACAGCACCCAAACCCGTTGGCACCGCGCGGCCAGCCTCCATCAAACCCAAAGCGCATGCACCCGTCACGGCGCCCAAGCCTCCTCCGGCGGCGCGCATTTCGGATGGGCCGACGGGGCTCGATTCGCATTGGGATCGGCGCTTTAAATCGGGGCGGATTGAGCCTGACCTGACGCTCGATCTGCATGGCCACACGCTCGACACCGCGTATGCGCGGATCACAGCCGGACTGGATCAGGCGCGGGCGATGGGTGCGCGGGTGGTGCTGGTGATTGCCGGGCGCGAGCGTCCGGTTGATCCGGCTGACCGTGCGGGCCGCCGGGGAGCGATCCGCGCCAAGCTGCTCGACTGGCTTGCTGCTGGCCCCCATGCCGATCACATATCCGCCGTACGCCGCGCCCACCGCGCGCATGGAGGCGAAGGGGCGCTGTACTTGATCCTGAAGCGGCGACGCTGATTCTACAGCGATCACCCACCCATCACCCAAACAGCCAGACATTCAGCAGGCGGCCCGGCATGGCCATGCTGACGATGCCAGGAATCGTCAGCGCACCGAGATACAGCGTGAGCACCTCGCTACGGTGTCCCTGCATATCGCCGCGTCGCGCAGTCGCCACGATCTTGTAGCTGGCGATAAAGGTCATGGGCACGAAGATATGAATGAAGCTGAAGCTGCCACCGGTCTTGATAAAGATTGCCGATGTCGCGGTAGCAAGCATCAGGCCGACCCAGAGCTTACCCAAATGTTTGTGGCGCGGTGTACCCTTACGGGTGAGCAGAAGATACGCGCCCAGCGGAATAGCAGGCAAGACCGTCGCGACATGGATTACAACCGCCAAATGCCGCACCGCCACATGGCTGGGCGCGATCCCGGTCAGGCCGCGCGCTAGGGCAATCAAGGTCGCAGCCGTCAGCCCCACTGCGCACGCCCAGACCAGCATCCGCACACGCGGTGCGATGTCGAAACCGCTCTTGGCATCAAACGGCCCGGACGGTTTCTTATGAATGAACGGGATCGGCAATTTGCGGATGTGCGCGATAGTGTCAGTGATGGCGGTGGTCATTGGGGGGGCGGCGTTCGTCATGCTGAAACTCCATCAATTGAGTGAGTGCGTTTGATGGGGTCACAATGCCGCGGGCCCATTGGCGGGCAATCGGTTCTGCGTAAGCAGGCCACGCTGTTCGTGAATAGTCCGTGGATTGGCACCAAACATCGCGGAAATGCGCAGCTTTGCCCCTTTACGAAGCGCGAATGGGCGGTCAATTTCACCGACATGACCGGTGACAGCGCATCCACTGCAAGCCGCCCTCTCGCGCGCAAGATCGTGATCGACCTTTCGATCATGACGGGCATTGGGGTGATCCTGGCCTTTATCGGACCTTTTGGCAGTTTTGCAGAGCCGCTGGCCTATCGGCTGGTCAGCTGGGTGACTTTCGCCTGGATCGGCTATGCGATTTATTCTCCTATGGGCTGGCTGGTGGATCGTCTGGATGAAGGGCTTGACCTGCCGCGTCCATTTGCATGGCTGTTTGGCGTGATCCTGGCGACCATTCCGATGACGGCTATTGTCTGGTCGATGGGGTTTTTGCCGAGCACAGTGCCGCTTCCGACATTGGAACAGGGGCTGACCTCATACTTCTATGTCTTTCTGGTGGGCGGAGGGATTACGGCCTTCTTCTACATTCTCGACCGCCGCTCTCCGGTGAGCGCGAGTGCGGAGGCGGCCCCCCTGCCGAGTTCTGAGCCAAGTTCAGTGCCCAATCCAGTGCCAGTGCCATTACCAGCGCTAGTGCCAGTGGCTGCGCCTTCCAACCCGCTGCTCGATGCACTGCCGGCCGAGCTTGGGAGCGATGTGATCGCGCTGGAGATGGAAGATCATTATGTCCGCGTGCACACCGCGCTGGGCAGCGAACTGGTGCTGATGCGGCTGCGCGATGCGATGTCGCATGTAAGCGAGACCGAAGGCCGTCAGACCCATCGCAGCTGGTGGGTTGCGCGCGGTGCTGTTGAAGATGTGAAGCGCGACGGGCGCAATGTCCGGCTGGTGCTGGCGGGCGGGGTGGAGGCTCCGGTCAGCCGCGCACAGGTGAGCGAGTTGAAAGCGGCGGGGTGGATCTAAGCCGCTGCTTCAGGCGCATCTGTGTCGAGCGGGGCGAGCCGGTTGAACACACCCTTTAGTTTCAAAAGCACCGCACCCATCACAGCAAAGAAGACCGCTAGCCCCGCCATGTTGATCAGGAAATTCGTCCATCCCAATGCAGGCAGGTCGAGGAGGAAATAGGCGTAAAACCCGGTCAGTTCCCCGAACACCAGGGCAAAGGCTCCATAGCTGAGCGGCGGGATCATGATCGTGGGGAGAAGCGGCAGCACGCGCGGAGAGCTGGGCGTATAAACCAGCCACCATCCGATGAAAGCGACCGGGACAAGGGTGTGGTGGAACTGGTTGGTCACGCGGTCCAGCCCTTCGGGATTGTGATCGCCAGACAGCAGCGTCCAGTACACCAGCGCGATCACCGCGAGCGCCGTTGCCAGCGCCGCCATCACACCGCGTGGCACTCCAAAACCAGCCGCGATCCAACCCATCAGTAGGCAGGCTGCGATATTGCCCCAGATCGTGAAGAACCGAGCCATCCCGCCGAAATTCTCCAGCACGCTGCCATCATTGATGAGCGTTTGCAGGGCCAGCGCTCCAAAAGCGGCAATCGAAATCGCGCCGGCAATTGGGCGGGCCATAGAGGGGACTGGCGGGCTGTAATTCGTCGTTTCTGTCATGATGGCGCGCGCCCTAGTCTCCATTCCGCATGCAAGACAAGAAAAAGACCCCCGGTGCTCGGAGCGCACCGGGGGTCAATTGCGACCCTGATCGAAAGGGGGGAGGGGATGATCAGGGTACGGGGGTCACATGATGTGTTACGCGTGGTACTTCGAATAGGTTACATCGAAGCGGTCCGCATTCATCACTTTGTTCCAAGCGCTGATGAAGTCGCACACAAACTTTCCTTCATTTCCGGCCTCAGCATAAACTTCGGCCTGAGCGCGAAGCTGTGAGTTGCTGCCGAAAATAAGGTCCGCGCGGGTGGCGGTGTACTTGGCTTCGCCGGTTGCGCGATCCGTGCCGACATACTTTTCATCGCCTGACCCTTCGACCGGGGCCCACTTGGTGCCCATGTCGAGGAGGTTGACGAAGAAGTCCGTCGTCAACGTGCCGACCCGGTCGGTGAAGACGCCATCCTTGCTGTTGCCAGCATTGGCACCCAGAACGCGCAAGCCGCCAACCAGCACAGTGAGTTCTGGGATCGAAAGGCCCAGCAGGTGCGCCTTGTCGATCAGCATTTCCTCTGTGCGGACATTGGCCTTGGTCTTGAGGTAGTTGCGCAAGCCATCAGCGAACGGCTCCAGCGGCTCAAAGCTCTCCGCATCGGTGGCCTCGTCAGAGGAGTCTCCCCGACCACCGAGGAAAGGCACGGTCACATCGTGCCCGGCATCCTTGGCTGCCCATTCAACCGCTGCCGTGCCTGCCAGCACGATTCCATCGGCCAGCGACATTTCGCCGCGCAGTTCGTTGATCTTGGCAATGACCTTGGCGAGTTCTTCGGGATCGTTTGCTACCCAGTCCTTTTGCGGGGCAAGGGCCACACGTGCACCATTGGCACCACCACGATGGTCCGAATTGCGATAGGTCGAGGCCGAAGCCCAGGCCGCTTTCACAAGCTCGCTAACGGTCAGGCCAGAGCTGAGGATTGCGGTCTTGAAGGCGGCGACATCGGCGTCCGAAGACGCGGTGCCAGCTGGAATAATGTCCTGCCAGATCAGGTCTTCCTCAGGCACTTCAGGGCCAAGGTACCGCGCCTTCGGGCCCATGTCGCGGTGGCACAGTTTGAACCATGCACGGGCGAAGGCGTCATCCAATTGCTCGGGGTTTTCGAGGAAACGCTTGGATATCTTGGCAAATTCCGGATCCCGCTTCAACGCCATGTCAGCCGTGGTCATCATGGTCGGGACCTTCTTGCTCGGATCGCGAGCGTCAGGCGCCATATCGGCCTCTTCCTGATTGATCGGCTGCCACTGGTTTGCACCGGCCGGGCTTTGCACCAGCTCAAAGTCATATTTGAACAGGATGCGCAGATAGTCGTGGCTCCATTCGGTGGGCTTGTTCGACCATGCGCCTTCAATGCCGGAGGTGGTGATGTGACCCTTGGCGATCTCGTCCTCATCGGTCAGCCAGCCAAAGCCTTGCTGATGCAGCGCTTCGCTTTCGGGGCTTTCGGAGAAGGTATCCGAAGGCTGCGCGCCGTGAGCCTTGCCAAAGGCGTGGCCGCCAGCGGTGAGAGCGACGATTTCCTCATCGTTCATCGCCATATTGGCAAAGGTGCGACGCATGTCGCGGGCCATGCCCTCATCATCATGCGAATTGCCGCCCGGACCTTCGGGGTTCACATAAATGAGACCCATCTGGATCGCGGCGAGCGGGTTTTCGAGCTCCATCGCATTGTCGGGCTGGATGCGAGTGGGGACGCCTTCGTTCACCCACTGATCTTCGGTGCCCCAATAGACCATTTCCGGCTCGAACACGTCAGCACGGCCACCGCCAAAGCCAAAGACCGGGCCACCCATGCTTTCAATCGCGACATTGCCAGCGAGGATGAATAGGTCAGCCCAGCTGATCGCTTTGCCGTATTTCTGCTTGATCGGCCACAGCAGACGGCGCGCCTTGTCGAGGTTGCCATTGTCCGGCCATGAATTGAGCGGAGCAAAGCGCTGCTGACCGCTGCCTGCACCGCCGCGGCCGTCGCCGGTGCGATACGTACCCGCAGCGTGCCATGCCATGCGGATGAAGAACGGACCGTAGTGACCGTAATCGGCGGGCCACCAAGGCTGATCATCGGTCATCAGCGCGGTCAGATCAGCCTTAAGCGCGGCGTAATCGATGGAGTTGAAGGCCTCTGCATAGTCGAAGTCTTCGCCATAGGGATTGGCGCTCTTGCCTTCGGTTGTGAGGATGTCGAGCTGTGTTGCCTCAGGCCACCAGTCCCGATTGGTGCGGCCCAGAAGGCTGCGCGTGCCGGCGTCGCCATGGAAGGGACAGCCACTCATTTCACCAGTTTTCGCGTCCATTATCTGCTCTCCTCATCTATTAGAGCGCCCCCGAGACTCGGGATACGCTTGTTCAATGAAGCGATCATGATGGAGCGCGTCGTCTGCGTCCAAGCGATTAACATGGGCAGATTGATCGGAAGAACCGATTGAAACACGCCTGACTTATTGATGCAGTGCACAATAAAGGGCGTAAAACCAGCCTACGGCGCGCTTGAGTTTCCGGCTTTCGGGAAAGCCACGATACGGTGGGGGCACCCACCTCAAGCGCGTTTATGCAGTGCACCGACGCAGCCATAGGCTGGGCAAGGGCGACGGTCCGCCCGCAGCGTGCGCAGCTATGCTGCGCGTCTAGTGAGGACGCGCCCGCGGATGCGGGTGCGCAAGAATCACGCCGCCTCGGCCACTGTATCCACCGGCTCATTGCGGATGAGGTAGTCGAAGGCGGAGAGGCCTGCTTTTGACCCCTCGCCCATCGCCACGACGATCTGCTTGTATGGCACAGTGGTCGCATCGCCCGCGGCAAAGATGCCGGGCCGGCTGGTTGCGCCTTCCTCGTCGATCACAATCTCGCCGAACTTGGAGAGTTCGAGGCCGGAGGATTTGAGCCATTCGGTGTTGGGGACAAGGCCGATCTGCACGAACACACCTTCGAGCGCGATGGTGCGCAGTTCCTCAGTGGCGCGGTCCTTGACGACCAGCCCGTTGACCTTGCCGCTTTCACCCGTGATCTCAGTCGTCTGGCCGTTCACAATGATCTCGACATTGGAGAGCGAGCGCAGCTTGCGTTGCAGCACTTCGTCGGCGCGCAATTTGGTATCGAACTCGATCAGCGTCACATGGCCGACAATCTTGGCCAGGTCGATCGCTGCTTCGACGCCTGAATTGCCGCCGCCGATCACCGCGATCCGCTTGCCCTTGAACAGCGGGCCATCGCAGTGCGGGCAATAGGCAACGCCCTTGTTCTTGTATTCCTCTTCACCCGGCACGCCGAGCGAACGCCAGCGCGCACCGGTGGAGAGGATCAGCGAACGGGTCTTGAGCACGGCGCCGTTTTCGAAGTGCACCTCATGCATTCCGCCCGCTTGTGCAGCCGGTTTGATTGCGCTCGCCAGCGCCAGGTCCATCATGTCGATGGCGTTCTCGGTGACCTGCTTCTTGAGGTCGTCGGAAAGCTTGGGGCCTTCGGTGTAGCTGGTGCCGGGCAGGTTTTCGATGCCGAGCGTGTCCTGCAACTGCCCGCCGAAACGCTCTGCTGCGATCCCCGTGCGAAAGCCCTTGCGCGCGGTGTAAATGCCCGAGGCAACGCCAGCAGGGCCGCCGCCGACGATCAGCACTTCAAACGGCTCCTTGGCGCTCATTTTGGCGGCGGCTTTTGCCTCGGCGCCAGTGTCGAGCTTGGCGATGATCTCGGAGAGTTCCATCTTACCGTTGTAGAAGCTTGTCCCGTTCAGGAAGGTCGCGGGCACTGCCATGATGTCGCGGCGCTCCACTTCATCCTTATGCGTGCCACCTTCGATCAGTGTTGCCGAAACGCCCGGATTTTCGAGCGCGAGCAGCGTCAGCGCCTGAACTACGTCGGGGCAGTTGTGGCAGGTTAGCGAGAAGAACATCTCAAATTCGTAGGTGCCTTCCAGAGAGCGCGCTTGCTCGATGAGGTCGGCGTCAACCTTGGGCGGGTGTCCTCCAGCCCAAAGCAGGGCAAGGACAAGCGAGGTGAATTCGTGGCCCATGGGAAGGCCTGCAAATGTAACGCTGCGCGCTGGATCGCTGGCGCGCACGATGTCGAAACTCGGCACGCGCGCATTGCTGCCATCAAAGCGCGCGCTGACCATGTCGTGCAGGCCCGCAATCTCATCAAGCAGTTCGCGCGTCTGCACGCTCTTTTCGCTCACATCCAGAGAGGCGACCAGCTCGATCGGCTCGCGCAGATTGGCGAGGTACTGCTTCAGTTGGCCTTGCATGTTTGCGTCGAGCATTGGGAGGGTCCCTTTCAAAACTGGTCGTGAAATTGGTGGTGGGTACAAACGGGTCCGGCCATCGCTTCCCGGCTATTGGGGGGAGGGAAAAGGCTGGGTCAGGCGACGACCGGACCAGCTTGCGACCCTAAAGGGTGCCGCTTGCAGCAGCGCCCTTTTGGGAGAGGGGTGGCGGCGCGGACGCAAAAGGGGGAGCGCCCGCGCCACAAGAGGGTTCGGCTTAGATCTTGCCAACGAGGTCCAGCGACGGGGCCAGCGTCTCAGCGCCTTCTTCCCATGCTGCCGGGCAGACCTGACCAGGATTGGCGCGCACATATTGCGCAGCCTTGATCTTGCGGGTCAGTTCGTTGGCATTGCGGCCCACGCCTTCGCAAGTGATTTCCATGATCTGGATGACGCCGTCAGGATCGACAACGAAGGTCGCGCGGTCGGCAAGGCCAACGCCTTCGCGCAGAACGCCAAAGTTGTTCGACAGGATGTGGTTCTGGTCACCCAGGAACGGGTATTGCAGCTTGCCGATCTTGTCCGAAGTGTCGTGCCATGCCTTGTGGCTGAAATGCGTGTCGGTCGAAACGGCGTACACTTCGACGCCCATTTCCTGCAGCATGGTGTACTTTTCGCCCAGATCTTCAAGCTCTGTCGGGCAGACAAAGGTAAAGTCAGCCGGGTAGAAGAAGAACACCGCCCACTTGCCTGCGATGTCGGCTTCGGTGACGTCGTAGAAGTCTTCGCCAGCCTTGAAAGCGGTGGCGGTGAACGGCTTGATGGTTGAACCGATAATACCCATTGGTTTTAGTCCCCTGATGTTTTGGGTTGGATTGGAGAGGGTGAATTCTGTTGCGATGCACATAGAGATTTGTGCGATGCAAAAAAACGGATAAAAGCGATTGAGTTCATCGTTTTTATCAATGGCGAAAACGGGAACCGTCACTGTTGGTTCCCTTTCGCCCGCCAACTGGTGCTGCGCTGGTTGCAGCCGTTGTCGAGCCCAAGCTAACCTTGGTCGAGCCTCGCTTGAGCGGCTCTTGGGCGACACTCACTTTGAGACCTTGTCGTATCTCCTAACAGGATCGTTAATGCTACTTCGCAAAACTGCTCTCGTTGCTTCGCTCTTTACAGCAACACTGGGGGCGGCTTGTGCGCCCTCTGAAAGCGCAGTGTCCTCGCAATGCCTGACGGGAGTCTACGGCGCGGTTGGCGATTTCGTGATGATCACCGAGGGCAGCAAAGGCCCTCGCTACGGGTTCAGCGACGGCCGCGCTGGCACTGTTAGCGAAGACGCCTCGATTGTGTGCCTGGGTGAAGACGGCGTTGAGGTTGAGGGAACAGTCCTTGCAAAGCTGCCCGTTCGCGTCACCCCCAGCCAGTTTGAAAGCAAAGGCATAACGTTGGCTGGCCAGTTGCTTGAACCCGATGGTGCTGGCCCAGATACGCCGCTGGTCGTGTTCGCCCACGGTTCAGAGGATATCGGCTGGATCAACAGCGCGCGCGATCCATATCAGATGGTGGGGCGCGGCGTATCCGCTTTCGTCTATGACAAGCGCGGCACGGGCCAGTCCGAAGGCGAGTATTCGCAAAACTTTCCAGAGCTTGCCGAGGATCTTGTCGCCGCCTCTCAAACTGCGAAGACGCTGGCGGAAGGACGCTTTGGTCGGTTTGGCATTGTGGGTCTTAGCCAAGGGGGCTGGATCGCACCTCTCGCCGCTGAGCGCGCGAACGCTGATTTTCTTTTTATCGGCTATGGCTTGGTCGCCGATATCCTTGAAGAGGATGCGGCGCAGGTTCAGTTGGAAATGCAAGAGGGCGGATATGACGATGCCGCAAGGGTCAAGGCGAAGAAATTGACCGATGTGACCGCGAGACTTGCGGTTTCAGACTATAAAGACGGCCTCGAAGACCTCGATCGTCTACGCGACACTTTCAAAGACGAACCATGGTTTGGCCAGATCAAGGGCGGGTTCTCCGGCGTCATCCTGGCCATGTCGACGGAGGAGTTGCGCAGCAAGGGTATTCCGATGTTTGACCGGCTCAACATCGATTGGTCGCTCGTCCCGATTGACGTGATGCGTCAAGTGGACGTGCCGCAGTTTTGGGCACTGGCAGGCCAAGACCGCGAAGCGCCGACTCAAACAACTCTTGGTCGCCTGCTGACTTTGCGTCGAGAGGGTAAGGACATCTCTATCCGCGTCTTTCCCGACGCTGATCATGGGATGTGGGAGTTCGAGCAGGCAGGGAATGGAAGCCGCACTTACACCAAGGTTACAAATGGCTTTCATGATTTGATGGCCGATTGGGCGAAGGGTGATCTGAAACCAGCCTATGGGGCCAGCACCACCCGCTGATCAGTGCAGCTTCAACTTGGGTCGCACGATCCGGTTCACGCGGCCAATCGCCATCAGCGAGAGGCCCTTGATCCAGCCGTGGATCGCCAGCAAGTGCATCGAATACAGCGAGGTGTAGATAAAGCGCGCCAGCCGCCCCTCCACCGCCATGCTTCCGCCGACCAGATTGCCCATCAGGCTGCCCACGGTTGAGAACCGGCTGAGTGAGACGAGCGAGCCATTATCCTTGTAGGCAAAGCTCTTTAGCGGCTTCGGCGTTTTGCCGCTTTCTACGCGCTTTGCATTCACCATCACACGCTTGAGATTGTCGAACACCGTGTCCGCCATCTGGTGTGCTGCCTGCGCGCGCGGGGGGATCGGGCGCTTCTCGCCTTCGGGCGTGTAAGAGGCGCAATCGCCCAGCGCAAAGATGCGATCATCGTCCAGCGTCTGCATGGTCGGGCGCACAAGGATCTGGTTGTTGCGATTGGTCTCAAGGCCAAGCGTGGTGAGAAACTCCGCGCCTTTGACCCCCGCCGCCCAGACGATCAGGTCTGCCCGGATCGCATCATCGTCGCGGGTCAGGAACAGGCCTTTTCGCGCTTTGATCACTTGGGTGTGGACGCGCACTTCTACGCCGAGACGCTCCAGCTCGTACTGCGCGGCCTCGCTCAACGGTTCGGGCAGAGCGGGCAAAATCCGCTCTCCGGCTTCGAGCAACGTGACTTTGAGGCGGCTTTCATCGAACACTTCGAGGCCATAATGGCGCAGCGCCCCTGCAGCGTTGTAAAGTTCCGCGGCAAGCTCAACCCCCGTCGCCCCGCCGCCGACAATTGCGACGCGCACCTGCGCATCGGCAGACGGGTCGACGCTCATAGTACGGCTGACGCGCAGGCAGTGATTGAGCAGCTTGGTGCGAAATATGTCGGCCTGTTCGCGGCTGTCGAGATAGATCGCGTGATCCTTGACCCCGCTGACGCCGAAATCGTTGGAGATCGATCCCACGGCCAGCACAAGGTAATCATAGCGGATCGAGTGCTCGGAAATCAGCTCGGTCCCATCATCATCATAGACAGGCTCAAGATGGATCGCGCGTTTCTCCCGGTCGATGCCGACCAAGGTGCCCTTGAAGAAGCGATAGCCCCATTTGTGGCAATGGCCGCGATAGCCCACTTCATCAAGATTGGCGTCGAGCGAGCCTGCGGCAACTTCATGCAGCAGCGGCTTCCAGATGTGGCTGGGGTTTTTGTCGACAAGGATGATGTCGTGGTTTTCGCGCCCGAATTTCGCACCCAGCTTGCGCACAAGCTCCAAGCCGCCCGCGCCACCGCCGACCACAACGATCTGCGTCTTGCGTCCGATGCCGCTGCGCCAGCTGGGCTTTGCGCCCTCCCAATCACTGGCCATGTCACTGGTCATGTCACTGGCAATGGCGTCCACCGCATCAAGAGAGGACTGAATGTTCATATCTGATGGTCCCCCGTTTCATGTGCGTTGGCCGAAGTGTCTGATTTGTTGCGAGTGCTCTCTTTTACCCCTCAGGAGCTTGCCGTGTTAACGATGCTGCGCCTGCGAAGTTCCCTGAGCTTCGGTTAGTGACCTATTCGGAGCGCTTGATCGTTGCGGCGTTGACGGGGAGAACCTCTAAGTCATCGCGGTCGACTTGCGCCATCACTTCGCGCCAGTCCCAGCGCGGGGCCCAGCCAAGCTGCGCCTTGGCCTTGGCGCTGGAATAGACCCGGTCGATCTTGGGTGGAACCGGCCAGCCGCGCGCATCCATCGCGGCCAAAATCTCGGGCGCACGCAGTGCCAGAACGGAGCGCGGGTCATTGGCGAGTGCCTCAACATCCTCGGGCAGGAAAGGGGTCGCGCCAGACAGAATAAAGCGATCAAAGGGCACTTGGTCAACTGGGCCGTCATGGGTCAGAGCAAGCGCATGGCCGGTGCCCACATCGCGTGCATCAATCGCGCGATGCAGGCGGTAAAGCGCCATCAGGTCCGCGGCTTCCGGGAAGCACCGCGACATGCGCAGCACGCGCACAGGGAGCGCCTCGCAGGCCATTTCTTCCAGCATCACTTCGGCTGCGAGTTTGGTTCGGTGATAGATCGTACGCGGTTGCGGCGGAGTGTCCTCATCAATCCACGTGCATGCGCCGGGGGCGATAGCGTCGCCATAAAGCGCGGTGGTGCTGGTATAGACAAAGCGGCGCACCCCCGCCTCGCGCGCTGACTGATACAGGTCGTGCGTTGCCTCGATATTGATCCGCTCAAACTCCCGGTCCGGAACAAGATCAACATGGGGTGCATGCGGACCGGCAGTGTGGATGACGGCGTCCACCCCTTCGAGCGCAGGCTTGATTGCTCCACTATTGCCGCAATCCTCGACAATATGCGTGGTTGAGAAGACAGTGCGGTCCAGCCCGATCACTTCATGCGCACCCGCCAGCGCTCCAAAAATGGCGCGGCCAATGCGACCCGAACTGCCGGTGAGGAGGATCTTCATGGCCACGCGGTTTGGCGCATTGGGCCGAGTTCGTCACCCCCGTTCTTCACCGAGCAAGTGTGGGAGGGAGGCGGGGGATTTTGGGGGGTGCCTCCCTCCCCGTCAAGATGCGTCGCCTTGGCTGAGAGCCTCGCTCAGTATCCTGCATCCCGTGGTGCAGTGTCAGCCTTGGCGGTGCGCGCCGTTTACGTGCCTTTGCGGCGGGCGAGCGGGCGGATCGTCCAGTTCGCAAATATTGTTTTCTTGTTTTCAGGCTGTCTCCCGCCTTCATCGCGCACTAGGTTCGCCAGGGAATCGTAATCGCAAACAGGGAGCGCCGCATGGGCAGCCAAACCGGTCCAATGTCTGAATTTGAGAAATGGGCGTTCACAGCGCCGCTCGCATCTGGCCATCGGGTGACGCACGATATCTACAGCAAGGGCTCTGGGCCTATTGTTGTGATCATTCAGGAGTTGCCGGGCATCGGCAAATCCACCTTGCGGCTGGCCGATATGTTCGTGGATCGCGGCTTCGCCGTCGTGCTGCCGCATCTTTTCGGGCCATTGGGGCGGACTTCGCTGTTAGGGAACACGGCGCGCGTCTTTTGCATGCGGCGCGAATTCACGATCTTTGAAAGGAACAAGACCAGCCCGATTGTCGATTGGCTGCGGGCGCTGTGTCAGAAGCTGCGGACTGACCATAATGTCGATGGCGTGGCGACAATTGGCATGTGTCTGACCGGAAACTTCGCAATCTCGCTGATGGCGGATGATGCTGTTCTGGCAGGCGTCGCATCGCAGCCTTCGCTGCCCATTCGCCACCACGATTACCTCCACATGTCCGAGGCGGACATTGCGCAAGTGCGCGACGCACTCGATCAGAAGGGCGCGATGAAAGCCTACCGTTTCGAAGGTGACCCGCTTTGCACGGCCGCAAAGTTCAACGCTATCGACGCTGCGTTCAATGACGACAAGACCCGCGTCGAAACCGGCGTAACCGAGGTAATGCCGGGCAAAGGGCACTCAGTCCTCACGCGCGATTTCGTCAACGAGAAAGGCCACCCTACGCGCGAGGCATTTGAGGCAATCGTGACCTATTTCGACCAGCGTTTGCGTCCGGCTGAAGCGTAAGCGGCAGCTTTAGTCTTCAATCGCCAAGGCCCGTTCGCGCTCTAGTTCGAACAGGCCCTGCATGAATGCCTGATCAAACAGCTCAACTTCCGAGTCCTTAGCCTCCGGGCCAAGGCCGTAGACGTTACGGGTGAGCGTCTTTTCGTCCTCACATTGCTCAAACGCGGCCAGCTTGCGTTGATCCTCGGTTTTGAGCGAGGTGGTGAGAGTGCTTTCAAGGATCGAAAAAAACGCTCGGCTTGGTCATGCGGTACATAGGGCGCAACGCGCCGCTATGCAGCACTTCGAGGTTGCGCGGATATGTAAGCGAAAGCGCGTCGCCAGGGCCGATTAGCCGGCCGCATCGGCCCACACCTCTGCGTGCTGTCGCCGTTCCAACGGGAAGCGGGTGCGCAGATCAAGCAATGCGGTGACTCCCAGAGGGGCCAGCTCTTTGCGCACGCTTTCCTGCTGCTCGTTCGTCAGCGCGTCGAAGGCTTTGTGCACCCGGCCCAGCGCCCATATCGTGTTGGGTTGAGCGATACTGCGCATAGGAATGGAGCGGACATCAAATTCGGTTCTGGCCACCATGCGGATTGTCCGCGAGGGCAGGATCGGTTTGCCCGGTTCGCGTTCGACTGCGCTGGCCCATTCGTCAAAAGCGTCAACCGTTGCCTTGATTTCCGGAAGGCCGTCACGGCCCATCAGTGCAATGATCGGCTTTAGCGTTTCAGGCAGCTTGTCCTCGGCAACCAGCACACCGGGTTGCGCGTCGACATATTCGGGAAAGTCTGGATCGCGCTGGCACATGCGTTCTGTATAGCGAAGCACGCGCGGGGCGCGCTGGCGCATCGTCATACCGGGATACGGATCGCGCGAAAGGTGCGGAGCGAGCGCTCCGTTCAAAGCGCAATCCGCGATGGTCTCGCCCGCGCCAAACAGATAGGGGTGCAAAGCGAAATGCGCGCTCAACAGATCAAGCAGATCACGATATTGCTGCTCGATCAGCTTCAAGGTTCGCGGCTCAATGCCGAAACCTTCGAGCACTGCGAAAATGGCGTCGCGCGCCAAATCGGCGACAAAATTGCGCCCGGCCTCATCCTTGTCCGCGCCATAGCCGTGGGTGCTGCCAAATACCTCGCGCACATAGGCCTCCTGATCGTGAAATTGCGACCAGCGGGTGGAAAACGCGACGCGGGCCAGAGTTTCGCTGAACAGGAGTTCAAGCACGCGCGCGGCCATCGCCTGCACCGGCGTTGGCGGGATGAGCGATCGCTCGCCCAGGCCATGGGCCAGCACATAGTCCGATATCTCGTTGGAATCCTGAACGATCACCCCTTCGCGCGTCTGGATGACGGGCACGATGGGCCGCTCAAGAAACGGCTGGACCACTGAGGTGAAATGGGGATGCCCGATCGTCACTTCGCGAAACGGCACTTGAGCCTTGCGCAGATAGCTGCGGGTCTTTGAAGCGAAAAAAGATCCGGCCCAGCCATATAGAACAAACTCGCCAAACGGATTGTCAGCGGTTGAGTGATGATCGGCTTGATTCATGATTGGCGTTCTCCTGCTATCCGGCAAAGCGCGCTAGCATGAACGCTATGTCGCCATAAAGACAAAAGCGGCCAAATTGCGGAACACTTCTGGCCAGAATGGCAGTCAGAATGCTGGCCAGAATCCCGGGCAGCGCGGCTGCGCTACCTTGGCGAAACCTGCGCCCGGTTTAGCAGTTTGTGATCGGCCAGAACCAGCGCCATCATTGCTTCCACCACTGGCGTGCCGCGAATGCCGACGCAGGGGTCGTGACGGCCTTTGGTGCGCACTTCGGTCGCCTCGCCGTTCGATGTGATCGAGGGGACCGGGGTGAGGATTGAGCTTGTCGGTTTGAAGGCCACGCGGCACACAACCGGCTGCCCGGTGGAGATGCCACCCGCCGTGCCGCCGGCATGGTTGCTCTCAAAGATCGGCGGGTCTCCTTCCTGTGCCCCCGGGCGCATCGGGTCGGCGT
>JBCBMN010000006.1:35161-45095 GCA_039822745.1 Pseudomonadota bacterium | reverse complement strand
CCTCAACCCATTCCGGGCCGAGCGGCTTCATAAAGGTATCGCCTGCGTAGTCGCGGTGGATCTCTGTCACTTCGATCCGGTTAGCGAGGGGGGAGAAGATGTCGTAAATCTCCGCCCCGCCGACCACTGCTATCTCAGAGGCATCGCTGCTCTTGGCCAAGGCGACAGCCTCTTCGAGCGATCCGACGACTTCTGCGCCGTCACTGTTCCAATCCTCGCGCCGGGTGAGGACAATATGGCGGCGTCCGGGAAGTAGGCCGGGCAGGCTTTCAAAGGTCTTGCGCCCCATGATCATAGGCTTGCTCATGGTTAGCGCCTTGAACCGTTTAAGGTCCGCCGGGAGCCGCCAGGGCAGATTGCCTTCGTGCCCAATCGCCCCATTGGAGGCGCGGGCGTAGATCAGGACGATTTCGGGCTGAGTGCTGCTGGTCACGCGCTGTTAGTTGCTCACGCGCGTCACGTGGCCCATCTTGCGCCCCTCGCGCGCTTCGCGTTTGCCATAGAGGTGCAGGTGCGGCTCTCCCGGCTCAGCCAGCATCGCATGCGCCGTCAAGGCCTCTTCTCCGATAATATTGCGCATCTCGACATGGGCAAAGCGCGTGCCGGTTTCACCCAAGGGCAGCCCGCAAATCGCGCGAATATGGTTCTCAAACTGGCTCGTTGCCGCGCCTTCAATGCTCCAATGGCCGGAGTTATGCACGCGCGGGGCCATTTCGTTGAACACCGGGCCTTGGCGTGTGGCGAAGAACTCCAGCGTCAAAACGCCCACATAACGTAGCGCATTGGCAACCTTGGCCGAGATCGCACGGGCTTCGTCCACCTGCCCCTCTACCATCGTGCCGGCAGGCAGCACGGACCGGACCAGCATACCGCTTTCGTGGTGGTTGGCGGTCGAATCCCAGAAGCGAACCTCGCCAGAAGCGCTGCGGACCAGAATGACAGAGAATTCGGTTTCAAACGGGACCATGCCTTCATAGACACAGGTGCGCCCGGGAAAGCGGACGCCGCTTGCCTCCAGAGTGCTCGAAATGCGCCATTGGCCCTTGCCATCATAGCCATCGCGCGCGGTCTTCAGGATGCCGGGAGTGCCGACACGCTCCATAGCGCGGGTGAGCTCTTCATCGCTTTCGACCCGCATATAGGGTGCGCATTTTCCGCCCAACTCTTCAACGAAGCCCTTTTCGTTGAGCCTGTCCTGCGCCACTTCCAGCGCGCGCGGGCCGGGTGCCAGCATGTCGCCGGGGATGGCTGAGACGGCGCTGACCGGAACGTTCTCGAACTCATAGGTGACGACATCGCAGCGCTTTACGAAATCAGCGAGCGCGTCCTTGTCATTCCAACTGCGCTCGAAAAGCTCGGCGCAGGTGTCGGCTGCAACATTGTCTCCCGGAGGCGCATAGGCGATCGAGTGATAGCCCAGCTGGCTTGCCGCCATCGCCATCATCCGGCCCAGCTGGCCAGCGCCCAGAATGCCAATCGTCGATCCGGGTGGGAGAGGTTGCTTCATACTCATCAGTCGACTGGGACTTCCGTCACCGCGGCCGAACGCTCCGCCCGCCAGTCCTGCAGACGTTGTGAGAGGTCTTCATCGCCCAGCGCAAGGATGGCCGCCGCCATAAGCGCCGCGTTCTTGGCGCCCGCTTCACCGATGGCGAGCGTGCCGACCGGGACGCCCGCGGGCATCTGGACGATCGAGAGCAGGCTATCCATGCCGCTCAAAGCGCGCGATTGCACCGGAACCCCCAGCACTGGCAGATGCGTCATGGCTGCGATCATGCCAGGCAAATGCGCTGCACCGCCAGCGCCGGCAATGATGACATCAAAGCCTTCGCCTTCGGCACCCTTGGCAAATGCGCTCATCCTGTCAGGGGTACGGTGGGCTGAGACGATGCGCGCTTCATGTGCCACTTCAAGCTCTTCAAGCACCTCAGCGGCGCACTTCATGGTCGGCCAGTCAGACTGGCTGCCCATGACAATCGCGACCTTACCTTCCGCTGACCCGCTCATCCTACTTAGCTATCCTTCAGATAATAGCGCTCACTCGGCGCCATCGTATCATCAAATTCGTAAACGATCGGCTGACCGGTGGGAATCTCCAGCCCGGTGATGTCCTCATCCGAAATCTGGCTGAGATGTTTAACCAGCGCGCGCAAACTGTTGCCATGGGCAGAGATGATCACAGTCTCACCGCTGGCAAGCACGGGGAGAATATCGCTCTTCCAATAGGGAAGCACGCGCTCAATCGTCAGCTTAAGGCTCTCAGTATAAGGCACATCAATGCCTTCATAGCGCGGATCGGCACCCGGATCATATTCGCTGCCCGCCTCCATCGCCGGGGGCGGAGTGTCAAAGCTGCGACGCCAGATGTGAACCTGCTCGTCACCGTGCTTGTCGCGCGTTTCCTGTTTGTTAAGGCCGGTGAGGCCGCCATAATGTCTCTCATTAAGGCGCCAGTCCTTGGTGACCGGCAGCCACAGCCGCCCCATTTCTTCGAGCGCAAGGTTGAGCGTTTTGATCGCGCGGGTCTGGAAGCTGGTGAAGGCGCGGGTGGGCAAGACGCCCTTTTCCTTCATCAGTGCGCCTGCCGCCTTTGCCTCGGCAACGCCCTTTTCAGTGAGGTCGACATCCCACCATCCGGTGAAGCGGTTTTCGAGGTTCCACTGGCTCTGGCCGTGGCGAACGAGGATCAGTTTGGGCATTGCTTTCCTTAGTTCCAAGCCATCGGTTCACTCTACCCCTGCACCCTGATTGCACTCCGGCCTTTTCGTCCGGATTAAGAGAGTGAGGGATTGGGTTGCCTGGCGCCGAGAGTTACCAAGAGCCGTTAGCTTTGGTCGTCGCTTTTGGGAAGGTCTTGCTCGTCCGATTCGCGGATTTGACCGCCCATTTGCCTGCTTTGCGCTTTGCGGCGGCGCAGATTCTCGCGCAGTTTGGCCGCCAAGCGCTCCTCCTTCGTCTTGGAGCGCGACAGATTGTTGCCTTGTCCTTCACTCATGCGAAACGCCTTGGCCTTATCAGCACACAGCTTCAACCCCTGCTTGACATTCACTGGCGAGCCGACAATAGGCGCGCCTCACGTTGGCTGCTGTAGCTCAGTGGTAGAGCGCACCCTTGGTAAGGGTGAGGCCGAGAGTTCAATTCTCTCCAGCAGCACCATCTCTCCTAATTCTCGCAACTGCTCCCTCCGCCTCGCTGCGGGGTTGCTGCGGGCGGACAATCCGCGCGCGCTTCTGGAGCTTTGCCGGTTCGCTTACCAGCCATCCGATTTAGTCAATACTGTTGCCTCGATGCCGGATTTGGCTCAAGCAGCGCGATTATGAGCCGAGCCCATCACGTTACTAGCGCCATGGCTAAACTTGCACTTGTCATGGCCTCAGCCTGCGCGCTTTCAGCATGTCACCTTATCGATCCAATGCACGAAGAAAAGGCGCGTATTCTGGAGGATCTCGACGAGCCGGACGTGTCCTATTTCATCGATATCTCGGAATGCACAGCGCGCCCGAGCCTCGTGCGGGGGGTTTTGCTGACCCCAGACACCGAGCGCAAACTTACGGGCTTGTCGTTCGTGCTCGAAAAACCGTCCGTGCCAGGCGCACAAGGGGAAGTGCATTGGATGCCTTCGCCAAAATTCGAACTCGACGGTGACCTGTTGACCAACCGTTTTCATGAGAAGCTCATGCAGTGTGACTTTGGGGAACTCGTCCCTGCCAAAGAGGGCCAGCCAGACATGTGCTTCCGGACTTATTGCCCATGCGACGGCGACGAGGGCTTTGATGTCTATGCCTGCCAGATGACCCGCCATGAACCTAATCATCCGTTGTTAAAAAGTCCTCCCGAGACCATTGAGAAGATTGGTCTAGACATGCGATCTGAATACCAAGAGGCACTAGAGTTGCGCGACGCACAAATTGTTCGTTAGCCGAGCCTTGTCTTTTGGCGAAATCCGTTCAATTGTTATACGGTGCGTGCCGCAGGGAAGGTTTTACAAGTCATGACTAAGCTGGTTCGAAATCCTGAAATGATCACGTCTCAGATCGATGGCGAGGTCTTCATGATGGATGTCAGCCAGGACAGCTTTCTGGGTCTGAATGCCGTTGCAAGCTTCATCTGGGAGCAGCTTGAAACGCCCAAGACTCCGGAAGAGGTAATTGCCGCGGTCAAGGACGGCTTTGAAGTGCCCGACCCGGCAGTGGTTGAGAAGGAAGTGCATGCGTTTCTAGAGAAAATGCTGAAGGACGACATGGTTGTGCAGGTCGATGGCTGAGACGACCGGCCTTTGGCACCGCGCTAATTCTTTCATACGGCACACGACGCTCCGCCAGAAATTCGCAGCGCCGATTTTGTATGTTGTCCTTGGCCTCGCGAGAGCGATGGTGCTTTCAATGCCTTTTCGTTCTTATGCGCCGCTTTTGGGGGAGTTGGCGCAAGACAACGCGGCGTGTGCCTCGCCTTCGGCCAGTGAGGCGAACCGAGCGATGCGGATAGGGTATCTGATTGAGGGGGTCGCACAATTCACCCCCTGGAATTCCAATTGCCTGGCGCAGGCGATTGTCGCCTCGCTGTGTCTGCGCCTTTTGAAGATTGGCTACAGTGTGCATTTCGGTGTGGCCAAGAGCGGTGATGGGGCTGCCTCGCTCGAAGCGCATTCCTGGGTCATGGCGGGTGAGTATCCGGTGACCGGGTTTGAGGAAGCGCAAGGCATGACCTGCCTTCGAACCTTTCGCCTGGAGCCATTGTGAGATCATCGGGCATCCGGACACAAGCGGAGGGCTAGACCATGTTCATCGCCCTGTTTGCGCGCCAAACCGCTCAAGACGCCCGCTCCCTTGTCAGTCCTGATAAACTCGCCAAGTGTTTTCCCGATGGCATGCCGTCGGATTGCGGAGGGCAGTGGAGTGATGCGCATGCGGTGATGGCGGGCTCGCTGATCTGGAACACTGCGCCATCGCGCCACGAGCAGGTGCCCGAGATTTGTCCAAGAACCGGTCGAATCATCCTTGCCTGGGCGCGGCTTGATAACCGTGCGGAGTTGTGTGGTGAGCTTGGCCTTGCGATCAGCGATACGCTTACCGATCCGCAGATCATCCTTGCCGCCCATGCACAGTTTGGCGAGGACTGCGTTGAAAAGCTCGATGGTGATTTCAGCTTCGTAATATACGATCCCGTGAGCCAGACTGGCTTTTGTGCGCGCGACATAATGGGGGCAAAGCCACTCTTTTTCTGCGTGACTGAGGCATTCGTTCTGGTCGCGACTTCGGCTGCAATGATCAAGAAAAGCGGGCTGGTTTCGCTAACGCCTAATCCGCGCTGGGTCGTCCAGACGCTGGCAATGAATGCGTTCGAGCCAGAGAGCACCGCCTACCAAGAAATAAAGCGCTTGCCCTGTGCGCATGCGATGACTTTCAATCCGGCAGAGATCCTATCGCCTAAGCGTTATTTCTCATTCCGCACGGATGCGCCTTTCGCTGCGACGCGCGATCCCAAATGGGTCGAGCGCCATCGCGATGCTTTTTATGGAGCGGTTGAGCGACGCGCGCACAGCGCCTTTCGGATCGGTGCGGAGTACTCAGCCGGGCTCGATTCAACCTCTGTGTTGGCGCGGCTTATGGATGTGCTCCCGCATTCGCGTGATGAATTCCATTGCTTCGCCGACTTGGGCACATATCAGGAAGCGCAATTGCTTCTTCCATCTGCGCTCAAATTTGATGTGCGCCACACGCATGTTTTGACGCGCCACAACCGGTTGCAGCTAGGCGAAGACTACACTCAATCGCTGGATGTGATCGGTTACCCGGTCGAGCACATGCAAACTCTGATGCACAAATCGTTCCTGGAGATGGCGCAGAGGCTTGGCATCCGAACTCTCTTCTCCGGCTTTGGCGGGGACGAGGTGGCAACCAACAGAGCGAGTTATGTTTCTTGGGAGCTGTTGGACAGGGGCGCATATGGCGCCGTTTTCGATATGCGTCCTGGTTCATTTGCTGATCGAGCGATGCAGCTGGCGCGCATGCGCTTTGGCCGGGGGCGACCGGATGCGGGTGAGGACCTCTCGCGCACGTTCGGGTCAAGTCTGGCTGAGGCTCCATTCCGCGAAGGCGTGATCGAACAGTTCGGGCTTCATGAGCATATCAATAGCCTGGTTGAACCGATCTCCGGCATTCGCACTCAGAGCGAGATTTGCGGGCATTCGCCTTATTCGACGATTGCACCAATGGTGCGATTGGAAAGCTACACTCTGTTTGCCCGGCAATTCGGGATCGAATATCGCTGGCCAATGCTCGATCGCACGCTGGTGCAGAACTACCTGCTGACCCCAGCGATCGAAAAGCGCCACCGCGAATGGGGGCGCTATCTTCACCGCCGTGCGATGGATGGGATCGTTCCCGATGAAGTTAACTGGTACCCCTCAAAATATCTCGGGGATCCGGTTGGCGTTGCACAGAGCACGCCGCTCCCGCCGAAAGCCGATGCAATGGACCTGCAGGACACTTTGGCTGACCTGATTGAACCGGATCGTCTTGATGGCCTTTATGATGCAGTGAGCAAGGAAATCGCGAGCGAAACCTACGATGTTTTCCCGATGCTCCGCAAAGTCATTTTGATCACGCTGATCCGCATCAATATGTGGTTGTCTGCCTAGGACAGAGGTTGTTGCCGCTGCATAAGTCCAGTTATTTATTGCGACGCTTGGGCGCTGAGAGGTGCCGAAAAAGTGATTAAATAGACGAAAAGAGATCTTTAACGGGGTTGTTCCGTGTTGCTCTTGGCAGAAGAGAAGCTGCGCTCTTTTTAATCTACGTCATTAAAACTTATTAATGGCTGGCGTTCTGACTTTGTCGGACCGGCCCTTCGTTTCTTCTATGTCCCTGTATTTAAGGGAAAATAGTAAAAAATTAGCAAACTCATAATTCGCAAGCCTGTGGATACTACGTATTCCACCTCAGTTGCACTTGCCTGAAACACTACTTAACACTTTTTTAATCAATCAATGGGGAATAATCTCATGAATATTAGAGGCTCTAAATCTGTCATTGGAACAACCGGAGTTAAGGCGCCTTATGCTACTCCCAAAATTGATAAAGTGGCCATCTCAAAGACAGAAACCGGCGTAGATAACCCGACTGAGTTTCTCTTGATTGTTGGGCCGACTACTTCCTAAGGGATTTCGTGCCCATTTGGGCTAGATCTCCACTTGAAATTCTCTCGGCTTGAAGAGAAACGCGGCGTACTGCTTGCCTATTGTCCAACCAGTGCCATAGTTGTTGGTCGTCGTAGCATTTGCGCTCACCAATATGATCAAGCCTGCCTCCGCGCTGTGATCCACCGGATACAGCATTATCCGACCCTTAACCCAAATTGGCCTATGGCTATCGGGCTAACGGTAAGGATCAAAGGAGGCTGGCCGTGGAGGAATACAGCGCTTGCGCTGCGCGTGCCGCCGACAACGCTATGAGTATGGACGACGCAGCTATCTCTCCAGAGACGTTCTCTTCGTCGGCCATGCCGGGCGTTGAGCCAGACCCAACAGCCGAAGGTTCCGAGCAGCGCGCCGCACAGCGCTTCACTCTTCTAATCCGCGCTGCAAAGCTGGTCTCACCCAATGGTGAGTTTGTCTGCGTCATTCGCGACGTTTCAGAGACCGGCGTCAGTGTCCGCTTGTTCCATGCCCTGCCGTCAGGCTCTCCGCTGGAACTGCACATGCCGGGTGGAGGCTCCTATGAGATTGAGCCCGTATGGGAGCGCAACAATGAAGCTGGCTTCACCTTTGCGGAATCGGTTGAGGTCGAGAAGCTGATTAACGAAGCAGGCGAATATCCCAAACGCGGCCTGCGCCTTGGCGTGTGTTTCCCCATCCGTATCGGCACTTTGACCCAGCGCAGCGAAGGTCTGATTGCCAATCTATCACAGCAGGGCGCGCGTTTTGAGTGCGATGGCCTGTTCGCGATTGACCAGAACCTGCGGATCGAAACGCTTGAACCGGTGCCAGAGTTTGCCGAGGTCCGCGCAAAGGTCCGCTGGCGCCGCGACCGGGACTATGGCGTTGTGTTCGACGACACATTCACGCTGGGCGACTTTGCGCGTCTGGCTGCGCGCCTCCAGTCTCCCGCCTTGCTTTCGGAGTGACGGGTGGGCCGGCATCTGCGTATTTGTGCAGAGACTGCCTGACATTTTTTCGCAAATCTCGGCCTGTTAAACGCCCGCGTTTACCTCTCGCTAACCAATTTCCTTCACTCCCTGACATGACACGGTCGCGGGCTGCGCGATCGGCCATTGCAAACGGCCACACAGGGCCAAGCATACGCCATGCATACGGGGGCATTGATGACTGAGAATACGCTTCAGCCTGGAATTCTTGACGTAGACGTCGCAATTATCGGCGCCGGTCCGGCTGGCCTAACCGCAGGCTATTTGCTCACAAAGCAAGGCAAGTCGGTTGCGATCATCGAAAAAGACGAAACCTATGTGGGCGGCATCAGCCGCACTGTTGAGCATGAAGGCTATCGTTTCGACATCGGTGGCCATCGCTTCTTCTCGAAGTCGCAACAGGTCGTCGATCTTTGGAACGAGATTCTGCCCGATGACTTCATCCAGCGCCCGCGCATGAGCCGCATCTATTATGAGGGCAAGTTCTACAGCTACCCGCTGCGCGCATTCGAAGCTCTGTGGAACCTTGGCATCCTGCGCTCGACGGTCTGCATGGCGAGCTATTTCTGGTACAAGGTCTTCCCGATCAAAAACGTGAAGAGCTTTGAGGACTGGACCACCAACCAGTTCGGTCACAAACTCTACTCGATCTTCTTCAAGACCTACACCGAGAAGGTGTGGGGCATGCCTTGTGATGAAATGAGCGCCGACTGGGCGGCTCAACGCATCAAGGGATTGTCGCTTTGGGGCGCTGTCACCGACGGCCTCAAGCGTTCGCTGGGCCTCAATAAGAAGCCCAATGATGGGCAAGCGGTGAAAACCCTGCTCGAAACCTTTCGCTACCCGCGCCTTGGACCAGGCATGATGTGGGACGCCGCGCGCGACCAGATCATCGCCACGGGCAAGGGACAGGTGCTGATGGGCCATGCGCTGGATCAGTTGGCTGCCATCGGTCCCAATGATGAAGGCTTCAATTGGTCGATGACGGCCAACAGCGCCAATGGCAAGGTCCAGATCCGCGCGAAAGACGCGATAAGCTCTGCCCCGATGCGCGAGCTTTCCAAGCGTATCCACCCGCTGCCGGCCAGCTCCATCGACGCGAGCAAGCTGCGCTATCGCGACTTCCTGACGGTTGCCTTGATGGTGAAATCTGAGGACCTGTTCCCCGACAACTGGATCTACATCCATGACGAGCGCGTTCAGGTGGGCCGCGTGCAGAACTTCCGCAGTTGGTCGCCTGAAATGGTGCCCGACGATGATATGGCCTGCGTTGGCCTTGAGTATTTCTGCTTCGAAGGCGACGGTCTGTGGTCATCCTCTGACGAGGATCTGGTGGCACAAGCGACCCGCGAAATGGAAATTCTCGGCCTGTGTGACCCCAAAATGGTCGTCAAAGGCGCGGTCGTGCGTCAGGAAAAGGCCTATCCGGTCTATGACGACGATTACGAAGCCAATGTGCAGACCATGCGCGTCGAGCTCGAAGACAAGCACCCCAGCCTGCACCTTGTCGGCCGCAACGGGATGCACCGCTACAACAATCAGGACCACGCGATGATGACCGCGATGCTGACGGTTGAGAACATCGTTGCTGGCAAGCGCCTCTATGACACCTGGTGCGTCAACGAAGATGCCGAATATCACGAAGCGGGCGACGAAGGCGAAGAGGTCAAGATCGCAGTGCGCGAAGTGTCGGAAGACACCAAGCCGCTCAATGAAGATCAGGTTGCGGCTCTGACATCTTTGCGCGGTGTGCCTGAGCGTATCAAAGCCGACGAGCCCGCTGAAGAGA
>JBCBMN010000006.1:0-35151 GCA_039822745.1 Pseudomonadota bacterium | reverse complement strand
AGAGATCAGAAAGCGGGCTTGATCCGCCGGCGCGCGCGATCCCTTCGCGGTAGTTTTGTACCTGAGAACAGGAGCTGAGCGATGACGCAGCCAAACCCAGAGGCGGTGGTTTCGATCCTCGCCAAGCTGCGCGATGTCCGCTTCATCCGCTATGTTTTGGCGAGCGTGGGCGCGCTTGCGGTTGATGTCGGAAGCTTCCTCGCCTTTTGGGGGCTGGGCCTCGCCGCTGCTCCGGCTTCGGCGATGGGGTATTCGCTCGGCATTCTGGCCCACTGGCTGCTATCGAGCCGCGCCGTCTTTCAGGACAGCGTCGCCGAGGGCGGAATGGCCCGCACCAAGCAAAAGGCTTTGTTCGTCATTTCTGCGCTTGCGGGTCTTGGTCTGACAACGGCAATCGTTGGGGTTGGAGACTGGGGAGGCATTGATCCGCGTATCGCCAAAGGTGTCGCGATTGTCGTCTCCTTTACAGCGACATGGCTTTTGCGCAGCAAGATCGTGTTTCGCGCTGAGAGCCCGGAGAACGGATAGACCATGCTGGTGGAGCGTCGCAGAGGTGCCATTCCGGCCGAGTTTCTACTGCGGGTGGGTGCCGCGTGGGCGATAATCAGCGCGCTTCTGTTGGGCGTCAACTGGGGGGCGATCGTCACATTCCGCTTTCCTGATCCCGATGATGTGATGCGCCTGATCCAGGTGCGCGATCTTCTGGCCGGACAGGGCTGGTTCGATGTCACGCAATATCGCGCCAATGCGCCGGGTGGGGGCGTGCCGATGCATTGGTCGCGGCTTGTCGATCTGCCGCTGGCGCTCGTAATCTTCGTACTGACACCCTTGCTGGGGAGCGAAACCGCTGAGCTGGCCGGGCTTGTGATTGTTCCTCTCATCACGCTCGGGATTGCGATGGTGCTTGCCGCGCGCATTGCCTGGCGTTTGATGGGCGATGAAGAAACCACGCTGACCGCACTCATCATGGCTGTCAGTGTCCCAATTGTCTTTCAGCTTGGCCCGATGCGGATTGACCATCACGGCTGGCAGCTGGTCTGCGCGCTGATGGCAATGAATGGGCTGATGGCGCGATCGCCCGTTCAGGGTGGGCGGATCATTGGCGCGAGCCTTGCAACTTGGCTGATGATTTCGATTGAAGGCCTACCGCTGGCTGCGGCAATTTTTGCCGTTATTGCAATGCGGTGGCTGCGCAATCGCCATGATCGAGCAATGCTGGTGAGCGCCATTCAGTCGCTCGCCCTGACCGCCACGGCTCTATTTCTCCTGACCCGCGGCATCGGTGACTTTGCAAGTTATTGCGATGCGATCAGCCCGGTGCATCTCGCCATGTTCTTATGGGGTGCGGCGGTCCTTACTCTGCTCTCCCGATTTGAACCTTTGCCACTTTTCGTCCTGCTCGGAGGTTTTGCGCTCGCAGGCGGCGGGGCGCTTGGCCTGTTTGCCGCATCGGCACCGCAATGCGTAACGGGTGGCGGCTTTGCAGAACTCGATCCGCTGGTGCGCGAGCATTGGTATGTCGGGGTCAATGAGGGTATGCCGCTCTGGCATCAGACGCTGACCGCTGGACTGCAATACGCGGTGACCCCGCTTCTGGGACTTTACGCCGCTATCCATTTGGCGAGCCGTTCAAGCGACTGGCGCCAGCGGTTCTGGAGCGACTATGCGATCATCTTGGGGATCAGTTTCGCCATCGCCATCATCGTAGCGCGAGCAGGTGCGGTGGCTTGCCTGATCGCAGCGCCTCCGCTGGCATGGCAGTTCAATCGCTGGCTTAAGGCGATCCGCACTATGGAGCAGCCTTTACCGCGGGTCGGCGCCTTGCTTGCGGTTGCTTGCGCTTTGCTGCCAACTCTGCCGCTGTCGCTTTCTGGTCTGGTTCTGCCCGCGCAGGCTCGGGTTGCGAGCCCCGCTGTCGGACAGCTGAAAATGTCGAACTGCCGGATTGAGGATTCCGCCGATATCCTGGGCGCCCTGCCACACGGAGAAATCTTCGCGCCGCTCGATATCTCGCCCAAATTGCTGCTTGTGAGCGATCATACCGTTCCCGCAACCGGCCATCATCGCGGCAATGAGACGATGCGGATGGTGATCGCCACATCTCTGGGATCGACAGAGCAAGCGCAGGTCATTCTGTCGCAGCGCGGAAGTCGCTATGTGGCTCTATGCCCGAACCTTACCGAACCCGGCAATTACCGCGGAGCTTCGCCAGATGGCTTCATGGCTGATCTGTTGAAAGGCGATGTACCAGAATGGCTGGAGGCGATCCCGACTGCCGAGGGAACCTCGTTCAAACTATGGCGGGTTAAGCCGGAATGAAGTCCATCGCTAGGCCGTTGATACAGTGACGTTTTCCGGTCGGTCGGGGGCCGTCGCCAAAAATATGGCCCAGATGGCCACCGCAATCGGCGCAGTGCACTTCGGTGCGCGCATAGCCGATCTTGTAGTCGGTGCTGATGCAGACCGCGCCCTTGTCGATCGCCTGATAAAAGCTCGGCCAGCCCGTGCCGCTGTCATATTTGTGCGCTGAGGAATAGAGATGATTGCCGCAGCCCGCGCAGACAAACGTCCCTTTGCGCTTCTCATCGTTCAGCGGAGATGTGTAAGCGCGCTCCGTCCCGGCCTGACGCAGGATGTAGAACTCGCTCTTGGTCAGCTTGGCGCGCCATTGTGCCTCGGTCTTGGTGATGCGGAAGCTCTTGGCTTGCGCAGGCGCAGCTCCACATGCGCCAAGCATGGGAAGCGATAGGCCAAGCAGTGCGGTTCCAAGGAATGAGCGGCGCGAGCCAGTGATATCTTTCATGTCGAAGACGTCCCGATAGGCTGAGATTTCTCTCATTATACGTCGCAAAACACGAAAAAGTTTCACATCAGGCTCGCGCGCCCGAAAGTATCAGAACTCCGTGATTTCGACTTCCAGTTTGCGGAAGCCGTGCACGAAATTCGCGCGCACCCGCTCCACATCGCCTGCAACATGCACGCGCATACGGCGCTTGTGCATCTCTTCGAGAAGCACGCGCAGTTGGAGCTCAGCCAAGCGGGCACCCACGCAGCGGTGAATGCCATAGCCAAAGGCAATGTGCCGCTTGGCATTTTCGCGAGTGATGTCGAGCTTGTTCGGATCCTCGAATACGGTCTCTTCGCGGTTGGCGCCCAGATACCACAGGACGACCTTGTCGCCCTTCTTGATCGTCTGGCCGAAGACTTCTGTGTCCTCAGTGCAGGTCCGGCGCATGTGAGCGAGCGGAGTCTGATAACGCAGGCATTCCTGCACCGCGTTGGGGATCAGGTCCGGGTTCTCTTCGAACAATTTGCGCTGATCAGGGAAGAGATCGAGCGAGTGGATGATCCCGCTCATCGTGTTGCGCGTCGTATCATTGCCGCCAACGATCAGCAGGACGAGATTGCCCATGAACTCCATCGGGTCCATCTGGTTCATCGCGTCCGAGTGGATCATCATGCTGATGAGATCATTGCCCGGCTCTTCCTGCGTCTTCTTGATCCAGAGCTGCTGGAAGTACTCAGCCATTTCGAACAGGATGCCGCGACGGAATTCATCGAGTTCGCGCACGGTGGCCAGTTCGGTGTCACCCGCCCAGTCCGACCAGAAGGTGAGCAGGCGGCGGTCCTCCCAAGGGAAATCGAACAACAGCGCCAGCATGCCGGTGGTGAGCTCGATCGAAACCTTGTCGACCCAATCGAACACCTCGCCGCGCGGCAGTGAATCGAGCAATTCGCCGGTGCGCTGGCGAATCTCGGGCTCCATTTCGGTCATCCCGCTGGGAGTGAACTTCGGAGCAACCGTGCGGCGCTGGCCGGTGTGCTTGGGCCGGTCCATCGCGATGAACATGGGCAGTTCGAAGCGCTCTTCGGCCGGCTTTTCCAATTCCTCTTCGGGCGCATCGAGGATGGTGATGCCGCCATATTCCCAGCTCGAAGAGAACGCTTCGGGCAGCGCTTCAATATGCTGGATCGCCTTGTGACCAACCACTGCCCAATAGGGTCCAAAGGGGCTTTCGTCGATGTAATGCAGCGGGCCTGCAGTCTGCATTTCAGCAAAGATCGGCTGCCAGCGGTTTTCGGCATAAATGTCCGAACGGCTGACATCCCATTTGTGCGGATGCTCTAGCATTCGCTCAGGGTTCGCCTCGTAATGCGCCTTTAGCGCTTCGTGCGCATTGGGTGAGCGGCGCCATTCGCGTTTCTCGGCGGGGGCAGAAGTGTTCGACTCAGGGGTGGTCTTTTCGTCCGGGATGGTGGCCATGACTGCTCTCTCTCCTTGCAGAGAGCGGCCTATGGCTGGGTCTTACTGCCGAGCCTTTAGATGCATCCGCTCCCTTGGCAGCCATCCTGCCTTAACTGACACGTGTGTCAATAGTGAGTTTTGATTTGCGACTTATTCGGCAGGTACAGGAACGCTGCCCTGGCGCTCACTCTGTTTGCGGCGACCAAACAGCGGCTTCTTCGCGCGCCCGCCTCCGCCTGACTTCATTACACGCTTGCGGAACAGCATTGAACCGCCTTTGACGAGGACGAACACAGCAAAACCCTGCCAGGCAATCGCCAGCGCATGGACCCACAGTGTCTCCTCAATCGCGGCCCGCGCCAGCATTGCGAAGGGGGAGGAAAGCGGGAAAGTCACTGCGAAAAGCTCCATGGAGGATCCGGTGTCAGCCACCGTCGCCATAGCGATGAAGAACACCATCAGCTGCATCATGGTGACCGGCATCGACATGGTCTGCACTTCGCGCACGCTTGAAGCCATGCCGCCAATCGTCAGGAAAAGCGATCCCAGCAGCAAATAGGCCATCGAAAAGTAGATAATGCCCAAAGTGACGAAAATCGGCCAACCCACAGCTGGTCCGGGCAAATCGCGATAATTGGTCTGGGTGACAGTGACGATGGCATCCTCTGCCACAGTCCAGAAGCCCCAACCCAATGCGCCCCACACCGCAATCCCGACAAAGCTGACGCCCAGCATGGCGAACAGCTTGCCCATGAACACCGCATCCAATGGCAGGGCAGCGGCCAAAATCTCGATGATCTTGTTGCCTTTCTCCTCGGCGAGGTTGGAGAGCACCATCCCGCCCAGCATGATGGTCAACAGGAACAGCACCATCTGCGCCGCTTGCGCGGTGTGGATGCGGGTCTTGCGTTCGGACGAAGCGCTTGTGGCGACAATCTCGCTGCTCGCTTCGGGGAAAGTTGAGGGCGCGGCGCTGGCTGCGGTCGCGGCGATCAGCTCCACCGGACCGCTCCAGCGATCCACTTGCCTTTGCGTGCCCACGACCTGCGGCTGCGCCAGCGAACCGGTGACAATCGCAGCGTAATTCGCGCGGCGGGCATTCATGAACTCGCGCGCGTTGAAGTTTGCATCACCCTTTGCGGCCTCCACTTCAACCAGCACTGGCATGGACCGGCCCAGCTTCGGCTTCAACGTCTCTGCAGCGGCAAGCATCGAGGCATTGTCCTCGGCGCTCATCGCAATACCGACTTCGATTGAAACGGCTTGTTCGGAGGTGCTTTTGCCAATGCTGCCAGCCAATCCGCCGACCAGAACGGGGAAAAGCGGTCCGACAAGAAAGAACAGGAAGGCGCGGCTGAACAGAACTGCGCCAAAGTCACGCCGGGCGATGACCCATGCGGCTTCTAGGAAAGACAGGCGCGGCTTGGCTGAGAAGGCACTTAGATCACTCATCGACCGGACTCCTGTGCATCAGCTTCGAGTTGTCTGGCGGCCGCCTCACCCGCAATCGCCACGAAAGCATCGTGCAGGCCAGCGCGCTCAATCGAAAGCGAGAGGATGCCCGCTTCGCCTTCGATCAGGCTTTTAAGCAATGGTTCGACACCGCTTTCAGGAAGTGGGAAGTAGAAGAAATCCCCTTCGCGGCGAGTTTCCTCGGGGAGGGCAGCGGTCCAGCCTCCTTCGCGAGCGCGCGTTTCGAGCCGGACCTGCGCAGGAATGCGATCGCGCGCGGTCTCAACGCTGCCAGCATAAGGAACCTTGCCCCCAGCAATAATCGCAACGCCCTCGCACAGACGTTCGGCGTGGTGAATGACGTGGGTTGAGAAGATCACCGTCACCCCGTCTTCCGCAAGCGCGCGAATCATCCGCTCCAGCTTGCCCTGATTGATCGCGTCGAGACCTGAAAAAGGTTCATCAAGCACCACCAGACGCGGGCTGTGAACCAGAGTGCCGAGCAATTGGACGGTCTGTGCCATCCCCTTGGACAGCTGGCGGATAGTGCGATCCTTGGCATGGCCGAGATCGTGGCGCTCCATCAGCTCAAGCCCGCGTTTGCGTCCCTCTGCCATGGGAAGCCCGCGCAAAGCACCCATGAAGGCAATCGCTTCGATGGCCTTCATTGCCGGATAAAGTCCCCGCTCTTCAGGGAGATAGCCGATCAGCCGCCCAATACTATGGGGACGATCATGGCCGAATACGCGGCGCACGCCTTCATCCGGGTCAATAATGCCCAGCAGCATGCGCAAGGTCGTCGTCTTGCCTGCACCATTGGGGCCAAGCACCCCGTAGATCGCGCCTTCGGGCACAGTCAGGTCGACACCATCGACAGCGCGGGTGCCGTCGAAGCTTTTGACCAGTCCGCGCGCTTCGATTGCGAGGGGTCGTGTATCCGCGCGAGCAAGGGCTTCTGCCTGTTTGCTCGCCTGCATGAGATCGCCTACTGCCATATCCATGGACCCACTGGTTAAGCCAGATCGCTAAACGGGAGTAACCCTAAATATGGTTAATTCCGCATCCACTATAAATATCAGCGATGATCTGCCGAGCGCGATTGCGGCGCAGGCGAAAGCGTTGGGATTTGTGGCTTGTGGCATTGCCAGCGCGCGCGAAGATCCCGTCCGGTCTGAACGTCTGGAGCAATGGCTGGGCGAAGGGAATCATGGCTCGATGGAATGGATGGAGGCGCGCTTGCACCATCGCCGCTCTCCCCAGGGGCTATGGCCAGAGGCTCACTCTGTCATAGCATTGGGCATGAGCTATGCTCCGGGGCGCGATCCGTTGGCGCTGGAGGAGGCGGGCAGCCATGCGCGCATATCGGTTTATGCGCAGGGCAAGGATTATCACGATGTCGTCAAAAAACGGCTCAGGGCGCTTGCCCGCTGGCTGATCGAACAAGTGCCTGAGGCGCAAGTGAAAGTGTTTGTCGACACCGCGCCCGTCATGGAGAAGCCCTTGGGGGAGGCTGCTGGCATTGGCTGGCAGGGCAAGCACACCAATCTCGTCAGCCCCGATCACGGCAGTTGGCTGTTTCTGGGCGCGATTTACACGACGATTGACCTCGCCCCGGGTGAGCCACAGCGCGACCAGTGCGGATCGTGCCGCGCGTGTCTGGATTCGTGCCCCACAGACGCCTTCCCAGCGCCTTATCAGATCGACGCAAGGCGCTGCATTTCATACCTGACGATCGAGCATCAGGGGCCGGTTGCAGAGGAATTTCGCACTGCCTTGGGCAATCGCATCTACGGTTGTGACGATTGTCTGGCCGTGTGCCCGTGGAACAAGTTTGCACAGCAAGCGCACGCCGCGCGCGAATTTCTGCCCCGTGCCGAATTGGTCGCGCCGCGCCTCGCAGAATTGCTGGCGTTGGATGACGCCGGGTTTCGCGCGCTCTTCTCTGGCTCTCCGATCAAGCGAACCGGGCGAGACAGGTTTGTGCGCAATTGCCTTTATGCGGCGGGCAATAGCGGTGATGCGACGCTAATCACTTCGGTCGAAAGCTTGACCGCTGATCCCGATCCTGTGGTCGCTGACGCTGCTCGCTGGGCGCTCAAGCAACTTAGAACAGGTCCTTGAGCGGGATTTCGGTGTCGGCGAGCAAGGCCGGGTCAATCTTGTCCGGCTGGCTTTCGAGCAATTTTCGGCCCTGCACGTAGTCTTTCATGGTGCCCACGCAGTCGAACGCGATCGGGCGACCCTCCTTCATATAGACCACAGTGAATTTGCGGGTCTCAGGATCGCCGCGGGTAATCGCTGCGTCATAACCGATGTTAAGCCCGGCGGTCTGAAGCTTGAGATCATATTGGTTTGACCAAAACCACGGCAGCGCTTCGTAAGGTTCCTTCTCGCCCATGATCGCCTTGGCAACCGTGTTGGCCATGTCATTGGCGTTCTGGACCGATTCCAAGCGGATCACTGCACGATCAGCGAAGCCGCTGACATGCGCGGCGCAATCGCCAATCGCATAGACATCATCAAGCGTGGTCCGGCAGAACAGGTCAACATCCACCCCGTTCGATGCTGCGGCGCCCGCTGCCATCAGCGGAGCGATGGCTGGCACAATGCCGATCCCGACAATCACCATGTCGCAGGCCAGCTCTTCACCGCTGCTGAGTTTGACGCCTGTGACCGCGCCATCCTTGCCCAAAATCTCGCTCACCCCGGTTGAAAGGCGCACATCGACGCCCTGCCGCCGGTGTTCGTCTGCATAGAAGCGGGACAGTGTCTCGCCTGCCACTCGAGCAAGAAGCCGGTCCTGCATCTCCACCAGAGTGACCTCGCGGCCCAGCTTGCGCAGCACCGCTGCTGCCTCAAGCCCGATATAGCCGCCGCCGATCACAACCGCGTGCTTTGCGCCCGCCTCAAGCGCGGTCATCATCGCATCGGCATCGCTCTTGTCGCGAACATAGAAGATGCCTTTGAGGCCCGCTCCTGGGCAAGCCAGCCGCCTGGGATCGCCGCCGCCAGACCAGATCAGCTTGCGATAGCCGATGGTGGTCCCATCGCTGAGCGTCACGCTGTGACCCGCCGAATCAATCGACGTGACCGCAGCGCCCAGCCGCAATTCGATCTCTTTATCCGCCCAGAATTTTTCAGGCCGGATCATCATGCGTTCAAACGGCTTGTCGCCCGCGAGATATTCCTTGGAAAGCGGCGGGCGTTCATAGGGCGGCACAGTGTCGCGCCCGATCATCACAATGCGCCCTTCATGACCACGCTGGCGCAGGGCTATCGCAGCCTGCGCGCCGCCATGACCCGTTCCGACAATAACGACATCCGCGCTCTCGCTTGGTGCGTTCATAGGCTGTGCTCTCCCGACCCTGTTTGCGTGAGAGGTCGCGGCAAAAAGCTTTTGCGTCAACCCGCCTTCGTCTCGCTCGCTTACCGTTCCAGCAGGTTGCGTGCCTGGCTTGCGATCTGGGCGAGCACGGCAGGCGCAATCGGCTGCTGCTTTTGCGCGCGAGCGATCATTGACCGGAATTGCGCGACGCCTGCTGCATTGCGATCCGACCAGTCAGCGACCGCTTGCATCGGATTGCCCCGGTTTGCCTCTGTGGCCATCAGCCTACGCAGGAAATCGAGCCGCATTTGCTGGAAATCGCGCGCCAACCCGTCGACCAACAGGCGCTCCCAGACATCCGAAGGCGTCATATGCGCGGAAATGCCTTGCGCCCAGTCCAGGCCAATGCGTGAGCCGATATCGGTGAAGGCCTCGGTGACGCGCGTTGGTGCAACCTTGGTGGCGAGCGCCAGCTTGGCGAGGCCAACCGCTCCATCCATATCGAACAGGTTGGTGACGCGCGCGGCGAGGGCTTCGGGCGCACCTTGCTCAACGAAACCATTGAGCAGCGCGGACGCCCGATCACGTGTCTCCTGCGTGATCAGGTCTGCGCGGGCCTTTGTAAGCTCGGCGATACCGTTGCGCAGGTCTGTAATGATTGCCGAGACATCGACTTCGCCCGCTGAGCTTCGCAGGACATCGGACATCAGATTGCCCACAGCCGCCGCCAGCCTGTCAAACAGGGTGAGGCGCGCGCCTTCGGGCATTTCGGCTGTGTCGAGATCATGCCAGAGAGCTTCGAGATCGAACAATTCCTCGGCCACGACAAAGGCCGCTGCGACCTCTGACAAGCCGACGCCTTCTTCCTCGGCCAGTTCAAATGGATGAACAAGGCCCAGCCGGTTGACGATGCGGTTGGACAGATCGGTCGCGAGCAATTCGCGGCGAAGCTGGTGATCGAGCAAGTGTTTCTCGAACCGCTCCTGCATCGGCTCGGGAAACAGCGCGGTCAGCCTATTTCCGAGCTGTGCGTCATCAGGCAGACTGCTCTTTTCAATCGCATCCTGAAGCGAAAGTTTGGCCGACGACAGCAACACTGCCAGCTCGGGCCGCATCAGCCCTTGGCCCTCCGCCGCGCGGCGAGTGAAGGTGTCAGCATCTGCCAATCCCTCATTCTGGCGGTCCAGCTCTCCGCTTTCTTCGAGCTTCTCGATCAGGCGCAGATAGCTTGGCACAGCCGCTATGCCTGCCGCTTCGGCGACTGAAAGCGCCAGCGCCTGCAAGCGGTTGTCTTCAAGCACGATAGTCGCGACCTCGTCGGTCATGTCCTCAAGCAATTGATTGCGGTCTGCTTCACCCAGTTCGCCCGCGCGCATCGCGGCAGCGAGGGCGATCTTGATATTGACCTCATTATCCGAGCAATCGACGCCTGCTGAATTGTCGATGAAGTCGGTATTGATGCGACCGCCCTCGAGCGCATAGGCGATGCGCCCTGCTTGCGTTGCCCCAAGGTTTGCACCTTCGCCGACTACCTTCGCGCCAACATCAGCCGCGTTGATGCGCAAAGTGTCATTGGCCGGATCGCCGACATCCGCGTGGCTTTCATGCGCGGCCTTGATGTAAGTGCCGATGCCGCCGAACCACAGCAGATCAAGCTCGGCCTTCAGGATTGCCGTGATCAGTGCATCGGGCTCAATCTCGGCGTGATCAAGGCCAAGCATGGCTTGCGCTTGTGGCGACAGCTCGATCTGCTTGGCGCTGCGCGGGTAAACGCCTCCGCCTGTCGAGATGAGCTTAGCATCGTAGTCTTCCCAGCTGGAGCGCGGCAGGTCAAACATGCGCTTGCGCTCAACCCAACTGGCTGCGGGGTCCGGGTCGGGATCGATAAAAATGTGCCGGTGATCAAAGGCCGCAACCAGTTTGATCGAGTGCGACAACAGCATGCCATTGCCGAACACATCGCCCGACATGTCCCCGCAACCGGCAACGCGCACGCTGTCGGTCTGTACATCGACACCCATTTCCTTGAAGTGGCGCTGGACGCTGACCCATGCCCCTTTGGCCGTGATGCCCATCGCCTTGTGGTCATAGCCATTCGAGCCACCGCTCGCGAAAGCGTCATCGAGCCAGAAGTCCTTTGACTGCGCAATCCCGTTGGCGACGTCGGAAAAGCGCGCGGTTCCCTTGTCCGCTGCAACGACAAAGTAAGGGTCTTCTCCATCGAGAATATGGACATGCTCGGGATGCGCGACTGTGCCATCGACAATGTTGTCGGTGATGCTGAGCAAGGTGCGGATGAACACCTCGTAGCTCGCTTGCCCTTCTGCCGCCCAGGCATCCCGGTCGAGAGCAGGGTTGGGAAGCTGCTTAGGATAGAAACCGCCCTTCGCGCCGGAAGGCACGATCACCGCGTTCTTGACCTTTTGCGCCTTCATCAGGCCGAGGATCTCGGTGCGGAAATCGTCGCGACGATCAGACCAGCGCAGGCCCCCGCGCGCGACCGAACCCGATCGTAGGTGAATGCCTTCCACCCGTCGCGAATAGACGAAGATTTCACGCCATGGCACAGGCTTGGGCAGGCCCGGCATCAGGCTGGAATCAATCTTGAAAGCAAGCGCTTCGGCGGCGGCTGGCGCAAAGGCATTGGTGCGCAATGTCGCATCGACCACTGCCCGGTAAAGCCTCAGCAGACGGTCATCATTGATGGCGGAGACATTGCCGAGCCCGGTGACGAACGCGGCCGAAACCTGCGCGATGGCTGCGTCGCGGTCCCCCTCAAATGCGGGATCATGGCGCGCGATGAACAGGTCGATAACCGCGCGGGTCACATCAGGTGCGCCGGCCAACGCATCGACGACCGTGTAAATGGTAAAGCCCATGCCCGTCTGGCGCAGATAGCGGTAGAAAGCCCGCATCCACTCTGTTTCGCGCGCGCTGAGGCCGGTATCGATCACAAGGCGATTGAAGGCATCGTCCTCAGCACCGCCATTCAGGACTTCGGCAATCGCGGTTTCGATGACATCGGCGCGTTCAAGCACCTTTTCGGTTTCGGCACCCGCAGGGGCTTCGATCACAAAGTCATGAATGGTACCCAGAAGGCCATCGGCCAGTCGGGTGGCGTTCTGCGTCATCACCCGAAAGCCGAAATTCTCCAGCGCCGGAACAGCGTCAGACAGCGCGAACTCGCCGCCTGTGTGGTAGATTTTGAGCCGCAGCGTCTCATCCGGATCGGAACTGAGCCGATAGAGCCTCGCATCGCGCGTCTCTGCGGTTCGCCCGGCAATGGCTGCCAATTCGCGCAGCCGGTTGATGTCGAGCGCAGCCTCCACTGGCCCGAACGCAGTGCGATAGTTGGGCGGAAAGGCATCGGCGTAGCGCATGGCGATCGTGATTGCCCGGGCGCTCTCTTCGGTATCCGCGAGTGCTTGCTCCACCGCTTCACCCCAGCCGCGGAGCAAATCTTCAAGCTGACGCTCGATCGGGGTCGGATCGGGTTTGCCCTGCGTCTCGCGCGTGTCGAGCAGGAATTGCAGCATGGCCAGTCCGCTGCTTTCGATGTCGACGCTCCAATCGAGCACCTTTGCGCCAGGAATTTGCGTCAGAAGTCCCTGAATTTCGTGCCGCACTTCCGTCGACATCATGTCTCGTGGCAACCAAACAAAGGCGTAGATGTGGCGTTCCAGCGGTGAGCTGACGAGGATAAGCCGGGGGCGCGGCCGGTCGACAAGGCTCATCACCGATGTCGTCAGTTGCTTGGTATCTGCCACGCTGAAACCGACCAACAGATCGAACGGCATCGTTGTGAACGCATGGATCAGCGCCTTGCCTGTATGGCTGGTGGAGCTGAAACGGTATTCTGCCGTGAGCGCGGAAAGGCGTGAGCGCAGAACCGGCACTTGATCAGGCGCCGAAGAAAGGCCCGCACTGGTCCAAACGCCGGCATGAACCGAAAGCGCGGTCACCTTGCCGCTTTCCCGGTGCGGCACAATAAACAGGTCTAGCGCTGAGCGACGATGAACATTGGAGAGGCGATTGGCCTTGATGATGAGCATGGTGCGCTGTGCACCTGCATCATCGGGCTGCTCGAACCACTCAAAGGCTCGCGTGTAAGAGCCATCTGCCAAAAGATCACGCGCGCTGGCGCGGCAAATGCCCATGACATCGCTAAGCGCGCCATCGCGCGAACGAGTGACATGGCCCAGCTGTGTGAGCATTCCCTTGTTGAGCCAGCGCAGAAACTCCGCCTCTTCACGCGCGTGCGGCCCCTCAGCGATTTCGAGCGCGCAGGCATCGCTCTCCATCGCGGTTTGCATATCGCGCCAATCGCTCACCGCTGCGCGGACATCGCCAAGGGCGGTGCGCAATTGGCCCAGCACTTCGCGGCGCTGGCGGGCATCGACACGCGGCGTTTCAAGGTAGATCATCGATTCGAGCCGAGTGCCTTCCCCTCCGACTGCAATCAGCTGCCCCTCCGCATCGCGGCGCACTGGCACGAGCGGGTGCACCAGCACTTCGATCGACAGGCCCAGCGCATTGATCACGGCTGCCACCGAATCGACGAGGAAGGGCATGTCGTCATTGACGATGCCAATGCGCAGACGACGGCGACCGGTCGTCGTCGTTTCGAGGAGCAGTGCGCTCTTGCCGACTTCGCGGTCAAAGCCAGCGGAAATGAGGAATTCTGCGGTTGCCCCCAGGACATCGTCCGATAGAGGCGTATCGCCCGGCAGGATCGAAGCGCTGAGGCACGGGATCAACGCATCGCGCAACTCGGCCTTCGACAAGTTTGGGGCTGTGGAAGCATTCGACACGGCGGCTCTCCCGGTGCTGTGTGCCGTAGGGGTACGTGCTGGAATTTTATTTCATGCGCGCGTTCTTATTGAACTCCCGATACCGCGAGTGCCCGGTGTCGCGCAAGCGTGTTGATGCCCTAGTTTTGTGTCAAGGAAATGCACATGTCATGCAGCAAGTTCGACGCTCATCGCATCCATCGTCAGTTCCAGTGAGCGCAGGCGTGCGTCAGGGTCAAATGTCGATCCGCACAGCAGAATTTCGTCAGCGCCAGTCCGCTCGATAAATGCTCGAATGTGCGATTGCACATCCCTTTGGGTGCCGACCGCGCCAGCCTGTCCTACATGGGCCAGCATGGCGCGCGCAGGGGCTGGAAGCGTTGCGAGATAATCGGCGACGGGCAGCGCAAGCCGCCCCGGATTGCCGCTGCGCAATGCGACGAAGGATTGAAGTTGGCTCGATGCGATGAATTCGGCTTGCTGCGTGGTCTCGGCAGCAAAAACATTCATCGCCACCATCACATGTGGCTTTTCGAGTGCGTCTGAGGGTTGAAACTGTCGGCGATAGATTGCCAGAGCTTCATCCAGATGATCAGGTGCGAAATGGGCCGCGAAAGCATAGGGCATGCCGAGTTTGGCCGCGAGCTGCGCGCCAAACAGGCTGGAGCCGAGCATCCACATCTGCACCTTCGCGCCAAGGCCCGGTGTCGCCTTCACAGGAAGTTCGACATCGCCTGTCAAAAGCGCGCGCAGTTCGATGACGTCCTGCGGGAAATATTCGCCCGCTTGCGCGAGGTTCTTGCGCAAAGCGCGCTGCAATTCCGGGCCAGCCCCTGGCGCCCGGCCAAGGCCAAGATCAACTCTTCCGGGAAACAAGGCGTCAAGCGTTCCGAACTGTTCAGCGATCTGGAAGGGCGTGTGATTGGGCAGCATGATCCCGCCTGCGCCGATCCGAATGGTCGAGGTCGCATTCCCGATATGCGCGAGCACAACGGAAGTGGCTCCGCCTGCTATCCCGTCCATTGCGTGATGCTCTGCGACCCAGAACCTTTTGCAGCCAAGCCGCTCTGCCGTTTGAGCGAGCGCGGTGCTGGCAGCAAAGGCTTCTGCCACGCTGCCGCCTTCGCGAACCGGGACGAGATCAAGGACAGAGAATTGCGTCATGGATTGCTTCCTTGCGGCGGGTTTTCCGGTCCAATCTGCGCAAGATAGTCTTTCGCAGTCTGCGCCGCCAGTGAGTCCGGTTGCGTATCGATCACCGATTGCCAGCTGCGCCTCGCCGCATCATCGCGGCCTGAAAGGACAGCGATCACGCCTGCCTCCAACCCGATGGCTGCGTCCTGCGGGCTGAGCGCAACGGCTTGCTCAATCGCTGCTTGCGCATCCCCGAGCCGATCGAGACGCCGCAAAAGCGTCGCTTTCAGCAGCCAGCCTTCGCTTTCCTGCGGTGCGAGCGAGGTGGCGATCTCAAGCTGTGCCAGCGCCTCTTCACCGCGTTCCAGAGCGACCAGCGCGCGGCTGGAATCAAGTGCAGCGATGACTTGGAGCGGTGTCGATGCCGATGTCTGCGCGTCGGCCAGAGCGGTGCTGAGCAGGCTCAGCGCAAGTGCTGCATCGCCCCCGGCAAGGGCAGCATTGCCTGCCATAGTGCCGAACCGCGCCTTGGCTCGAACTTCATCTTCGGGTGTCTCGTCGCGGGCGGCCGTGAAGGCCATTTGCGCATCGCTCCACAGGCCCAGTTCGGTCGCTGCCAGACCGAGGCAATGATTGGCCACGACACGCTCTGACCCCAGGCCCTCATTGCGCTTGATCTGGGCTTGCGTGTGCGCGCGCGCTGCATCGGTCTCCAATTGCGTGAGGCACTGTGCCAACCAGGCCGCATTGGGATCCGTGATGCCAACCGGATCGCTCTTGCTGGCCGGGCGCTCTGGGCGGTTAAGAAGTTCGTCCGGCGTGCCAAGCGGGTTGGTGCCCATCGGGTTGGGCCCCACCTGCATCAGCATGAGAGGGAGCAAGGTTTGCAGCAATGTCATGGCGCGGGAGAGGAGCTTTCATAAAATGCGCTCACAGTGCGCTGGAGCAGCGCGATGTCCTGCGGGCGCGAGAGGCGGTGGTCGCCGTCCCATACCAGAGTGAGCTGTACGTCATCTGTATCAAGCGCATTGGCAAGCGCCACGCTGATTTCCCACGGTACGTCTGTATCCTGTCGCCCATGCAGCAGCCTAACCGGGCAATCGAGCGCAATGGGCGCTTTGAGCATCAGGCAATCCTCGCCATCGGCAAAGAAGCCCGCATGGGTCGGCGTAGGCTCTGGACCATACGGGTTTTCTTCGTAAATCGTCTCCCCCGCAGCCAGCTGCGCGCGGTGCTGATCGCTGAAACCCCAAGTGGTGAAATCAGGCGCGGGGGCGATACCGATAATGCCGGCAAGCGGGTTGGCGGTGCTTTCGCGCAATTCCTCGGCCACCAACAGCATCAGCCAACCGCCCATGGAGGAGCCCACGAGCACGACCGGCCCCTCCACATAGGCGGCAATCAAGGCCAGTACCTCTTCGCGCCAGCGTGAGAGCGTTCCGTCCGCAAAATCGCCCGAGCTTTCCCCGCAGCCTGTGTAGTCAAGCAGCAGAAAGCCGCGACCTTCTTTCTGGGCCCTTTCAAACAGAGCGGTCGCTTTGCTGCCCGACATGTCCGACATGTAACCGGGCAAGAAGATAAGCGTCGGCCCCTCTCCAGACGTGTGGCGGAAGGCAATTCGGCGCCCATCGGGCATATCATGATAGCGAAGATCAGTCATCGAGCGCTCTCTTGCCAGCCCGCCCCACTCAAAGGCAAGATGTGTCACAGCTTCGCAATTGAGAGAGGGTAGGCGCTCGCCATGATCAAGACAGACCGCATTGCGCAGCCCGCCCATTCATCCACCAGTGTCTCGCCCAAGATTTCTCGGCGCGGCCTGTTCGGCATTGCCGGCGCGAGTGCGGCTATGGCAGCGACCCCCGGCAGCGCGCGCGGATTTGGCAGCGGCTTCACCCATAGTGTCGCGAGCGGGGAACCGCAGGCCAGCAGCGTGCTGCTCTGGACGCGCTATGTCGCCGAGGCTGACACGAAACTCGAATGGCAGATCGCCGCGACCGAGGATTTCGCCAAGCCACTCGCGGAAGGCAGCGTCACGGCAAGCGCAAGCCGCGACTGGTGCGTGAAGAGCATTGCCAAAGGGCTTGAGCCGAACAGCTGGTATTTCTTCCGCTTCGTCGCGCCCGACGGCACGATGTCGCCCATTGGCCGCACACGCACTCTGCCTGAAGGGCCGACCGAGAAATTCCGCATGGCGGTGTTCTCTTGCGCGAATTACGGCTTTGGCTGGTTCAACGCCTATGCGCACGCCGTCGAAGCCAACGACGCCGATCTTGCTGTGCATCTGGGCGATTATATCTATGAGTATGGCGCAGGGACCTATCCCAGCGCCGCGCAAACCCATCCGGCTCGCAGCCTTCAGCCGACCAGCGAGATCATCGCACTCGCTGATTATCGCCTGCGTTATGCGACCTATCGCGCAGACCCTGATCTCCAGCGGGTCCACCAGGTCCTGCCGATGATCGCGGTGTGGGACGATCACGAAAGCGCGAATGACAGCTGGGAGAACGGCGCAGAGAACCACCAGAGCGACACTGAAGGCGACTGGGCAACGCGCAAGGCTATTGCAAAGAAGGTCTATCGCGAGTGGATGCCGATCTCCGATGAACCCTACGCGACGTATGAAGTGGGTGACTTGGCGACTTTGTTCCGTATCGACAGCCGTCTTGAAGGGCGCGAAGAGCAATTCAGCATCGCGACGATTTTGTCCGGCAAAGATAATCCGCAAGCCATGGTCGAAGCGCTGACCACGTTCCGTGAAGGCGATTACTCCAATCCCGACCGCCAGATGCTCGGCGCAGCGCAAGAAGAGTGGCTCGCCGCTGGCCTCGCCTCATCCACCGCGCGCGGGGCGACATGGCAGGTGCTGGTGCAGCAGGTGCTGATGGGCAAGGTGTCCGCGCCGTCCAACCTCCTTGAATTGCTGGGTGACAACATTCCCGACTGGGCGAAGCAGCGCCTGATGGCTGCCGCTCTCGCCAGCAAAGCAGGAATTCCGCAGAATATGGACGCATGGGACGGATACCCCGCCGCGCGCGCCCGCGTGTTCAATGCCGCGTTGGAGGCTGATGCCAACCTCGTCGTGCTGGCGGGTGACACGCATAATGCGTGGAGCTTTGACCTTGCACAGGATGGCCAGCAGGTCGGTGTCGAATTCGGCGTCTCCTCGGTCAGTTCGCCGGGCTATGAGAGCTATCTCTCCATGCTCCCACCTGCTGCCATCGCTGGCGCATTGGTGGGCGAGAATGACGAACTCAAATGGGCGGACACCTCGCAGCGCGGCTATATGACCGTTGAGCTCACCCCCAGCACTGCGACGACCGAATGGCGTTTCCTGTCAGGGATCAAGACCCGTTCGACGCAGCTGGCTGCGAAGAAGAGCATCTCGGTCAAGGCAGGTGCAAAGGTGCAGGGGGCGTAAGCTCTCAATCCCGGCTGAAGATCTGCTCAATCGGCAGCTCGAACACTTCGGCAATGCTAAAGGCCAGCGGGAGCGAAGGGTCGTAGCGTCCCTTCTCGATCGCGTTGACGCTTTGGCGTGAGACGCTGAGGCGATCAGCGAGGTCCTGCTGCGACCAGTCCCGTTCAGCGCGCAGCACTTTGAGGCGGTTCTTCATTTCATTGTGCCCCAAGTTCCGTATTTGAGGCGATTGGAAACCTGCCCGATGAACTGGCCCATAAAGAACAGCACTGGCCACCAATAGGCATCGATCCGCTCAATCAGGTCGAAATCGCTCAGAAAGCCGTGGATCGCTGCCAGGCTCAAGGCAAATCCTGAGGCGATCAATGTCTGCCGCACAAATAGCAGGCGGATGAACTCGTCCTGATTCTCCACCATCAGCCGTCCCATGACGAAGAAGGTCAGGGCGATGCACAGGCCGCAGATAAGGGCAATCAGTATCGCGGCCATAGGCGGCAACAGCCCAGCCTTCATGGCAATCTGCCCGCCGATCAAAGCGGTAGCATAAACCACCATGATACCCCCGAGCCTGCGGATATAGCGCTGCATGGCTGACAGGTTCTCAGTCATCGTATCTCTCCGAAGGTGCCATATTTCAACTTGTTGGCAACCGCGCCGATCCCGATGCCGACGCACCAAATGGTCGGCCACCAGAATGCGGCCACGGGGTCGACAATGTTGTATGTCTCCAGAAACCCCCAAATGGCAGCGAGAGTGAAGGAAATACCCGTCGCAATCAGACCCTGCCTGACAAAGAGCAAGCGATAGAATTCGTCCTGTTCCTCGACGATCAACGCGCCGAAAATCCAGATCACTCCCGCAAAAGACAGGCCGGGTAGCAACGCCAACACGACAGCCAAAGGTCCCGTCACGCCGCGATCCTCGATAAAGTGTTCAGCCATAAACAAGGTGATCAGGTAGAATGCCATGATAACCGCCATGCGCGCCAGATAGCGCAGGCTGGCGCGCCCTTGCTTTGCGGCCCCGCTGAACATTTTGACGATCGCAAAGATCATCAGGCCGACAGGAACAATAGCCAACAGATAGGCGGTGGTCGTTCCGATGGCATTTGACTTCCACAAGAACAGCAGCGCCATCGCGCTCACAACCGAAGAGATCGCCGCTGCGAGGCACCATTGCATGGCGCGTGGAGGAGTATCGTTCATTGCAGGCCGCCAAATGAGCATGTGGTCGCGCCGCCGATTTCGGACCGAAGCGAACCCCACGCAGCGCCGGACAGGCCGGACACAATCCCAAAGGCTGCACCCTGACTAAGCCCGAAACCCAGCGCGAGAAGCGCGGCGGCGATGATGATGGCGCCCCATAACAGGGCCTTGATGTTGGTTGTCATTGGTAAAGCTCCCTTTCAATTATGGAAAGGACACTTGTCATACGATTCGTCTGATGTCAAGCACACTTTCCAAAATGGAAAAGAGATTGCTCCCCTGCGCATGCCTTTCATCAACTAAAGGGTGACTCTTTAACGCCACGCCCTTATGTGGTCGGCCATGGCACAGGCGCTGACCACGACTACGACCACTACAACCTCGGATATCCGGGGGCGGTCGGTCGCGCGTTAAGCGTTCGGCTCCGCCACCCGGTTTCGGGTGGTGCGGTGTCCTCCCGAAATCGGCGAAATCCTTGAACACCGCTCTTCCGGTGCGTGCCAGCTTGTCCTAAGGCCCGCGCCAAACGAGACGGATTTTTGACGATGACGCAAATGTTCAAGATCAGCCTGCCCGATGGTTCGGTGCGCGAAATGGAAGCGGGCTCGACCCCCGCCGATGTCGCCGCCGCGATTGGACCGGGCCTTGCGAAAGCGGCGCTCGCTGCGCGCGTGGATGGCGAAGTTCGCGACATGGGTCGTCCGTTTGAGGGCGATGCCGAGCTCGCCCTTATCACTTCCAAGGATGAGGAAGACGCGCTCGAACTGGTGCGCCACGATTACGCACACGTTCTGGCCGAAGCTGTGCAGGCGCTTTGGCCCGGCACGCAGATCACGTTCGGCCCGGCGACCGATGATGGCTTCTACTACGATGTGATGGCCCCTGCCTCGCGCGAACCGTTTGGCCTCGAAGACCTGCCCGCGATCGAAGAGAAAATGCGCGAGATCATCAAGGCGGACAAACCTCTGGTGCGCGAAGTGTGGTCGCGTCAGGCGCTGATCGACAAATGGGAAAGCGAAGGCGAGGCGTTCAAGGCTGAGTGGGCGCAGACGCTTCCTGAAGATGAGGAGCTAACGGTCTATTGGTCGGGTGAGCCGGGCAGCGAGGGCGCGTGGCTCGACATGTGCCGCGGACCGCATCTCGCATCGACCGGCAAGCTTGATCCGCAGGCCTTCAAGCTGATGCGGACGGCAGGTGCCTATTGGCGCGGTGATCAGAACAACGCGCAGTTAACGCGCATCTACGGCACGGGCTGGCTCAATAAGAAGCAGCTGAACGCTCACCTTCATCGTCTGGAGGAAGCGGGCAAGCGCGATCACCGCAAGCTGGGGCGTGAGATGGACCTGTTCCACCTTCAGGAAGAGGCGCATGGCTCCGTCTTCTGGCACCCCAAGGGCTATCGCATCTGGCGCGAGCTGGAGGCCTATATGCGTCGCAAGATGGACGGTGCCGGCTACCGCGAAATCAAGACGCCGCAGGTGATGGATGCACGCCAGTGGGAGCAATCGGGCCACTGGGGCAAGTATCGCGAGAATATGTTCGTCATTCCCGACGAGGTTCCGAACACCGAGGATGATGGCGAGATCGTCTCCAAAGACGCTGATTGGATGGCGCTGAAGCCGATGAACTGTCCGGCGCATGTGCTGGTGTTCAAGCAGGGTATCACGTCCTATCGCGACCTGCCGATCCGGCTGGGTGAAATGGGCTGCTGCCACCGCAATGAACCGCATGGCGCGCTCCACGGCCTGATGCGTGTGCGCCAGTTCACGCAGGACGATGCGCATATTTTCTGCACAGAGGATCAGGTGGTCGAGGAAGTGCAGGCCTTCATAACGCTGGCTGACAGGGTCTATCGCGACTTTGGCTTCGAATATGACATCAAGCTGGCGCTGCGGCCCGAGCAACGCTTTGGCTCGGATGCCGATTGGGACAAGGCTGAACAGGAATTGCGCGATGCTTTGTCGGCAAATGGTCTCGAATGGGAAGAGCTGCCCGGCGAAGGTGCATTCTATGCGCCCAAGCTGGAATGGCACCTTACCGATGCGATTGGGCGCACCTGGCAGGTTGGCACGATCCAGTCGGATCGCGTGCTGCCTGAAAGGCTCGATGCGACCTATATCGGCGAGGATGGCGAAAAGCACCGCCCCGTCATGCTTCACCGGGCGATCTTTGGCTCTTACGAGCGCTTTATCGGCATTCTGATCGAGCATTTTGCCGGTCGCCTGCCTTGCTGGCTCGCTCCCGTGCAAGCGGTGGTGGCGACGATTGTGTCGGACGCTGACGAATATGCCAATGACGCGGTCGCCAAGCTTGAGGCAGCAGGCCTGCGCGTCGACAGCGATCTGCGCAATGAGAAGATCAACTACAAGGTGCGCGAACACTCGCTCGCCAAGGTTCCGTATCTTCTTGTGGTCGGCAAGCGCGAGGCGGAAGAAGGCACGGTCGCGATGCGCATTCTGGGCGAAAAGGAGCAAAAGGTCCTACCGCTTGATGATGCGATTGCGATGCTGACCGAAGCGGCAACCGCGCCCGATCGCGCTGCCTAGCACTGGTGGAATTGTTCGATGGCTTTAGTGCGCCGCAGCTTGCGGTAGCGATCGCGGCGACCTTGGGCGCGGCCTTTATCCGTGGGCTGACCGGGTTCGGGTTCGGCATCCTGCTGGTCCCGATTCTGGCGCTGACCCTGACGCCGATTGAAGCGGTTCTGGCGATCAACGTTATGGCGGGATTGCTTTCGCTAACCGAGATCCGGCTGATCCTGCGCGAAGCCGAACGCAGCGCGTTTGTGATCGGGGCGCTTGTCGTCCTTGGAACCGCGCCAGGCCTTTATGTTCTTTCGCTCACACCGCCGGGGCTGGCGCGCGTGTTGATTGCGATGGTGGCGCTGTCGGCTTTCGTGGCGATCCTCTTGCCTCAGCGCGGGGCGGAGCAGCCCGGCCGGCTAGCGACGACGGCAACCGGTCTGTCAGCAGGGCTTTTGACGGGCTTTGCGGCCATGCCGGGGCCTCCTGTGGTTCCGTATTACGTTGGCCGTGCCATCCCGCGCGCGACGGCGAAGGCTTCGATGGTGGGCATTTTCGGCATTGCAGCGATGGCCGGGATCGGATCGGGCGCGGCCATTGGCGTTCTGGATGGGAGGCTGGTGATCCTCGCCCTCTCACTCTTCCCGCTGGTCCTGCTGGGCAATTGGGCGGGCTCGCTCGCATTTGGCCGGGTGAGCGATCCAGTCTGGAGAGCCTTTGTTGGCATCGTCCTTGGTGCGGCCGCTCTCGCGGCTTTGCTTCGGCTGGGTTAGGCTGAGCCTCAATCCATCCATCGGGCCGCGAGGACGGGCCCGCCATTCGGCTCTCTCAGCACGGCGGCAAATCGATCAGCGCCTGCCATTTTGAGCTGATCCTTGTTCACTGAAACAGTACGCTTGCCGCCACTCCATCTGACCAGTGCTTTCTCGCCGATCAGCGCATTGGTGTAGCGGATGGTGCGCCCGCGATTTTCTCCGCGACCAATGACGATGTCCTCACGGCTGGAGACGCCCATCAGCACCAGCTCCGCCTCGCGCTCTCTTCGGCCAGCCAGAACAATTGCAAAACCGCGGCCTTCGACCGGTTCAACGCGCATCTCGACCCGCGCTGCGTTTCGGGTGGCCTCACGGATCTGCGCGCGTATCGCCGCTTCCGACGATCCGACCTCGCCGAACACGCCCGAGACGACCATCTGCGGAGTATAAACCCCGTTATAGCCGCTGAGGCCCCTGCGGGCATAAGTGCGTTGGAGCGCGGTATTCTCTGGCGAGGCAAGCGTGTCCTTCCATCCCAGCCGGTCCCAATAATCGACAGGGCGCGAGATCACGACAAGGTTTTCCTCGCGATTGAGCCGCTGTGCCAGCTTGTCCGCTGGAGGGCATGAGGAGCAGCCCTGACTGGTAAAGAGTTCGATGAGCACCGGAGAATCAGGCGCGGATACCTTGCTCGGCCTCGCCGAACTTGCGCTTTGCACAGCGAAGACAGAGATCAACGCCAAGCCAAGCGTCAGAGTGATCGCGATGAGAGTGCGTGGCATATCCGGCTCCAGGTCAGGAAAACGTCCACGAGGCTATTCGCGCGAGAATACGCGAAGGTTACAGCATTTCACCGTGTTGTGAGGTTTGGCTTCAGAGCGGAAGCGGTTGGCCAGCGAGGGCAAGAGCCGCAGCGCAACCCAGCACGACGACACTGCTCGCCCACGTGCTCAGCGCGTCGGCTTGGTGCCGCGCGGTGGTGAGGGCTTGGGTAGAGAGGCTCTGGACGTGGCGCATGTCAGCGGGTTCGCCCAAAAGTCCTAACAGGCCGTTAACGCCGCTCTATTGGGAGCCTTTGGCGCTTGGCATTTGCTGGCTGGCACAGTGAAAACCCCCACCTCCTGCCAAGACGGCATCAGCGCGAAGCCCTATCGTATCGCGGTCAGGGAAAAGCTGCGCAATCGCTTCGACACAAGCCTCATCATGCACCGAGCCGAATGTCGGTACCACGACCAGGTGCGAGGTGATGGCAAAGTTCACAAAGCTGGCTGGCTCCACGGCGCCAGCGCGCTCAATCAGTCCGGGAGAGGGAATGCGGACCACATCCACCCCGGCTTCGCTCGCGCGATGGGCGGCATCCTCATAAATGTGCGCGTTGGGATCATCATCCCCAGTGGCCGTTGGAACAACCAGTCGATTGGGAGCCACAAAGCGCGCCAGATTGTCGACATGGCCATCTGTGTGATCGTTCACAAGCCCCTCGCCGAGCCAGACAAGCCGCTCAAATCCAAGCGTGCATGCAAGCTCGGCTTCGATGGCGTCGCGCGCCATGCCCGAATTGCGATTGGGGTTAAGCAGGCATTGCTCTGTCGTTACCGCCAGCCCGGTCCCATCGCCATCCACAGCACCGCCTTCGAGGATCATGGGAGAGCGTGTGAGCACTAAACCCGAATCCCGCGCCAATTCTGCGCCGATAGTTTCATCGCCGGGCATCTCGTACTTGCCGCCCCAGCCATTGAAGGCAAATCGCCGAGCGACCCTTGCACCCTTGTCGCTCACAACCAGAGGACCTGTGTCGCGCAGCCAGATATCGCCATAGACCCGGCGTTCAAGCTTCACTGCCGCGCTCACCAGCGAGCGAGCCCGCGCTTCGTTCGCCTGATCGCGCACCAGCAGCCGGACCTCCTGCCCGCTTTCGGCCACCGCGTTTGCAAAAGCGGCGATCTGAACCTGCGCTGCCTCCAGAAAGCCCGGCCATTCCTCGGCCAGATGCGGGAAGCCGATCCATAGCCACTCTTGTGGCGCCCATTCGGGAGGCATGAGCAATTGCGTCATCGGAGGGCCAGTACACCCCTTCGCGCTTGCCGCAAGAGAGGACGCGCGCCTAAGGCAATGCGCGATGGTCGAAACCGCCGCCTGGAACGATGCTCTGGAACGCGCGCGCCGCTACGCGCCTTTTCTCAAACGCTCGCTCGACCGGCTGCCTGATCTTGCTGACTTGCTGGCCGCAGGGAAGGCTGACGAAGCGCTAGAATGGGCGCGGGCGCGCGGTGCGCATGAGGATACAGGGGTTGGCCTGCGCCGCGAAAGGCTTGCGCTGGCGACCACTTTGGCGATTGGCGATCTGGCGGGCGAGTATTCGCTGGCGCAGGTTGTGGGTGAACTCACGCGCTTTGCAGACTACGCGCTCGACCGCGCGATCCGAACTGCCATTGCTGAACGCACCGGGGCGGATAGTGCCGATGGCTTTATCGCGCTTGCTCTGGGCAAGCAGGGCGCAGGCGAGCTCAACTATTCTTCGGATATTGATCCCATCCTGCTCTACGACCCCGCAAAACTGCCGGTTCTTGCCAAGGATGATCCGGGCGATGCCGCGCAGCGCTATACAAGGCGGATCGTCAAACTGCTGTCCGAGAATACCGGCGAAGGTTATGTGGCGCGGGTTGATCTGCGATTGCGACCAGCCAGCGAAATCAGTCCTTTAGCGGTGCCTGTCTCCCTCGCGCTGGAGCATTATCAAAGCGCCGCTCTTCCGTGGGAGCGCGCCGCTTTCACCAGAGCACGGGCGGCGGCAGGAGATATTGCCGGCGGAGAGGCGTTTCTTGAGACCATTCGGCCTTTTATCTGGAGAACCAATCTCGATTTTGGCGCGATGGAACAGATCCGTTCGCTGACCGCGCGCATTCGCGGCGCGGATGATGGCCCGCTCAACCCGGAACCCGGCTTCAACGTCAAACGCGGGCGCGGCGGGATTCGCGAAATCGAATTTATCGTCCAGACGCATCAGCTCATTCACGGCGGTCGCGATCCTGCTCTGAGGGTTCGCGGCACGCGCGAGGCTCTCGACGCTTTGGCAAGGGCTGGGCGAATCGGGCCTGACCATGCGCGCAACCTGAGCGAAAACTACGATCGTTTGCGGGTGATTGAGCATCGCCTGCAAATGGTGAATGACCGCCAGACGCACGCGCTTCCCGAAAGTGATGCGCTTGAGGAGGTCGCGCGGCTTGATGGGCTGCCTGATAGCCGCGCTTTGATCAGCCAGTTAAGCACGTTGACTGATCAAAATGCTGAAATCTATGCGGAACTCATTGGACAGCCGGAGCAGCCCGTTCAGGCAATCGCCCCCGGTCCGATGCCCAGTCAGGAGCGCGAAGAGCAGCTTGGTACGCTCGGCTTTGCCAATGCAAAGGATCTTGCAGCCCGCATCGCAGCGTGGCGGGATGGGCGCTATCAGACATTGCGCAGCGAGCAGGCTCTGGCGGCGTTTGATGAGCTGACGCCTGCTTTGCTCGAAGCCTTGGCGGCGAGCGATGATCCCATGCGCGCACTTACACGGTGGGAGAGCCTGTTGGAGCGCGCCTCCTCGGCGGTGACGCTTTTCCGTTTGCTCAACGCCCGTCCCGATCTGCTTGCGCGGCTTGTGGGAGCGCTCACACTAGCGCCCACTTTGTCTGATGAGCTGGCGCGCCGGCCTGAATTGCTCGACATCCTGATGGACCGCGACGCGCTGGAACTTCCGGGAACTGTTGAAGAGATTGCAGACCATTTTGCGCGGGCAGCAGGGCGGGGCAACTACGAAGCGCTACTCGATGCGATCCGCCGGGTCACAGGGGAAATGCGCTTTGCACTTGGCATCCAGCTGATCGAAGGGCTGGCCGATCCGCTCGACATTGGTGCGGCTCTCTCCCGCATTGCTGAAGCCGCGTTGAAGCTGGCCGTTCCTGCAGCCCATACCGAGTTTAGCCAGCGCCACGGACATATCGAAGGCAGCGAACTGGTTGTGCTGGGGCTCGGCCGGTTTGGTGGAGGCGCTTTGACGCACGCCTCTGACCTTGATGTGGTCTATCTGTTTGCGGGCAATATCTCGGGCAAGTCCGATGGGGCGCGCTCTTTGTCTGCGACCCATTACTACAACCGGCTTGCGGGTCGGGTGACGGCTGCCTTGTCGGTGCCCACAGCGCAGGGCGCGCTGTACGAGGTTGATACAAGGCTGCGCCCGCAAGGTGCGCAAGGCCCTTTGGCGGTCAGCTGCGAAGCCTTTGAGAAATATCAGAAAGAGGCCGCATGGACGTGGGAGCATATGGCCTTGGCGCGCGCGCGGGTCCTGGTTGGCTCTGAGGTGGGGCGCAGACGGGTGGATGCCATCATGGATACGGTACTTCGCCGAAAACGCGATGCTGATGCGGTCCGCGCCGATATCAGCGATATGCGCGCTCAGATGGCGCTGCACAAAACGCCGACGGGTCCGCTGGATGTCAAGCGATTGCGGGGCGGGTTGATCGATTGCGAGTTTCTGGTCCACTTCCTGCAATTGCGAGGGGTCACGAACGGTGGAGCCCCGCTCGCCGAGCATGTCCCAAAGGCCTATTCGCCTGATCTTGGCACGGCGATCCCGGCGTTGATTGACGCCGACTTGCTCCCCGCTGATTTCCGCCAGGACTATGATCTGCTCACGCGCATGCTTGTTGCCTTGCGGCTGCTAGCCCCCGGCGGGGCAGAGCCACCGGCCTGCGCTGCGGGCGCTTTGGCAGCGGCTTGTTACGCGCCGGACTATGCCACTTTGCTCGACAATTTCACTCAAGCGCGCGGGCGTGTATGCGCCGTCTGGAACCAGACCTTTGGTGCAAACATTTCCGACGCATCACCTCAATGATTGAGAACGGAGCACAATAATGAGCGATTTTCCCGCAGCCGGCGATGCCATGCCCGATATCGCAATGGGCACGCCTGACGGTGGCACAGTAAAACCAAGCGATTATGCGGGTAAGAAGCTGGTTGTCTTTTTCTATCCCAAAGACAACACGCCCGGATGCACCACCGAGGCAAAGGATTTCTCCGCGTTAAAGGGTGATTTTGAAGCGGCTGGCGTTGAACTGCTCGGAGTTTCGAAAGACAGCGCCAAGAAGCACCAGAATTTCATCGCCAAGCACGATCTTACGACCCCGCTGGCGACCGATGCCGAAGAGGGCGGCTTGTCCGATGCGCTGGGCATCTGGACCGAAAAGCAGATGTACGGCAAAACCTACATGGGCATGGTCCGCACCACCTATCTTGTTGGCGCTGATGGCACGATCGCTCAGGTCTGGCCCAAGGTTAAAGTCAAAGGTCACGCCGAAGAAGTGCTGGCGGCAGCCAAAGCCCTCTAGGCCCAATGCAAAGCGTTGCCTCTGCCATCCGTGCCGCGCTGCTGACCGCGGAGCCGCGTGCAAAATGCTTTGCCACGCGCGAGGTGGCGCGAGCATGGAGGCAGGGGAAGCTCGCATTCGTCTTTGATGAGAGCATGCCGGACGACCCGGCGCGGCCTGAAGCTCCCGAATTGCTGCCCCCCAACAAAATGCCCAAACGCGGCAAGGGCGGATCGGAGCGCGCGCGGATCGCTCTGTGGCACAGCCTGGCGCATATCGAGTTCGTCGCGATTGATCTGGCGCTTGATATGGCGGGGCGCTTTGGTGGTCAGATGGGTGAGGAATTTGTCAGCGATTTCCTGAGTGTCGCGGCGGATGAAGCGATGCATTACGCCCTACTTGATCGGAAACTGCGCACGCTTGGCAGCCATTACGGCGCGCTGCCTGCGCATGGCGGTTTATGGCAGGCTGCACATGCGACCCGGCATGATGTGGCGGCGCGGCTGGCGATTGTTCCGATGGTTCTCGAAGCGCGGGGACTGGACGTAACGCCCGCCACTCTGGAACGGGTGCAGGCAGCGGGCGACGACAACGGTGCGACAATTCTCAAACGGATCCTTGACGACGAAATTCGCCATGTCGCCTTTGGCACAAAGCATTTTGTCGCACTGGCTCAGAATCTCGGAAGCCAACCGGAAACCCTATGGAAATCCCTAGTGCGCGAGCATTTCAGAGGGGCTGTTAAGCCCCCGTTCAACGACTCAGCGCGTCTTGCAGCCGGTTTGTCGCGCGACTTTTATGCAGAGATTGCACTTTAATGAATCGCCCCGATACTTAGCGCCTAATCACGTTTGGCGGCCAACCACCGCAGCACATTGGCGCAAGAACAGAAGAACGCAGCGTCATGCCGGGTGAGGCAGCAACGAGGAACGGGTCCGAATGCGAATTTTTTTGGGACAAAAGACTCCCAAGACCATTGCAGTTTTGAGCGTCGCTTTTGCGGCGATTTGTAACGCGCCTGCCGCGGCCAACAGCTCTGCGTCGACAGCTGTTGACATCACTGCGCCGATTGATGCTGTTGAAGAAGATCAGCTTGCCAAAGGCGATCCGGGCTTCCGCGAATTGTTCTCGCGCTGGACTGCTTTGGACACGGCTGGGCCAGATCCTTTTGCGCCCGTCACTGCGCCTACCATTGACAGCCCGGTTTCTGTTCCCTCGCGCAACCCATTGAATGCTGGGCAACTTACCAGCGCCTATGGCATGCGCGTGCATCCTGTTCTGGGTCGTCGCAAGCGCCATAAGGGGATCGATCTCGCGGCGCCGACAGGCACTCCGGTTTACGCAACGGCTGATGGAGCAATCTCCAGAGCGGATCGTTCGCGTTCCTATGGCCTCGTGATTTACATTGATCACGGTGCCGACCTTGAGACCCGCTACGCGCACTTGTCCAAGCTTTTGGTGGCTGATGGACAGGACGTAAAAAAGGGCGATCTCATCGGTTACGTAGGGTCCACGGGGCGTTCCACCGGCCCCCACTTGCATTATGAGGTTCGTGTCGAAGGGGTTGCAGTCAACCCAATTCCCTATATGAAAGAGGAATCGACGCGGGCCGCGCTCTCTGAAGAGCAAGGCACTGATCCCGCCGGACGTCAGCGTCCAGGCGTACAAAGCGATCAGCTAACCGGCCAGAGCGGCCAGTAACGCGACCAAGAGTTAACCCGCCGAGAAGCGGGTCGGACATTGGAGAGGGTGTCCGAGTATGGGCGGCGGGACGCAATCCCGCCGCCTTTTTTTGCGCCTTTTTCGCTGTGCACGGTTTGGACCCCGGCTCGCCCTTTTCGATTTCGCTTGAGTGACGCGAACGGCTCGTTAAATTTCTCAATTGGAGAGACAGAGCGGATGAGCGGGCCTTGCAAACAGGCTTAGAACTCAGCGCCAGTGGAGAGAGACATGAGCCAGCACCCTATCGCGCATGCCGCGACACGACCCGACCATCCTGCCGTCATCATGACCGGAAGCGGCGCCCAGATGACCTATGCCGAGCTGGATGCAGCCTCGAATCAGTTCGGACATCTGCTCCGCTCAAGAGGGATGGGGCCGACCGCGGCTGGAGGCGATGCCTTCGCGGTGCTGCTTGAAAACCGGCTTGAATATTACGTGCTCAATTGGGGGTCGCAGCGCGTGGGCACGATGCTGGTGCCGATCTCTACTCGGCTGACTGGCCCTGAGATTGCCTATATCCTTAAAGACAGCGAAGCGAAGCTGCTGGTGACTTCGACGCGGTTTGCCGATGTTCTCGAAGTCATCCGTGATGAATGCCCTGACCTCGAAGTGCTGGTCATGGACAGCGAAGCCGCTGATGATTTTGCCGCTGAGCTTGATCGTCACAGCACATCGCCGGTGGCCGATCCGTATGCAGGCCTGACCATGCTCTATTCCAGCGGCACCACAGGCCGCCCCAAGGGTGTGAAACCTGCACCGCCTGAAGATCCCGATCCACAAGCGCCAGTGCCGCTTTTGGGACTGGCGACATTGGGTGTGGGGATGCCCGATGATGGCACGATGGTCTATCTCTCGCCTGCTCCGCTTTACCACGCCGCGCCGCTCGGCTGGTCGGCGATTGTGCATCGTCTTGGCGGGACCGTCGTCGTGATGGAGAAGTTCGATCCAGAGGAAGCTCTCAAGGCGATTGACACCTATAAGGTCACGGACAGCCAATGGGTGCCCACGCACTTTGTCCGCTTTTTGAAGCTCGATCCGGCGATCCGTTCAAAATACGATCTGTCGAGCCACAAACGCGCGCTCCACGCCGCTGCGCCATGCCCCGTGCCGATCAAGCGCGAGATGATCGAGTGGTGGGGCCCGATTGTGAATGAGTATTATGCCGGCTCTGAACAGATCGGCATGACCTTTGCCGGAAGCGAAGCCTGGCTCGCGCATCCCGGAACGGTGGGGGTCGCGATCCACGGACAGGTGCATATTTGCGGTCCGGATGGCGAAGAGGTGAGCGCTGGTAGTGACGGCCTGATCTATTTCGAGAACGACAACCTGCCATCCTATCACAATGATGAGGCAAAAACGGCTGAGGCCATGCACCCAAAGGGCTGGATGACGCTGGGCGATATCGGTCATCTTGATGAGGACGGCTTTCTTTATCTGACCGATCGCAAGAGCCACATGATCATCTCGGGCGGGGTCAATATCTACCCGCAGGAGATCGAAAACTTGCTCGTCACGCATGACAAAGTGATGGACGCAGCGGTCATCGGCGCGCCGTGCCCTGATCTGGGCGAGAAGGTTGTCGCGGTGGTCCAGCCGATGGATATGGGGCTGGCAGGCAGCGCCTTCGAAGAGGAACTTCGCGAATTTCTCGCTCCTAATCTGGCGCGGATCAAGATGCCCAAACTGTTTGATTTCCGTGCTGAATTACCCCGCGAAGCCAATGGCAAGCTCTACAAGCGGGAATTGCGCGACGAGTATGAAGCCAAAGCAAAAGAGTCGGCGTAATGAGCGGCGATCCGGCGGTCCTTCCCACACCGCTTGCGAAAGCTGTCATCGATCCGCACGGCTATGCCGAGTGGGATGGTCTGCTCGACACCTTTGATCATATCCGCAAGACGATGCCGGTCGCCAAAGTGGTGCCCGAGAACCCAGACCTGTTCGATCCGTTCTGGTTCATCAGCCGGCACGAAGATGTGATGCGTATCTCGAAGGACAACGCGACCTTTCTCAACAATCCGCGGCCCGTTGTGTTTGCTTTCAAACAGGCCATCGAATTCAGCCGTCAGGCAACGGGTTCGAACATGCTGGTGGATTCGCTGGTCGTTTTTGATGCGCCCATTCACCCCAAATATCGCAAGCTAACGCAAGACTGGTTCATGCCGCGCAATCTGGCGCAGATCGAAGGTGAAATCCGGGCGCTGGCCGCGCGCACGGTCGATGCGATGATCGAAGCGGGGCCTGAGCTGGACTTCGTTGAGCTGGTCTCCGGCCCCTATCCCTTGCGCGTGGTGATGCAGATCCTGGGCGTAAAGCCCGAAGATGAGCCGCTGATGCAGATGCTGACACAGCAGCTTTTCGGCGGGCAGGACAAGGATCTCTCCGGTTCAGGCATGGACAAGATGACGCCTGAACAGGTCGTTGAACTGGTCGCAGGGGCGGTGAAGACGTTTGAAGACTACTTTGGGGCTTTGGCTCAGGATCGCCGCGCTAACCCTACCGACGATGTGGCGAGCGTGATCGCCAACGCGCTTGTCGATGGAAAGCCGCTGCCGCCGCGCGATATGGCGGGATATTACATCATCGTCGCCACCGCAGGTCACGACACAACCAGCGCATCAACTGCGGGCGCGATGCAGGCGCTGGCGCAAGACCCGGAGCAATGGGCGCGTGTGCGTGCAGACCGCTCGCTTTTGCCGGGTATCGTGGAAGAGGCAATCCGCTGGACCAGCCCTGTGCAGCACTTCATGCGCACGGCGGCCGAGGATGTAGAAGTGGGCGGGCAGCTGATTCGCAAAGGCGACTGGATGATGATCAACTACGTCTCCGCCAATCACGATCCCGCGCAGTTTGAATATCCGCGCCATTTCGATGCGGCTCGCTCACCCAACCGTCATCTGGCGTTTGGAGCGGGTGCGCATCAATGCCTGGGACTGCACCTCGCGCGGCTCGAAATGCGCATCCTGTTCGAGGCCCTGCTGGACCGGGTGGAGACAGTGGAGCTGGCCGGAGAACCCAAACGCGCCACGAGCACTTTCGTAGGGGGCTTAAAGTCTCTCCCGCTTCGGATTCGGGCCTGATCGGGGAACTGGCAAGCTGCCGATCTGGGTATTTTCAAATAACAATTCAAGAGCGCTGCGAAGATATAATGCTGATATGAGTTCTATCAGGCAACACGATCCGATTTTTCTATCTTTTTCAGAAACATTCTGTTACATCATGTCCATGGGAAAAATCTGGAAAACAAAGGTTGCGCTTGTCGTGGCCTCTCTATTTGCGCGTGAGATACGATGACTCTTCTTGAAACATATAACCTGCCATTTTCACTCGCCATGATTGTGATTGTGATGATCAGCCTCGGGCAAATACTCGGCCTTGGTGATATGTTCGATGCCGGTGATGTCGATATTGATGCCGATCTTGGCAGCGATGGCCAGTTTGATGTTGATCCCGATGCATTGGCGCCAAGCGGCTGGGTTGCGAGTGCCTTTAGCCTGTTGGGGTTGGGCAAAGTGCCCTTCCTGATTTGGCTGATGCTGCTTCTGCTGTTGTTCGCCATAATTGGTATAGTCGGGCAGCAGCTTCTGATTGCGTTAGTTGGCGAACCGCTCAGCCCTGCTCTCGCTGCTGTGCTGGCTGGGCTTGCCGCTCTGCCGATTAACAGCGTGCTTACCCGTCCGCTTGCGCGGTTACTTCCTCAGGATGAAACGAGCGCCGTCTCGCTCGATTCTCTGGTGCGTCGCGATGCCGAGATTCAAATCGGCACTGCAAAGCTGGGAAGTCCCGCGCGTTCCAGGGTGCTCGATATTCACGGGCATCCCCATTTTGTAATGGTTGAACCGCATGATCCAGATGCTGCTTTGAGTGAGGGCGAAACCGTCCTCCTCGTGCGGCGCGAGGGGGAGACGTTCTACGCGGTTCGTTACGAAAGCCCGATGCTGCAGATCGGCTGAGCGGTCCCCGAAAACCGCTCCGGTCCTGCATGTCGGCTCTAGAAAGCAACAGGAGAAATCATGGAAGCACTATTTGATTATGCCATCATCGCCGGGGTCGTACTGGTCGCCCTATTTGGAATGTTTGTCTTCCTCACGACACTTTACCGCCGGGCCTCGAAGGAAACCGCGTTCGTGCGCACAGGTGTGGGCGGGGAAAAGGTCGTCATGAATGGCGGCGCGCTCGTCTTCCCGGTGTTCCACGAGACCATGCCGGTCAATATGAACACGTTGGTATTGAGCGTCGTACGCCGCGACACCGAGGCGCTGATCACGCTCGACCGGCTGCGGATCGATGTGAAGGCGGAATTCTATGTCCGGGTGCGCCCAGATGCTGGCGCCATCGGCATGGCAGCGCAAACGCTAGGCCAGCGTACGATGCAGCCCGAACTGCTCAAGGACCTCGTCGAAGGTAAGTTCGTCGACGCTCTGCGTTCGGTTGCGGCCGGCATGAGCATGAACGAACTGCACGAACAGCGCGCTGACTTCGTTCAGAAGGTGCAGCAAGTGTCCTCGAACGATTTGGCGATGAACGGGCTTGAGCTGGAATCGGTCTCGCTCACCGGCCTCGACCAGACAAGCATTGAGCACTTCAACGCCAACAATGCGTTTGACGCAGAAGGTCTGACCAAGCTGACCGAGCAGATCGAGGCGCGCAAGAAACTGCGCAACGACATCGAGCAGGATACGCGCGTCCAGATGGAGGGCAAGAACCTCGAAGCGGATCAGCGCAGCTTCGAAATCGGTCGCGACACCGAATATGCGCGACTTCAGCAGGAGCGTGAGGTCGAAATCCGCCGTGCTTCACAAATGGCCGAAATCGCCAGCGAGCAAGCCATGCGTGAGCGTGAAGCGGACTCCGCTCGCATTCAGGCCAAGAAGGAAGTCGACAGCCAGCAGATTGAAGCCGACCGGACAGTTGAAGAGGCTCGGATCGATCAGGTCCGTGCGCTTGAGATTGCCCGGCAGGAACAGCAGATCGCGGTTCAGAACAAGTCTCGCGAGGAAAGCCAGGCCAAGGCCGAAGCCGATGCCGCGCGAGCCCTTGCGGTGGCTGCCGAAGAGCAGGTTGCCACGTCGCGCGAAAGCGAGATCGCTGAGCGTACCAAGAAGATCGAACTGATCGAAGCGGCCAAGGAAGCCGAGCGTGAAGCGATCCAGGTCAAGGTCGAAGCCGAAGCTGAGAAAGACGCGGCCACCAACCGGGCAGAGGCGCTGCGCCTCGAAGCGCAAGGTGAGGCAGAAGCC